>JAFGJS010000093.1 GCA_016928995.1 Candidatus Sumerlaeota bacterium | reverse complement strand
TCAGGGCATGGCTGATGTGACGCGCATACCCAGGGCGTTGCCCTGGGCTGATATGTCATGCGCCTTTGGCGCATTCAAACGCAGCATAGGACGCATCATAGTTCAGTTGACGAATTGTTACGTTGCCTTCGTACTGCGGGCATCTTACCCGCCGCCAGCTGTGGGCTGGAAGCCCACAGTACGATGCGCGTAGCGGAACTGAAATGCGCCCCGCGGCATTGACCACGCCAGGCAACGATTGACACAGAACCAATCGAGGATGAATAAAACACGCATGTCTCGCTGTTGTTGGCATGGAGTGATTGCCATCGTAGCGCCGCCGTCCCCGGCGACCATCCAGCCGGCGAGACGCCGGCGCTACAAACCCAACGGCGGGGAACCCTTCCCCGCCTTTTCTTTTGACACGAATAGGTTATTTGGATTATTTTATTCCACATTAAATGCCCAAAGCATTGACCGAAAACTGGCTACGTGTGAATTGGTAAGAAACAGTGGAGTAGATAAATATGAGCGAACCTTTATCACTTCCTGACCGTATATTAAAACTGCTGCAAATTTTCCGAGTTGTCTATGACTTTGATAACAAGTCCTTCAACTTAAAAGAAGATCAGGCAAGCGAGTTCGGCACACTTTGGAGATCTATTGTTAATGATCTTATATGGTCACCGGGGACACTCATCTACATTCCTGATGAGACCGAACGGAAATCTGCTAAAAGATTAATAGATTTAATATGGGAAATACAGGATGCAGAGGAAATTTTTGATCAAATGGCAAGCGGTGGGTATTCAGGTTTGATGGTTAGTATAGTTGGAGATTACATAGATAGAGCGAAAATGCTTAAACCAACGGTAATTTCAATTCATGCACAGAATTCTGAATTCAAAGCATATTTTGAAGAAGCTATGATGGCATGGCTGCATGGCCTTAATAGTTCATCCTTAATTCTCTGCGGCTCAATAATAGAAGACATGATAAAAACACAATTATACAACATTGACCCAAAACTTCTTGTGAACTTGGCAAATAAGGGGCATAGAGAAAAAAATAAAGAGCTTTTTAAATTGATAGAAACAGCATTTTCTCATCACATCATTGATAAGGAGGGTAAAGAAACAGCACATCTTATCAGAAAGTTACGTAACGATGCAGTTCACAAATTAAAAAAAGTCAGTGAAGAAGAAACATATCGGGCAATATTGGACACGAAAGAGTTGATTGAGAAAATATTGACCATTCCTTAAGCACCTTAAAATCTATTTATTACATACCGAGAAACTTGTAGAAGGACGCAAAAAAAGTCGCGCATGACTAAACGTAGCTAAGGTTAATAGAAAAAATAGGAAATGCCAAATATGATCACACAAATATTGCCTTCACAACTATCCTACTTGTCTCATGTACCATTTCTACTGTTTGCGATGACTCTACTTTCAGGCTGCTCTACCGTTCGTGTTGCAACCCACAAGAATGCCGCCTTCAAACGCAACGAGTCGATCACTGTTATATGTAAAGGGCCTGACACCTTGGGGCTCACCGGTGAGCTGGAGAATCTTCTCCTAGCTCGTGGATATGACGTGATTTCGGAAGATGTCGCCCGAAGACTTGCCAGAACGAACATCGATGTCGATTTGAAAGATGAGGCAGTACGCGGAGATATTGATCAATATAATGCAACCGAAGTGAAGTCTGTTTATGCTCTAACTTTCAACTATTCCGATCGATTCGATGGCGCTTTGCGCGAACAAAAAATCACATACCTATACGGTTCCTTAATTGATTTGCGAACAGGCCGAATTCTTAAATCTCTGAAACTAAAGAGAAGCATGTGGGCATTGAAAGGCAATGACGCGTATCTTGAAATGCTGATTGATCAGATGGAACAATGAAAGACGCCTAACTATAGGAAGACACACATGTGTTATGGAAACCATTGAACCACGAATCTATCGATTGAAGCTGCGCTTTGATGAGTCAAAGCCTTGGAGCATGAAGCAGCTGTGCAGCGACCTTGCCATCACCGCTGAACAACAAGAGCCGATCCATGAAGATAAATGGGGCCTGCGCGGACTGCTTGAATTGTGGTTCCAGGAAATCAACAAAAACGAAATCATACTTCATATTCAAAAAAAACATTCCTCTTATAAAAGGAAGTATCTTGAAGACCTCCGGAAATTCTTCTCCGACTTGGATCAGGTCGCATATATACAAGGCTATGAAGAGATAATCTAGCGATGCGGCCATTGGCGCAGTTCGTTGCGCAGGCGTTCGATTTCGGCGTCGTTGCCGGATTCGTCGCCCATGCGCGCGCGCTGACGTTTCTTTTGGGCCAGTTCCGCGCAGAGCTGCACCAGGCGGCGTCTTTTGCGCCAGTGCGGATGAAAGATGTTCATCCCGCCAAACCGGGAGCAACAGACGCTCTTATACTCCCTTTGCGAAAGCACCTCCGGCGCTTCGTCGGCCAGGTATTTACGCAGAGTTCTCCGCGCGCGTTGCGTGGAAGCGACATACAACACAGCCATCACGAACAGCATCAAACCGTAATTCAAAATCGCGACAGACTTCCCGGCGCCGCCGGAAAGTTCGCATCCGATGTTGTGGATGCTGTGCGCCATGATCGCCAGGATCAGACAGCCAAAGATCGCCGATCCGCGCCGCGCCGGATCGCGCTCCCACCGGGCGACGCCGAAGCCGACGCCGGTCAAGGCGGTGTAAAATCCATGCATGAAGCCGAAGGTGATCACGCGCAAAAGATAAATCGACAGCCAACTGTCGTACGTATGCGCGCTCATCAGGTAGCCGACGTTCTCGACAAAGCCAAAGCCGAAACCCGCCATCGCGCCGTACACCAGGCCGTCGATCCAACCGTCGAACTCCAGCGGATGCAGGCGGTACATCATCCAGACCGCGCCGGCTTTGAGGATTTCCTCCACGGCAGGGGCCATGGCGACGCGGATGAGAAACTGGGCGTCGTCCTCGGCGCCCAACGTGAAGCGCAAGGGCGTGTATAGAATCTCGGTGAAGATGATGCTGCCAGCGACCGCCGGGATCGCGCCCCAGACAAACGCCGCGATCAGGCGCCATGCCGGTTCGCGCTCGAAGCGGTCAAAGGTCCAGATCAACAGCGCATAAAAAGACATCGGAACCGCCACCGCGATGAGGGTGACGGCGAGTTGCAGCGCGACGGTCATGAGCTGCTGCGGATCCATGCATTCTTTCTATGCGGCGCTTAATACGATTCGCGCGAGATCTGGGCCTCCAGCGCGGCGCGAATCAGATCCTGCGTCTCGCTCCAATGCGCCCGCGTGAGGGCGTCCATGCCGCCCTGCTGCAACGCCGCGGCGATGCCGTCGCGGATCTGCCTCAGACTGGCGCGGGCCAGCATCTTGGCGTCGTACGGCGCGCCGCCATAGGAAGCCAGCATCAGGTCGATCATTTTTTGCGCGTGCATCCGTTGCAGCGAACGACGATAAGCATTTACATTCTGCGGCCCGTCCAATTCCGACCATACGGCGCCGCGCACTTCGTTGAAGATGTCCGCAATGCTGAAACTCGCGCCGCCCTCTTCGACGTAAAGCTCCAGATCCAGCACGCGCTGCAGCCGCAATGGATCGAACAACTGGTTCAACGCGTCCTGATGCATCTCCGCAATCACCGTATGCACCGGATAATCAATCCGGTCGTTGTACGGCTCGCCGCTGTATGTATAGTAATAACTCGGCGCCAGTTTCTTCAATTGCACCGGATCGAAGCGCAACGCATCGACGCTGAAGACGTGCTGCTTGAGGAACGCCAGCGCGCGCTGTTGTTCCTCGGGCGAAACCGGCTCGAACGGCAGCCGTTCACCCGGATCGCCGGCGCGCACGCGCGTATGATCGATGCCGCCGATGAACGCGCACATCGAATCGACCGAACGGCGGTATTGATAAAGCGCCATGCTGAAGGCGATGCGCATGTGGTTGTACGGCTGACCTTGCTTTTCAAACAACGCGCTCATATTGGTCAGCAACTCCTGGCCGATCTTCAGATTGACCTCGCGCCATTCCACGGCGTCCGCGCCAAGATCGAACAACTGGCACTTCGGATCGATGCCCATGGCGCCGCCGCGCACGTCCATGTCCGAACCATAAACCAGCATCGGATCGCCCGCCTTGCTCAAGATGCGCTTGAGCATTTCCCCCTCGCTCTCGCCGCTGTCCGGATCCGGTTCGCTATACGCGTATTCAATCGCCCAGCAGTCGTACGGACCGACCGTGGATTGCCAGTACTCGCCTTGCTTTTCGCTTTTGGGAAAGATGCTGATCGGTGTGTAATCCATGATCGACGCGGAGATGCCGTTTTGCCTGGTGAACTCCGGATCCTGCAACTGCTCCATCGTATAGGCCGAGCTGCCCTTGAAGTTATGCGCCAGCCCAAGCGTATGGCCCACTTCATGGCAAATCACATCGAAGATCACCGCCTTGACGAAATCTTCGCGCGAAACAGACGCTTCTGTTCCATCCGCCGCCGCGCGCGCCGCCAGCACGTCCCAGGCAAACGCCGCCTCCTGCGATTTGTACGCCCCATAGTTGCAGCTGCCGTAGCCCATCGCAGCGTTCATCGGATCGTCCCAATGCCCCGGTCCCATCGCCGCAGCCTCGGCCTCGGCGTCGCCATGCAGCGGATCGGCCAGCCGTTCATACTGGGTATACGCGAATCGCACCCATTCCGCGCTGAAGCGGATGTCCGCGCTGTAAATCTCGCCAGTCAGCGGATTGCTATGCGCCGGCCCGACAGCGATGCCTTTTTCCGGCAGCATCATCCAACGAATCACATTGTAGCGCGAATCGCCCGCCTCCCAATCCGCATCGTCGGGCATTTGCTTGACCTCAATCGGATCCTTGAAACCGATCTTCTCAAAGGCCTTGTTCCATTCCAGCACTCCCGCCTTCACTGTGTCCCTGTATTCCACCGGCACGGTGTTTTCGATCCACCAGACAATCGGTTTTTTCGGCGGCGAAAGTTCGAAGCGCGGTTCGGCTTTTTGCAGATTCCAGCGCCGAACCAGCCGCACGTAGGGCTCTTCGCGCAACAGGCTGGTGTAATCCTGATACATCGTATAAAAAACGCCGACGCGCTCATCGGCTGGACGCGGCTTGTAATCCGAGTCGGGCAGTTTGTGCAGACTATAATGGTACGTATGAAAAAAGTTATCGTCCTCCGGGATCGTGTCCATCCGGCTTGCGCCTTGGCCGTTGAAATTCAGCGTCACTTGCACCTCGCTGTTTTCCGGGTAAGATTTGACCAGCGCCCAGAAGGAGTTGCCCATATCGACCTGCACGCCCAGTTTCTGCACATTGGCCGGATCGCGCATGAACAGCGCGGCGGCGTTGACCAGAATGCTGCGCCGCTCGGGATGCGGATCGCACTCCACATTGGCCGAAGCCACGATGGAGTCGCTCTTGTCGCGCTCCACGGCCCGGCTGAACGCCGCATCCTTGTCCGCGCGGAAATACACGTTCTTATGCAGCATCTGAATCCGCCGGCCCACGCGCCGGAATTCGAACGGAAAATTCTGCATCATCTCTGCGGAATGGAAAATCGAGGATTCCGCCCGGTCGCGCGAGACGGAGCATAGGTACATTGTGTCCAGTTGCGACGGCAGAATTTCCATATAGAGGGAATTCTGCTCCTTGTCCCAGTAGAACGTGAAGAAGCCCTCGATCTTCTCATGATCCTTGATCACATCATCGAACGCCTTGCCGATCTTGCCTTTAGCGGCGCCGTTTTGCGCAGCGGCTTGCTGTTGCTGGGCGCCAGGGGCTTGTTGTTGCGGAGGCTGCGGCTGACCGGGCTGCTTGGTCTGCGCCGATGGCGAGGACGCTTGATCGCCCTCCTTCACGTCCGCCGTCGCTGTTGCGGAAGTCGCCTGATCCTCGGCCTGGACTTGTGCGCCCGGCTGCGGCTCAGCCTCGGCAGGATTCCGATTGATCGTAATGCACGCGCTGAACGCCGCTGTGATCAGCAGCAAAATAAAAATCGCCACGCTTCTCTTCATTGTATCCGCGCTCCTTGGGATGTATCCAACCTTAGAACCGTATCTGCACAGCGAACGATAGCCAAAGACACGCCGCGTGATCAATCATTATTTCCCGACAACCTTTCAGGTTCAATCAAGTTTCAAGTCTTCATCGATGTCGTCCAACAGTTCGTCGGGATTGAGTTCCACCGGCGGCATCAGGCTGTCGAGCGATTTGCGGTCGAAGCCGGTGCGGTTGTGATACGCCTTGCGGCGACGCTGATATTCCCCGGCGGCCACTTCGATCGACGCTTCGCCCGTCTCCTGCAATTGCCGGAACACGCTCTCCAGAAACGGCCGGCAAAAGCCGCAGCCCGTGCCCGCGCCGAAACATTCCGACATTTGCGACGCCACCTTAGGCTGATTCAGCCGGTGGTGCGTGATCAGCTTGCGCAGATTCACATGGAAACAAAGGCAAACCTCAAAATCGTCGGGGTCCATTGATCGCCTTTCCATCGCCGGTATTTGCGCGCCTATGCTTTTTTTCTTTCATTCGAGGAACCAAGCGGCCATATTAGTTGTCGAAATCCATTGAATCAACCATCCAATTGTCCTTTAATACGCGTAGAGAAAGGCAGAATACACCTGAGATGAACATGATGCGATTCATAAAAATGCTGCGACGGACAGGCGGCGTATGCTTCAGTATTGCGCTGCTGATCATGCTCTGTGCCGTTGCGCCCCGTGCGTTGGGCGCCGATGAGAACAAAGAACTCACGGAAAAAGAACTCGCAGAGCGAAAAAAAGGCCTCGCGGACAAGAGCCTGGAGCAGCTGGAAAAAGGGCTCGAATGGGGCGCGAAGAAAGTCGAGCAATACAAAGAGGAACGTGAGCAAAAAAAGGAAGAGGCTGAGCAGCAAAAGAAACAGGAGACCGAATTCCAGGAAGTGGAGCCTGCGCCGGAAAGCCATGCCGCCGAGGAGGGAGAAGAAGAAGGAGCCATCGAGCAGCCCGTGGCGATGTCGCAGCGCCAGCCGGCCGAACCCGTGCTGCCCGATAGAAGCCTGCGGCCCCTCGTTTATCGCACGAAACTCACCGGCGAGGTGGGAGCGAAAATGACGCTGCAAGTGCGGCGCGCGATCCAGGCCGCGACTGACGCCGGCGCAGCGATGCTCTTGCTGGAAATCGACACTCCCGGCGGGGATCTGGCGGAAATGTCGCATATTAAAAAGGCGTTGATCCAGGCGCCGATGGTGACGACGATCTATGTGCATGACGCCATCTCGGCGGGAGCGCTGATCAGCCTGTCCTGCGACAACATCTACATGGCGCCCGGCGGCAACATTGGCGCATCCACGCCAATCCTCGGAACCGGCCAGAGCATCGGAAGCCTGGGCGAGGACGTGCAGGCCAAAATCTACAGTTTTACACTCGCCGAATTCCGCTCCGCCGCCGAGGCGAAAAACCACCCGGTGGACCTGGCCGAGGCGTTTGTCGATCGAAAATATGAAATCCCCGGCATCGTGAAGGAAGGCGAACTGCTCTCCCTGACTGCCAAGGAAGCGGTGCAGGCCGGGCTGGCGATCAAAACGCTCGACCGCCCTGAGGATGTTTACGATGACTTGAACATGAAATTCGAGAAAGAGGAAATATTCGAGCTGATGTCGCTGGATAAATTCGCGCTGGCCGTGACGGGCTATGCGTGGATTTTTCTCGGACTCGGTCTCGTCGGCCTGTTCACGGAAATGCGCACGCCGGGCTTTGGCGTGCCTGGCATCCTCGGCTGCTTCTTCATCGGTATCTTCTTCTGGGCCAGCTACTTCCTGCAAAACTCCGGCTGGATCGAAATCATTCTGTTCATCACGGGCATCGGTCTGCTCGCTGCGGAAATCTTCGTCATTCCCGGCTTTGGCGTGGCCGGCATCAGCGGCATCATCTGCCTGACGCTGAGCATCTTCCTGGCCATGTTCGAAATGCCGCAAGGCATGGCGCTGACCTGGGACGCGGTGTCCGGTCCGATCCGGATGACGGGAGTCACGATCATCATCGGCGGAGCGCTGGCCGTCGCCTCGATGTTCTACATCCGCTCGTCGTTTTTCATGCGCATCGTCGGGCTGGACGCCACGCTGGACTCCAAGGCGGGCTATGTGAGCGCGGAGCGCCGTGACGATCTGATCGGCATGATCGGCGAGGCGCAAAGCGTGCTGCGGCCCTCGGGCATGGTGGTGATCGCGGGCAAACGGCTCGACGCGCGCACCCAAGGCTCATATCTGGAAAAAGGAACGCGAGTGCGCGTGATCGCCTCCGATGGCCAGCAAGTCGTTGTCGCGCCCGCGCCGGAGGAAGAATCGAAAAACGCTTGATGCTGGATGCTGGTTGAACGCAGACTGTAGGGTGGGCCTTGGCCCACCGAGAGGCCGGAATCTAGTGGCTTTTCGGTCGGACTTGTCAGACCAGTCCGACCATTCCGACAAATCATGGCGGATCAAACGACCGCTTCATTTTGATTATTGGAATTTTGAATTGAGAATTAGTTTCGGATTTCGAATTTTGAATTTTAAATTGGTGGATTAAGGTCAACTATACAGACATTCGCGATGGATTTCTTCATGACATCCTGGTCATCGTTGTTGGGAATGTTTTTGTTCGGCCTGGCGTTTGTCGTCGCGGGCGGCTTTGGGATCTTCGTCCTGTTCGTGCGCGGATTCAGTTTGAAGAGCGAGATGAAAGCGCAGGACGGCTACGTCAGCACGGACGCCTCGCTCGCGGAATTGATCGGCAGCGTGGGTGTGACGCTCAGCGTGCTGCGCCCCGGCGGCATGGTTGAGATCAACGGCCGCCGTCTTGACGCACGGGCGCAGGGCGAATACATTGAAAGCGGCAAAGCAATCGTGGTGCTCGGTATTGACGGTGCGCAACTTGTTGTGGACGACGTCCCGCAAACCGGAAATTTTGAAAATTAACATAGCAACATCAACCTGAGACAAAGGAGAACATCATTATGCCAACCGAACTGATCTATGTCGTCATTGGATTTGTGCTGCTCATCGGTTTATTCGCTTTTTTCTATTTCATTCCCGTGCGGTTGTATCTTGCCGCCATCGCGGCGAAGGCCAACGTTTCGCTGATCTCGCTGATCGGCATGCGCATCCGCCGCGTGAATCCGAACTACATCGTCAATCCCCTGATCCAGGCCAGCAAAGCGGGATTGAACATCACCACGGATGAACTGGAAAGCCACTACCTTTCGAACGGCCATGTGAGCCTCGTGGTCACGGCGATGATCTCCGCGGATAAGGCGAACATCCCGCTGACCTGGGAGAAGGCCACGGCGATCGACTTGGCCGGCCGCAACGTGCTCGAGGCCGTGCAGATGAGCGTGAAACCCGCCGTGATCGACTGCCCGGATCCGCGTAAAGGAAAATCCGTCGTCGAAGCCGTGGCGAAGGACGGCATTCAGCTTAAGGCCAAGGCGCGCGTCACCGTGCGCGCGAACCTGGAACGGCTCGTCGGCGGCGCCACGGAGGAAACGATCATCGCGCGCGTTGGCGAAGGCATCGTCACCTCCATCGGCTCGGCTGAATCGCACAAGGAAGTGCTGGAAAATCCGGACATTATTTCACGCCGTGTGCTGGAAAAAGGACTGGACTCCGGCACCGGCTTTGAAATTCTGTCCATCGACATCGCCGACATTGACGTGGGGGACAACATCGGCGCGAAACTGAACATCGACAAAGCCGAGGCGGACAAGAAAATGGCGCAGGCCAAGGCCGAGGAGCGCCGCGCCATGGCCATCGCCGCCGAGCAGGAGTTCAAGGCGCGCGAACAAGAAATGCGCGCGAAGGTCGTCGAGGCCGAAGCGCAGGTGCCGCTGGCCCTCGCCGATGCCTTCCGCAAGGGCCATCTGGGCGTGATGGATTACTACAACATGCAGAACGTCAAGGCCGACACCAAGATGCGCGAAAACATCGCCACTCCGGAGAATCCATCACATCCGAATCCTGAGGGGCGATAAGGAAAAATGATGAGAATTGCCAACGCCTTTTAATAAGCGTTTGATTGGGCGGCGCCTGGAGCCATCATAGCGCCGGAAGCTCCCGGCGCCGCCCGCGCTTCGCGATTTCATCGCCTGATGCTATCCATCTTTCCGGCGCGGAAAGTCCGGTCCGATCATGACATCATCTGCATGCGTGCTCAGCGCCGTTTTGGCCAATGGAGATGTTTTCGAAATCATTTTCTTCATTATCGTGGCGATCATCTGGGCCTTCGGCGCGTTGATCAAGTGGTTCTCGCAAGTGATAAAAAAGGCTCAGGAACGGCAAGCGGAACACGCGCCTCGCCGGGAATATCCGCCTGCGCCGGCCGCTCCGCGCGAAGAGCCAGTCATCCCGTATGAGTTCAACGAGCCGCCCATCTCCACACCGGCGCCGGCTGCTCAACCCGAAGCTGGCGTGAATGAAGCGGTGCGTGAAATCGCGGAGTTAATGCTGGGCGTTGATCTGGGCGAGCTGCAAAAAAAGCCCGCGCCACCGCGACCGGCCATGCGCGAACCGCAAGCGCCGCCGCCTCCAGCGCCGATGTATCAGGAAAACGAAGCGCCAAAGCCGAGAGTGAGTGAAATCCTGGAGCAACGCGCCCGAAGTCAGCGCTTGCGCGAGGCTCAACTCCGACGGCATACGACCGGCGTCCAACAACCCTCCCGAAAGTGCGTGCGGCTTGGCCTCGGCGATCTGCGCACGGCGTTCCTGATGAAGGAAGTCTTCGGCCCGCCCCGCGCCCGGCAATCCCTGCAGCAAGGCCGCATGCGCTGATATTCGCGGAATCAGCGCCAGCCCGCGTCGTCAGGGAAACAATTATCGTACTTCACGCCCTTGCGCGGTTCGGCCATCAACTCCGCCACTGTATCGCGCCACTGCGCATAGTGCGCGGTCTCCTTATGCGCCGCGGAAGCCTCCACGGAATCATACACCTCGGCCAGCACAAATCGATTCGGATCGTCCTGTTGCTGCAACACGTCGAAGCGCGCGCATCCCGGCTCCTGCACACTGTTGCGCGCGTTCTCCAGTGACGCCGCCCGGAATGCCTCCACGCAGTCCGGCGTCACATGCACATGGACCAAAACGATAAACATCATTCGCCTCCTTAACATCTCTTGCTTTTGCTCTTGCTCTTAATCTCACTCTTCCTCGCCATCTCAGAGAATAAATTCCTCGACCGCATGCGTTGTTCGCGGCCAGATGAAATTCTGCTCTACGTATCGCTTGCCTGCTTGGCCGAGGGCGCTTGCGCGGCTCGCATCCTCGCGCAGCCAACTCACGCAGGCGCGAAATTCGCTGCTGTCCGCGAACCAAAGCCCTCCGCCGCTCGCGCGGCAATGCTCGCGCGTCACGTCGCAGTGCGCGTTGACGATAGCCGGACGGCCATGCAGCCAGTTTTCCAGCAGCACGATGGAGAACGACTCGTAAAACGACGGCTGGCACAGCGCAAGGCAGCCGCTCATCGCGTCGCGCACGTCCTGGTCGGGCAAATAACCCAGCGTCCGCACACGACCGCCGCAGCTGTCCATCGCTTCGCCTTCGCCGATCAGCACCAGATCCGGCAGCGCGTCGCCGCATTCCAGTCCGCGCCGATAACAATTCACCAGCACATCCGCGCCTTTGCCCGGCACGAGCCGTCCGAGATACAGCAGGTAATCCTTTTCGATGCCATGCGCGCGGCGGAAACGCTCCGCATCGCCCGGCTGCGTTTCGATTCCGCCACGGATCAGCTTGCATTTTTCGAACGGCAGGCCATAGCGTATCCGCGCGAAGTCCATCTCCGGTTGGCTGAGAAACATCGCGCCGCGCGCGCGAGTGAACATCTCGTCGAAAATGCGGAAGTACGCGGCGCTTTCGTTGTGCAGGCAGGGAACCAGCCAGCCACGTCCGCCTGCCGCGCGCAAGCCGAAAAAAGTCACGCCATACAGATAGGGCAGAAAGATGAAATGACCGGAGGCGCGGTTGCGCCCGATGAATTCCGTCAGCGTGTCGCTGTTGATGCTGTTGCGGATCCAAGCGCGCTCCTCGGCGTCCGTCAACGCGCAGCCATTGCGCGCCTTGAGTTCCAAACGCGCATACAGCGCCGCGTCGCGCGGATCCGGCGGAAAACGCCGCACCGTCAGACCGTCCACCTGCGATTCGCCCGCAGGCAGTTGCGACGCGGACCAATCCGAAAAGGGATCGCGGCAGCATGTCGTCAAAACTTCCACCGCATGCCCCGCCTGCGTCAAAGCGCGAGCCAGCCCATGCGCGTAAATTTCCGCGCCGCCGCTGCGTTCTCCGAACCAGGGGATGACAATGTGAAGTTTCAAGCGCGCCGCCGCCTTTTCGTTTGCATGGCTGCGTCAATCATTCACATGGAAAGGAAGATCGACAAGTTTTTTTAAACGGGTTTCTTCGGTTGCGTTTTCCAGCGGTTATGCATCCAGAAATATTGATCGGGATGTTCGCGGATGAAGTCTTCGAGGCGGCGATTGAATTCAATCAGCAGATAATGGAGCTGTTCATCCTGTTGAAGCTGCTCCGGCGGCTGGATGGGCGGCTGGACCACGATGACATGGCGCGCCGGATCATCCGGGCGGCGATATTGAAAAATCGGCACGAACGGAATGCCGAACTTCAGCGCGAAAAAGGCCGGTCCGGCGAAGGTGGAGGCAGGCCGCCCAAAGAACTCGATGAACTCGCCTTGCTTGCGCGCATCTTGATCGTTCAGAAAACAAATGCCGCCCCGGCTATCCCGCACATGGCGATAGACGCTCTTGATTTTTTTCAGATAGATCGTCCGCGTGCCGGTGCATTGACGCGCATCGTTGATCCAGCGATCCAAATGCGGATTGTGAATCCGTTTGACCAGCGCGGAGAAATTCATCTCGCGACGTCCGGCGAAAATGCCGTCGAGTTCCCAATTGCCGGTGTGCGCGGTGCACATGACATAAGGTTGCTCGCCCCATCCCAGTGCGCGCAGATGCTCCTCGCCATGAAGCTCGATGCGGCGGCTGAATTCAGCTTCGGGCAGGTTGGCGATGTCGCGCAGCAGCATGACCTCCACGGCGAGCATGCCTGCGTTGCGGAAATGCCGCAGCGCTGTGTCCCGCCGCCATGCTTCGCTTTTTCCGGGAAAAGCGCGCTGAAGATTTTGCATCACGATCTTTTTACGGATTCCGAGAACGCGAAAACAAAAACCGCCCAGCCCGGCGCCAAGTTTCAGCGCGATGTGAAAAGGGATGCGGCTCAGCACGGCGGCTGTCAGACGAAACGCGGCATATTCCAGCCGGTATTGCGCGCGCGCGCGCAAAGAATTGCGTTTCTTGCGATGTTTGGTTTTGGATGGATGCGACATGGAAAACGCGGCGGGCGGATTTTATTTGGAGCGGAGCTTGGCCAGATGCTTGCGCGCCCGCTCGGCATGCTTCGGATCCTCGTGCTTTTCACTGAGCTCCAGCAGAACTTCCCATTGCTCAATGGCCAAATTCAGCCAGGCGGGTTTCTTTTCAAACACAATCGCCAGGTTGTTGCGCGCCGGGATGTAATTCGGATTAATCTCAATGGCCTTTTGATAGCACTGCACGGAATTGTCCAGGTCGCCCTTGCGCAGATGCTCCACGGCCTCGCGGCAGTATTCCTCCAGCGCCACGCGCACCTCATGCGGAGTGGGATTGGGATTGCCCGCCGGAACCGCAGAAGGCCGCTCCGCCGCAGGCGAATTGGCGTTTTCCTGTTGCTGCAGCACGTGCATGCCCCAAGCCTTCTCGTCCTGCTCTTCGGAATCCAGCGAGATGTCTCCGGACATGTTGGCCGAAACGGATGAAATGCCGCCGGGAGGAACCTTGGATCGCGTATCGTATTTACGGATGCGCAGCTCCGGCGTGTTCATCTCCTGCATCACGCGCTCAGCGTCGATGCCGTCGATGATCTCAAACACATCGTCCAGTTTGGACACGGCAAGGATGTTCATCACTTCCTGAGACGGGGCGACCAGGCTGAGCCGCGCGCGGGCCTTATGCGCCTGAACTTTGATTTCAATCAACGAACCCAGCCCGGCGCAATCCATGTATTCCACTTTTCCCAGGCTGACCAGCACGGTTTCCAGCGGCGGCTGCACGACAGGCTCATAGACAGCCTTGACCGCTTCCAGCACGTCCAGCACGAGCTGCCCCTCCAGGTATACCAGCAGACGTTGATCAAGGCGGAATATTTCAATCTTCATGGCTGCGCTCCGGCAGCGGCTGGAGTTGCGCCGGCCGCATCGGCCTCACCGGCGTTGCCTGTCGCCGCCGCCTGATCGGCTTGCGGCGTTTCACCCGCCATCATCACATCATCAGAGACTTCAGGCTGAATCGGATCGCCTTGATCTGTGATGCCCTCAATTCTGGAGATGGATAAAATGAACGGAACGGCGCCGATCAACACATCGACAGTCAAATTGCCTTTTTTATCGCCCGTGATGGAAAGGCTGTCGATTTCATACAGTTTGTCTGAATGGCTTATTTCCCAGAGATAATTCCATGCCGCAATGCTGTCCGCTGTAAATATGATGCGGATCGGTAAAACAGTGGCGAGCGGCGCGCCTTTGGGTCTTGGAACGTGAGCCGTAGCGGTATTGGCCGCGGCCGCCGGCGGATTGGGCGCCGCCCCTTCAGCCGGACGTTGACCGAAACGCTTATTCGTTTGCGGAGGCGCCGCCTGCGCTCCATCGGCAGCCTGAGCCGCAACTTCGACATCGGGACGATCATAAATAAAGGTTGGGAGCTGTAGATACACGGACTTGATGTCCGCCACGCCATTGCAGCGCGCCATTTCCAACAGCCGCAGCAACGCTTTGAGCTGATAAGTTCCCTCGAACGCCTTGACATGCATGGCGTTAGGATCCGCTTCTTCTTCCGGAGTCAATTTTATCGGCGGATATCTCAAATTCGCGGTGTTCACGTGTTTGAAAAAACCTTCGACAAAAAAATCACGCTCAAACCGGTATTCCTGGCTGGTTCTTTGATACTGGTTGGCTAGTTGTTCGATCAAATCCACATTCGCCAAACAGGTCAACACCGGAACAAGTTCCCCGAAGCCTTCCAGATTCGGATGCAGTTGCCGTCCCGCGTGGAGCACATATAACTGATTGGGATTAAAATTCATCACATTCATCAGCGCGAACAGCTGATCGCGACGTTCTTTCATAACAAGATCGCGCTTGGGGTCCGTCAGATCCAGCAGCGTGAAATAGCCCTTGATTTTCTCCAGCACATCCACGAGCCGGCTGCTGTTTTTCTCCGTCAGATTGGCGGGGAAATCTTCCCGGCGGGGGAAGTTCCAGCCTTCCCGATTAAGAAAACTCAATCCGATTTTGATTCTCTCGTTCTTTTTATCTTCCCAGTTTGGATCCTCGCGATATTCGCGTAAATCACGCATGCAGGCATTGCGCAATTCATTGCGATCCATTTCCGAATACTTGCCCGGCTCAGGTCGCGGATCTTCGAACCGATCACGAAACAAAAGCAGATCTTTCAACAGCGAGTCGACCTTGACGCGCCTTTTCGCTTCCATTTCCGGAGAGTCGTCGAGCCAGATCTTCCTCACGTCAATGTCGGATTGCTGGCGGTACTGCTTGAATTCCGCCTCAAATTCCTCCGTCTTTTTCTCAAACTCGGCCCTGTTGAACTGGCCGGGATTTCGCGACTGTAAGGATTGCAGCTGATTGCGTGCGTTTTCATAATCCTGCTTTGCCCGGGAATATTCTCGTGCGTGCGGGCCGTAAATCATCAGGTGCAAAAGCAGAATCAGGACAATCGTAGAGATGCCGCCGATGCTGAGTTTGTGGCGTTTGCCGATCCGGAAGGCCATCTTTTATACGCTCCGTTTCCAAGATGCGCATCCAGCCGCTTGTTTCCCGCCGCTGCGCTGGATTGCCGGGCGCGTCCAAACAATTTGATGGAATTATTCACGTTTTGGCGCGGACATGTCAACCGCAATATCAGACAGATCCGCGCAAATGCTTCGGAAGGAATCGCTTAGCGCATTGAGACGCCCCGATCCCCGGAGGATTTTACCGGGAAAATGCAGCGCCGTCAGAATCGCTCAGATCTTCTCCGCAATGGCGCCGGCGCTGGGCATGCAGCGATAGACGCGGGGCTCCAACGCGCGTGGAGCATAATATCGTTCATCGAGTTTGCTCTTCAAGGTCTCGACTTCCGAGGAACGCACGAGCGTCACGGTGCATCCCCCGAAACCGGCGCCGGTCATGCGCGAACCGAGCACGCCGGGCATGCTCCATGCGGTCCAGGCCAGTTCGTCCAACTCCACGCTGGACACCTCGTAATCCACCCGCAAACTGATGTGCGACTGATTCATCAGCAAACCGAACTCTTCCAACTTGCCGGCTTTCAGCAACTCGCGCGCCAATTGCACGCGCGCGTTTTCACTCACTACATGCTGACAACGAGAGCGGATCGGCTCGGGGAGTTGCGCGGATAATTTCTGAATCTCTTCCACACTCACATCGCGCAGCGCGCTGATTTTCCGTTTGAGCGCTTTGCCAATGAGCTTGACGCCCTCCTCGCACTGGCTGCGGCGCTCGTTATAAGCCGAGGAGGTCAGTTTGTGCGGCGAGCGGGTGTCGGCGATCACAATCTCGCAGTCGCCCAACTGCAACGGGATGCGCTCGAACTCCAGCGAACGGCAATCAATCACCAGGCAATGAGTCTGGTCGCCCATGTTGCTGATAAACTGATCCATGATGCCGCAGTTCATACCGACATATTGATTTTCCACCTGCTGGCACATTTTCACACGCTCAATGGGATCCAGTTCAATGCCGTTAAGCAATTCGATGCAAACACAAGAACACAGCTCCAGCGCGGCGGAACTGGAGAGCCCCGCGCCGCGCGGAACATCGCCGGTGAAAGCCAGATCCATGCCTTTCACCGTATGTCCGGCTTTCTGAAGGTGCTTCACCACGCCAGCGGTGTAATTGCTCCAGTCCAGCTCTTTCTGCGGAGTCAGCTGGTCAATCGGAAGCTCCACGGATTGGTTGAAGTCGATCGAGTGGATTCGCAGCAACGCGGTTCCGTTCAGCCGGCCAGCCATGGCCACCTCGCGGTCCACCGTCACGGGCATGACGAAGCCTTCGTTATAGTCCGTGTGTTCCCCGATCAGATTCACCCGGCCTGGCGCGCGCGAGACAGCCTCCGGCGCATGATTAAAACGCTTGGTGAAGGAAGCGATCAACTTGTTTTTGTCAATGGTCATTACGTCTGTCACACCGTGAGAAGTTTGGCCCAATTAATATTGGGCAGTTTTTCAATTTGTTCGATGATGCCGCTGCTGACTTCGGAGTCCACGTTGATCAGGGTCATGGCTTCGTTTTGATCTTCGCGGCGCCCCCACGTCAGCTCGCCGATATTGATTTTCTGTTCGCCCAGCAGCGTCGTCACAGCGCCGATGACGCCGGGAACGTTCTTGTTTTCCAGCACGATCATCGTCCCCGAAGGCTCGGCGACCACCCGCTTGTCATTAATTTGCACAATCCGGGGCGTTGTGCGAGTGAAAAACGTGCCGGCGACCAATGTTTTTTCACCCGACTCGCTCTCCACTTCCAGCTGGAGCAAGTTCTGGTAATCCAGCTTCTCATGATCGCGGGTATCCGTGATCTCGATGCCCATCCGCTCGGCCAGTTTCATCGCGTTGACGTAATTGACCGGCGGATCGACCTTCGGCTCCACAAAGCCCTTGGCGATCGCCGTCGTGATCGGCGCAACAGGCAAGTCAAGCACCTCGCCGAAGTAACGCACGCTCAGCTTCACAACCGGCCACGGAGTCATCTGGGAGGTGAAGCGGCCCAGCTGCTCGCCGAGCTGCAAGTACGGCCGCACCTTGCCCAGGATGTCCGGAGCGATGTCCGGCGCATTCGCCGCGTTGCGAATCTGCCCGGTTTTGAGCAGGTCCACAATCTGCTCAGCCACCTGCACCGCCACGCCCTCTTGCGCCTCTTCCGTGCTGGCGGCCAGATGCGGAGTCAGCACCAGTTTCCCCGATTTGCGCAACGGAGAATCCTCGGGCAGCGGCTCAGCTTCAAACACATCGAGCGCCGCGCCCGCGATCTCTCCGGCTTCCAGCGCGTCGATCAGATCCTGTTCGACCACGATGCCGCCGCGCGCGCAATTGATCAGCAGGGCGTTCTTTTTCATTTTCTTGAAAACCCCGGCGTTGAACATGCCGATGGTGTCTTTGTTTTTCGGCGAGTGAATCGTGATCAAGTCCGATTCGCACATCACTTTGTCCAGCTCGCATAATTCGATGTTGTAGCTCTTCGCGATGTCCGCGGAGACGAAGGGATCGAAGCCCAGAATGCGCATATTAAAGCCTTCGGCGCGCTTGGCGAATTCGATGCCGATGCGGCCCAGTCCAACGATGCCCAGCGTCTTGCCGTTCACCTCGGTGCCGGTCAGTTTCTTCTTTTCCCAGCGCCCCGCCTTCATCGACGCGTCGGCCTGCGGGATGTTCCGCGCCAGCGACAGCATCAGACCAAAGGCATGTTCCGCGGCGGAAATCGTATTGCCGCCCGGAGTGTTCATCACCACTACGCCCAGCTCGGTCGCCGCGGCGAGATCCACATTATCCAGCCCTGCGCCGGCCCGGCCGACCACTTTAAGCTTGCTTCCTTTTTGCAGCACTTCCTTGGGAATCTTCGAACGGCTGCGAATCACAACCGCGTCGTATTGAGCGATGTCCTCGAGCAATTGTTCGGGAGTGATGTCTGGACGATTGTCCACCTCGAACGCGCCGCCGGCTTGAAGAATCTTCACGCCCTCCGCGCTCAGAGAGTCTGCGATCAGGATGCGTGCCATGGTTTTTTTGTTTCCTTGGAAAAAAATTATGATGTGGTTTGATGTTTACGCTAGCCGTTCCGCTGAAGCATTTTACGAACGACCGAATGTTGCTTTTAAACGCGCTCCCTTCAGCTGTCAAGGGATGAATGCGGGACGGTCCATGCTTCGCTCACAATTTAAGATCCTTCAGGCGCCATTCTCGCCTTCATCGCTCCAAAAAAACAGCTGTAATTCGTGAAATTTTTGTTGATATAATAACCGGGGCCGACAAAAGAGAATCCGGTTTGAAGTCCATCGCCGTCAAGATTCGCCCTCTCAATCGAACTGGGATTGACAAATAGAGATCGGACGATAGACGATTTATTGCATCTCATTTCAACAAATGATACGCGAGAGAATCCTATGCGCCGTTTTTTCTGGTTGCCGCTATTCGCCTGGCTCGGAGTGAATTTCATGCTGTCGCACACACCGGGCGACCAATTTCCGAGCACTGGTCCGCTTGATCTGACGCCCGTGGCTCATCTCCTGCTTTATTGCGTCACAGGCATTCTGATGTCCCGCGCGCTGAATCACACCTTTCCCGGTCTGCGCCCCTGGCAATGCGCGGCGTGGACCTTGGCGCTGGGGCTGCTTTGGGGCGTCAGCGACGAATGGCATCAGGAGGTGTTCGTCTATTGGCGCGGCTGGAACGACAGCGATTTGGTGATGGATGGCATCGGTCTGGCGCTGGGAAACATCGTCTGGCGAAACTTCAGCCCGCAGATCTTCATCCGCGAACGCGCCGAATCCAGTGAAACGAGCAATTGAATGACAGGTATTTTCCCGATTTTTTTGACAGGATTAACTGGATCAACAGGAGAAAAATGATGAACCTGAAAGAATTTATTGAAGAATCACTTGTGCAAATCATTGAAGGTGTGGAATCCGCGCAGAAACGTGTGCAATCGCCCGGCGCCGCAATCAATCCACACACAAAAAGGTAGTAACGACCAGTATTTCGACGGTGACAACCTCCGCTCAAAAGTTAGCTTTGATGTTGCAATCACCGCAATGGATCAGAATAAAGTCAAAGGCGGCATTGGAGTTGTCGCGGCGGTATTCGGAGCGGCGGCGCAGGCAGAAAATGAGACACAAAATGCTCAGATTTCTCGATTAAGATTTGAGGTTACGATCCAATATCCCTGTACAAAAGAGTAACAAAAAATCCCGTCCATCCCGTTCATCCTGTCAAAAAAAAGGAGCGGCCGCCAAGCATGTCTCAGCATAAAAAATCCAGCATTTACACTCGCACGGGCGACACGGGCGAGACGTCGCTGTTCAGCGGACGGCGCGTGCCGAAAAATTCACCGCGGCTCGAGGCCTGCGGCGCGCTGGACGTGGCGTCGTCGCATATCGGCTTGGCGCGCTCGCTGCTGACCGGCGAAGCGACGGAAGAACGGAAACAACTGGATAATGATCTGACGCGCATCCAGCATCTGCTGTTCAACCTTGGCGCGATGCTGGCCTGCGAGGACGACCATCCGCCGGAGGATT
Source organism: Candidatus Sumerlaeota bacterium (assembly GCA_016928995.1). Taxonomy (GTDB): domain Bacteria; phylum Sumerlaeota; class Sumerlaeia; order JAFGJS01; family JAFGJS01; genus JAFGJS01. The sequence goes on along the minus strand of JAFGJS010000093.1, from coordinate 10,130 downwards.
ATCCGTGCGTCGAACAACGCGACGTGGACTGGATGGAGCGCCGCATCGACGAACTCGACGCCGGATTGCCTCCGCTCCAGCAGTTCATCCTGCCCGGCGGCTCTCCGGCGGCCTCGGCGCTGCATGTGGCGCGCGCCGTGATCCGCCGTGTGGAGCGATTAATCGTCGGATTGATCGAACGCGAACAGAGCGTATCCCGAACGTGCCTGGTTTTTCTTAACCGCCTGAGCGACTTCCTCTTCATCCTCGCGCGGCATGAAAACCAGCGCAAAGGCTGCGGCGATGTATCATGGGATAAAGACGCACTAGATGCAAAACTTATTGATTGATGTTACGCGCCTCAGACGCCTTGGACTGCGGCGGCCATGCCGCCGCCTTGGTGGAGCGCCCAGTGCATAGCCTTTAAGAATTAATTCCACCGATCACGGCGCAGGCATGGCCTGCGCACTCCAAAGTTGGCGCGATAACATCAGTTATCCATTCACCGGCTGCTGCCAAATGGGGCGATTCAACACCCGAACTTCCTCAGTTACGCGGTCGTCGGCATGAGCGATCAGGGCTGAGATGACCGCATCCGCATCAACCGCGCCTTGCTCCATCCTGCGCTTCAGCAGCGGATGCCGTTGCCAATCGATCACCTGAAAATCCGCGAACAAACCGGGAATCAAGGCGCCAGTCTCCTGCTCCAAACCCAACGCCCGGGCGCCTTGCCAGGTGGCCATCTTCAGCAGCCTGCCCGGTGAAAGCGCGCGTCCGCGCAGCCGCTGAACCTGATACGCAGCAAGCATCGTGCGCCACATCGAAACAGATGTTCCGGCGCCAATATCGCTCCCCAGCCCCACGCGCACGTTAAATTTTTCCAGCAGCTCAAGTGGAATCAATCCGCTGCCGAGAAATAGATTAGATGAGGGGCAGTGCGCCACAGCCGCGCCGGATTCGGCGATGCGCTCTGCGATGGCGGCGTCGATCTGGATCGCATGACCCAGGATCGTCCGCGGCCCGAGCAAGCCGCACCGCTCATATACGGCGAGATAGTCGCGGTCGTGGGGAAAAAGTTCGCGCACCCAGTCGCATTCCGCGCGAGTTTCCGCGAAGTGCGTCTGCAAGCGTAAATCCGGATGGCTGCGCAGCCATTCGCCGCAGCCTCGCAGCAACTCGTCCGAGCAGCACGGCGCGAAACGCGGCGTCACGACGTAATGCAGCAGCGGTGTGCGCTGATGCCACTTCTCGATCAGCCGGGCGGTTTGCTCAACGTCGCGATCCGCATCGGAAAGCAGAGCCGCGGGCGCATGGCGATCCATGCTGACCTTGCCGATCAGCGCGCGCATGCCGCTCCGTTCCGCTTCGGCGAATAGTGTGCGGGTCGCATCCGTGTGCGACGAGGAGTAAATGACGGCTGTGGCGATGCCGTGTGTCAACAATGTTTGGATCAGGATGTGCGCGGCGATCTCGGTGTAGCGGCTATCGGTCATGCGTAATTCAGCCGGTAGCGCGCTGTTTTCCAGCCATTCGAGCAAGCTGTCCCCGAGACTGCCGATGATGTCGAGCTGCGGAAAATGCAAATGCGCATCCACGAAGGCGGGCAGGATCAATCGGCCGCTGAAATCGTCCACTGCCGCGCCGGGAAAACGGCCGAGAATTTCGTTCGCCGAACCGGAAGCGAGAATGCGGCCATCCGATCCAATCGCCAGCGCGCCATCCGGCTCCCATCGCACGGCGTCGCCGGCGCCCGGAAGAGGCGTCAGCAGCGCGCCGCGCACGATGCATGAAACGGAAAAAGAATCCGGAATGGCAGAATCGGTTGTCATCAGTCCTCGATTGATGCAAGCATACAAGCGCAATTGTGCGCAGTGCGAAACAGCAAATCAACCGGCAATTGAATCATCCGGTGTTTGCGTGAATTAAAATGAACCGCGCCGAAAACATCGGCGTATAAAATAATAATGCATAATGAATAATTCATTGCCACAGCATCCCCAGGGCGATCAAGTCGCGCGCCCCTTAAAACCCGCTCCGTTGCGCACGCTGTTGATCGGCGCGCCGCGACAGGGAATGGAGCGCTATTCCTTCTACGGCGGCCGGATGCTGGCCTGCGCCCTGGAATCGGCGGTCAACCTGAACGAGGCTGTTCGCTTGTTCCGGGAAGAATCCTGCTGCGCCGTGTTATTCTGGCTTGGCGAGCAAGATGACGGTCAATGCGCCGGAAAACTGGACGAACTGCGCCGGCGCATGCCCGGCGCGCCGTTGATCGCCGTGCTGCCGTCGCCGGATGAAACGCGAGCGTTCGACGCGCTGTGCGCCGGAGCCGACGATTGCATGACGGCGGATGAAGTCAGCGAACAGCGCCTGCGCGGCGCGATCCGCGTGGCCCTGGCGCATCGCATCCAACTCGCCGAAGCGGCGTATGGCCGGCGCAAAGAAATTGATAAAGAAGACGTCGACACTGCGCATGATCTGGACGAATCCGACGCAGCGCAACAGCAACTCAAGGCGGAATTGCAGCAGCTGGAGATGATGAAAAACGCATTCATCACCGTCACCTCGCATGAATTGCGCACGCCGCTTTCGTCGATCATCGGCATGCTGAACATCATCAACCGCGACATGCAAAACAAGGAGCCCACTCTGATCAGCGCTTTGGATACGGCGATCAACGGAGCGGACCGGCTGCAGAAAATCGTGCATCGCGCCATCACGGCCGCGCAAACAGGAACGTATCATCGCATCATCAAACGCGAGATGGCGCCGCCCGCGGATTGCCTGCGCGAGGTTGAAAGGAAACTGGCGCCGTTTCTTGAATTGCGTCATCTGAACCTGATGGTCGACGCAGAGGCGGACATGCCACTGGTCTTCATGGACCAGAGAATGATTTGCGAGGCGCTCGAACAGCTGCTGATGAATGCGATCAAGTTCACGCCGGACGGAGGATATATCGTCGCCGCCGTGCGCATCAGCCCCGATCATAAGAGCGTCATCTACCGCATCAGCGACACGGGAGTGGGCATCGCCGAGGAAGACCGGCCGTTTATATTTGACGATTTCTTTTCCAGCCTCGATATTACACATCACTCATCCGGCGAATATGAATTCGCAAAACGCGGATTAGGATTAGGCTTGAGTTTCGTGAAACGATGCGTGGAAGCGCACGGCGGAACCGTGGGCATGGAAACCACGCAAGGCGCCGGTTCGATGTTTTTTTTCACGCTGCCAGTCCGAATGCAGTAGTTATCATCAAAGTCCGCGTCAATTGCCGCCGTTTGCGCCAATCCCCAGCGAGAGGTACGACTAATGGCATATGATGTGGAAAAAACCGATCAAGAATGGCAGGAGCAGCTCACCCCGCAGCAATATGAGGTGACGCGCAAAAAAGGAACGGAACGCGCATTCACCGGCGAATATAACGACTGCAAAAAAGCAGGCGTATATCGCTGCGTATGCTGCGGCAATGAGTTGTTCGAATCGGATAATAAATACAATTCCGGCTCCGGCTGGCCGAGCTTCTGGCGCCCGGCGAGCGATGACGCGCTGGAGCGACATGAAGACCGGAGCCAGTTTCAACTGCGCATTGAAGTCGTTTGTTCGAAATGCGGCGCGCACCTGGGGCATGTATTTAATGACGGCCCGCAGCCGACCGGGCAACGCTATTGCGTGAATTCCGCCGCGCTCAAACTTGAAGAAAAAACCGATCCACAGCAATCCACTGATGATTAAAAAAATATGGTAAAAAATAAAAAAACGGGCGCGGTGTTATTCATCAGCCGCGCCCTTTTTATATCCTGTTAACCCTCGCAAGTTATGAAGCGGAATAACCGTCCTTGGTCTTCTTAATTTGCTTCACGTTTTTGATCTTTTGCGAAATCTGCGAATACAGATTTTTCGGATTGTGCGATTTGAACATGGGCATGGCGAGCAGCGCGTCACGCAGCCCCGCCGGCGACAACGGCTTGCCTGCGCTTTTCAGAGCGCTGACCAGCGCGTCTTCCAAAGCGCCCTTCGGCACACGCTTGCCGCCCTTCGCCTTTTTAGGGGCCTTCTTCGCAGCCTTCTTAGCCGCTTTCTTTGTCGCTTTCCGGATAGTTTTCTTGGCCGCGCCCGGCTTGCGTCCACGCCGTCCCCGTTTCGGACGGGCGCCGCTGCCCAGCAATCCTTCAAGGTCCGTCATCAATTTCTGCAACTGCGCCAGCTTGGGTTGAATCTGCGAAAACACCTCGGCTTGCGCGGCCGCTTTCATTTCAGAATACACCTCGTTCAGCTTTTCATTAGCCATGGGAATAAATTCCTTTCTGCAACGTTCACACGCGCTTCTAGTGAAATTGTAACAAATTATTACCAGCGTAAGTTGCATTTAACTTACACTGCAAGCTAAAAATTACTATTTCTCGATATTTATTCGATATTGATATAATATACGCGCAATAAATCGGATCCGAAACTGACATTCACATCATGAAATTCGCCAAAAGCGGCGATTGAAAAAACATTGCGCATCGCCATGCGATGATGAAAAATCAAACTTATGGAGCGGGCTGGATGGCCGCTGCGCGGCGTCGTCCGCCGGCTTCCGCGGTCCTGGTTTCGACTAGGCGTGCGGCGGCGGCGGGGAGCGGCGCCGTGTGGAGGAAAGTCCGGACACCGCAGGACAGGATGCTTGCCAACAGCAAGGCGGGGCGATCCGACGGAAAGTGCAACAGAAAACACACCGCCGATGGAACGCGGGCTCCGCGGAGTCCGTCTTCACAGGCAAGGGTGAAATGGTGCGGTAAGAGCGCACCGGCGTCGTGGCGACACGGCGGCCTGGAAAACCCCATCCGGTGCAAGGCCAAATAGGGGCCGAGGCGTGGTCCGCGCCGTTAGGAGGCCCGGGTAGGCTGCTCGAGGCGCATGGCGACATGTGTCCCAGATGAATGACCATCCCCGACAGAATCCGGCTTACAGGCCCGCTCCATATTTTTTAAAACTATTCAGAACTCACTTCTATTTCTGTTGTCTATTCATCTGGAATCAAAACGAATGTCAAATACAGCCGATCACAGATGATATCTCATAAACTACAATCTGAAGAAAAAAACATATCGCCTTACAACCTGCTTTTCATCATCGGGAATGCCCTAACGCTTATGCTTCCCGCGGCTTATTTTATGCTCCTATTCTGGAATGCGAAACACCTTTCACCCAATGTAATCTATGATCCCAAAACATATCTTCCCATCAGTGTTGAGACGCATCCACCCACAGCTAAATGGAAGGTATATCTTAATATCTGCCTGATCATTATGATATTATTCCATTGGCTTATAATGGTTTGGTGGAATGAACGCCGAAAAAACCGTATTATGTCATTTATTACAACAATGCTAATATTCGGCTATCCATGTTCCATTTGCTGGTTCTTCTTTTTCCTTAGACTTGACAATCCTCCGTGGAGAGAACGAGGACGTTGGCAAGCGCAAGATGGAAGTCAATATGTAGATCTAAACGAATGGCACACTACTGCGCTCGGTCTTTTAGAATATGAATCTAAGAGAACAGCTAAATGGAAAATTCTTGGGATTACAAATGGCGATTGGCCACGCACCTGGATTCCATTAGTGCGCAATGTAAAACAAGCAGCAGATTCATCCAATCTTATCGCATCATCAAACGGAGGGATGCTCTTCAATTTATCAGGATATCCGAATTGTTGCTATTATGCGTATGATTTACAGAATGGTATTTTCTATGGAAATGGCGGTGAGGAATCGAGGGGAAATTCAATTATGAGCATATCGTCATTTGCGTCCATCGGCCCAAATGATAAACTATATTCGCCAGACGTAAATATAATCATACAGAACATAACTCAGGCGCCTGAAGGAAGCGATTTTGAAATACAACCGCAAGGCAGCCCGCTTGGCGTGCCAAGTCCGAGTTTATTGAGGCAGGACTTGAATAATCCCAGTCCTGCGGTACGCGAAGCTGCGCAGATAATGCTCGACGCCATCGAGCAGAAATCAGCTGGTTCCCATCAGAAAATTCGCCAGACCCTAGACCCCAAACCCTAGACCCATCAAGCGTTCGCGTCCACCGGTTCGTAGTTCAAGTTCGGCGCGAGCCATTTTTCAGCTTCTTCCAGCGTCCAGCCTTTACGCCGGGCGTAGTCTTCCACCTGATCAACGCCGAGTTTCTGCACGTTGAAATACTGCGCGCCGGGATGGCTGAAATACAATCCGCTCACCGCCGCGGCAGGAATCATGGCGTAACTTTCCGTCAATTTCATCCCAAGCTTCGCCTCGACATCGAGCAGCTTCCAGATTTTCCCTTTTTCCGTATGATCGGGACAGGCGGGATACCCCGGCGCGGGACGGATCCCGCGATATTGCTCGCGGATCAACGCTTCGTTGTCCAGATTCTCATCCTTGCCAAAGCCCCATTCCTCGCGCACGCGCTTATGCAGCGCTTCGGCCAGCGCCTCGGCCAAACGGTCGGCCAGCGCCTTGACCATGATCGCGTTGTAATCGTCATGATCCGCCTCGAACTGCGCGGCGAGTTCCTTCGCGCCGAATCCCGCCGTGCAGGCGAAAATACCGATAGTGTCGGGTTTGATGTTCGGGGTTGGTGGTTTGGGAACTACAAAGTCCGCGAGACAATAATTCGGCTGGTCTTTCGCATGATGTTCCACTTGTTGACGAAGAAAGCGCAAAACAGCTCGCACTGAAATCCGTTTATCATCCGCATAGAGTTCCACATCGTCGCCGATCGAGTTAGCCGGAAAGAAGCCATACACAGCCTTCGCCGTGAGCAACTTGTGATCGACGATCCGATCCAGCAGCGCATTGGCGTCGTCGAACAGTTTGCGCGCCTCCTCCCCTTTCTCGCGATGCTCAAAGATACGCGGATACTTGCCGTTGATTTCCCACGCAGAGAAAAACGGCGTCCAGTCGATGTAATTGCGCAGGTCGTCGAGCGGCCATTCCTCGATCACGCGCACGCCGGTGAATTCCGGCTTAGGCGGCGCATACTCCTCCCACCCGCCGTCGAACTTGTTGGCGCGGGCCTGTTCGATGGTCAGCATTTTCCGCGCGGACTGGCGGATCTCATGCTGCTCGCGCAGCTGCGCGTATTCCTCGCGGAGCTGCTCCACGAACGCATCACGCGACGTCGGTTCGATCAACGCCTGCACCACGCCGACCGCGCGGCTGGCGTCGAGCACGTGCACGACCGGACCGCTGTAATGCGGCGCGATCTTCACCGCGGTGTGCATCTTGCTGGTCGTGGCGCCGCCGATCAGCAGCGGAAGCGTCATCCCGCGGCGCTCCAGTTCCTTCGCCACGTGGATCATCTCATCCAAGCTCGGTGTAATTAATCCGCTCAGCCCGATCACGTCCGCCTTGAGTTCCAGCGCCTTGTCCAGAATCTCATCGCAGGGAACCATTACGCCCAGGTCGGTCACCTGAAAGTTGTTGCAGCCCAGCACCACGCCGACGATGTTCTTGCCGATGTCATGCACGTCGCCCCTCACCGTGGCCATCAGCACGCGCCCGGCCTGCTTGCCTTCCTGCTTTTCCGCCTCGATGAACGGCGTCAAGTGCGCCACGGATTTCTTCATCACGCGCGCGCTCTTCACCACCTGCGGCAGGAACATCTTGCCCGCGCCGAACAGGTCGCCGACCACGTTCATCCCGTCCATCAGCGGCCCTTCGATCACCTTCAGCGGGGCGCCGTACATCACATGCGCCTCTTCCGTATCAGCATCCACATGTTCGATGATGCCTTTCACCAGCGCATGCTCCAACCGCTTCTCGACCGGCTCATGGCGCCACGCCTGCACGTCCGCTTCCTTTTTCTCCGCGCCTTGTCCCTTGATTTGCTCAGCGTATTCGATCAGGCGCTCCGTCGCGTCATCGCACCGGTCGAGCAGCACATCCTCCACACGCTCGCGCAATTCCTTGTCGATGTCCTCGTACACTTCGAGCATGCCGGCGTTCACAATGCCCATGTCCATCCCGGCCTGCACGCCGTGATAGAGGAACGCGCTATGAATCGCCTCGCGCACCGCGTTGTTGCCGCGAAAGGAAAACGAGACATTGCTCACGCCGCCGCTCACCCGGCAGTGTGGCAAGTTCGCCTTCACCCAGCGCACGCCTTCGTAGTAGGACACCGCGTTCTCCCGATGCTCCTCCATGCCCGTGGCGACGGGGAAGATGTTCAGGTCGAAGATAATGTCCGCAGGCGGATAGCCAACCTCGTCCACCAGGATGCGATACGCGCGCCCGCAAATCTCGATCCGCCGCGCCGTTGTATCGGCCTGGCCGTTTTCATCGAACGCCATCACGATGACGGCCGCGCCATGACGGCGGCAGATTTTCGCGCGCCGTTTGAATTCCTCCTCGCCTTCCTTCAGGCTGATCGAATTCACGATGGCCTTGCCCTGTACGCATTTCAACCCAGCCTCGATCACGCTGAACTTCGAGGAATCGAGCATCACCGGAATCCTGGCGATATCCGGCTCGCTGGCCAGCAGGTTCAGGAAATGCGTCATCTCGGCCTTGGCGTCGAGCATGCCCTCGTCCATGCAAATATCGATGACGTTCGCGCCATCCTCGACCTGCTTCGCCGCAACGCTCAGCGCCTCTTCATACTGCTTTTCCTGAATCAAGCGCGCGAACTTGCGCGAGCCGGTCACGTTGCAGCGCTCGCCGATCATGGTGAACGGCCGGTCCGGCGTGATGCGATACGTCTCCAGTCCGCTGTACGCCGTCTCGCTCGGATCCGCTTTCGGCCAAGTACGCGGCGTTTTGTCCTGCGCCGCCGCCGCGAAGAGTTTCGAGAACTCCGGCGTCGTGCCGCAACAACCGCCCAGCACATTGACCCAGCCCGAGTCGATCCATTCGCGCACGATGGACGCCATGTGCTCCGGCGTTTCATCGAAGCCCGTCGGCGCGAGCGGATTCGGCAGCCCGGCATTGGGATACACGCACGTCGCGCACGTCGCTAAACCGGAAAACTCCTCGACAAACTTGCGCATCTCCCCGGCGCCCAGCGCGCAATTGATGCCCACGGTCAGCGGATTAGCATGCCGGATCGAAATCCAGAACGCCTCGACGCCCTGGCCGGACAGGTTGCGCCCCGCTTTGTCGATGATCGTCAGCGAAATCATCAGCGGCAGTTCGCGATCGATTTCCGCGAAGAGCTCCTGCACGCCGTAAATCGCCGCCTTCGCGTTCAACGTGTCAAAGATCGTCTCGATCAGGATGATGTCCGCACCGCCGTCGATCAAGCCGCGCGCCTGCTCCTTGTACGCTTCCGCGACCTGGTCGAACGTCAACGCGCGATAGCCCGGATCGTTCACATCCGGCGAAAGCGAGAGCGTCTTGTTCGACGGCCCCATGGCGCCCACAATCCAGCGCGGCTTGTCCGGCGTCTTGGCGGTATATTCATCCGCCACCTCGCGCGCCAACTGCGCGGCGGCCTTGTTCAGCTCATACGCTAAATCCTGCAGCCCGTATTCCGCCTGGGAGATCGTCGTGCCGTTGAACGTATTGGTGGCGATGATATCCACGCCCGCCTCGGCGTATTCGCGGTGGACCTGCCGCACGATGTCCGGCTGGGTCAGGTTCAGGACGTCATTGTCGCCCTTCAGATCGCGATCATGATCCTTGAATCGCTCGCCGCGGTGCTGCTCTTCCGAAAGCTTATATTGCTGCAGCATCGTCCCCTTCGGCCCTTCCAGGATCAGGATGCGCCGCTGCAAATGTTCGCGTATGTCATTCTTCACTGCTGTCATTCCCATCATCCTTCGTAATTGCCGCCTGCGCCGATTTCGGCGAATGAATTCAACCTTTATCCCACATCGGCATGGAATCGGCAATCAAGCAGTCGGGGATGCCGGTCAAAAAGCAGTTGAGAGCAAACGCCCCTTCACGCGCCGTTTTGCCGATGAATATTAAACTGCTTATGTGATATGTGACGTTGTGTCATCGTGCCGTTGTGGTGATTTTTATTCAACATTCCCCAGAAAGAAGATCAGCCCGCAAAGTAACGGAAAAAGCGGATTATTTCCGAAAACCCGGATTCAACTTCCAAGTGCCCCCCCCACGGGGTGGTCACGTGTTCTTTGAGAATACAACTGCTGGCGTGGCGAAGCCAAGCGT
>JAFGJS010000092.1 GCA_016928995.1 Candidatus Sumerlaeota bacterium | reverse complement strand
TTGATTATCGCAGGAGCGAGGATGCCTCAACTCACTGCTTTGTCAACCACCCCGTGGGGGGGGCACTTGGAAGTTGAATCCGGGATTTCCAACATGGATCTTTTTAACGACAACAGCAACGACGCGCAGGTCGAGCATGCGTCGCCCCATGACATTCCCTTGGCGGAACGCATGCGGCCGCGCACGCTCGATGAATTCATCGGCCAGGAGCGCCTTGTCGGGCCTGACTCCATGCTGCGCCGCCTCATCGCGCAGGACACCGTGCCGTCGCTGATTTTCTGGGGGCCGCCCGGCACGGGCAAGACGACCCTCGCGGCGATCATCGCCCACAGCACCAAGGCCCGGTTCCGCAAACTCAGCGCCGTCACTTCCGGCAAGGCCGACATCACCCGCGTGATCAATGAAGCCAAGGAACTGCGCCGGATCAAGAATCTGCCGACGATCCTGTTCGTCGATGAAATCCATCGCTTCAACAAAGTCCAGCAAGACGCTTTCCTGCCACACGTCGAGGACGGCACGATCTGCCTGATGGGCGCCACAACCGAGAATCCGTCGTTCAGCGTCATCGCGCCGCTGCTCTCGCGCGCCAAGGTCTTCACCATCGAATCGCTCAATAACGAGCACATCGAGACGATCCTGCGCCGCGCGCTGGAGGACGAGGAGCATGGACTTGGCGGCTTGCGCGTCGAGCTCGACGCCGAAGTGATGCCCTGGCTTTGCCGGCTGGCCGACGGCGACGCCCGGCGCGCGCTCAACCTGCTCGAGATCGCCGTGCGCGCAGGCAAGCCTCGCAAGGACGGCTCGCATTTTGTCGCGCTCGACGCGATCAAGGAACTCACTCAGCGCAACCAGCTGATCTACGACCGCTCCGGCGAGGAGCACTTCAACCTGATCAGCGCCCTGCATAAGAGCATCCGCTCCAGCGATCCCCAGGCGGCGGTGTACTGGCTGACGCGCATGCTCGAAGCTGGCGAGGACGCGCTGTACTGCGCCCGGCGCATGATCCGCATGGCCTCGGAGGACATCGGCCTTTCCGATCCCAACGCGCTCACCGTGGCCAATCAGGCCAAGACCGCCTACGAATCGCTCGGAACGCCGGAGGGCGAGCTTGCCCTCGTGCAATGCGCCATCTACCTCGCCACGGCGCCCAAAAGCAACGCCGCCTACATGGCGCATCTCGCGGCCCAGCAGGACGTCCGGCGGCACGGATCGCTGCCCGTTCCACTGCACATCCGCAACGCTCCGACGCAGTTGATGAAGGATCTGGATTACGGCAAGGACTACCAGTACGACCATGATCATGAGCACCACTACAGCGGTCAGGACTGCCTTCCAGAACAGTTGTTCGACCGCAGCTACTACACCCCGTCCAAGTTCGGTTTCGAAAAAGAAATCCAGAAAAGGCTGGATTGGTGGAAATCGCTCAAAGATAAAAACACCGATCAGAAAGAATGAACTTTTAAGCGCGATCACGCAGTGCGGCGCGAGAGGATTTCGCGCAGGCGCAGGGCGTAGCGGACGATGCGGCTGCCTTTGAGCCGTAGCAATTCAGCCTCCAGTTCATGCAGGCGAGTGTCGCGCCGTTTGCGCGAGCCGGGCAGGTAGCGCGCGTCAATCATGGCGTGTGAGATGCCTTCGACGATGGCGGGATGCTGACGCAGGAACGGATCATCCGCCATCTGCCGGATGTTTATCTCGCCCAGTTCGTTTTTGAATTCCGTGAGGCTCAGCAACGCGATCCAGAAACGATGCTCGTCGCTGTCCTTGGCGCCGCGCATGTTGCGATCTTCGTCCCAGAGCTCCAGAATCCCCTGCTCCTCGAATCCCGCCGCGATCATCTGGTCCGAAATCGGGTGATTGCGGAAGATGCATAGCCGGTTCACCTCGTGCAGCATGAAGCCCTCCGGCATTTGCAGCATCAGGTCCAGCGTCGCGCGGCGATCCTCCTCGGTTTCGAACGGATTGGCGCTGATCAGGTCGATCACCAGGTGGATGCCCGCCTCGCGAATCTGCCGCGCCGCCTCCAGGATGCGCTCGCGCGGCGTGTTGCGCTTATAGATCTCGCGAAGGATCCGTTCGCTGCCCGACTGCACGCCCATGATCGTGAAGGAGACGCCCGCCCGCTTGAGGATCGCTACGCGTTCGGCTGTGGTCGTCGCTGGATGGCTGTAGCAGGAAAACGGAAGCCCGATGCGTTGGGTGTATTGTCCGGCCCACTCCTGAAGCCATTCCATGTCGATGCTGAAAACATCGTCGTGGAATTCAACGTGGCGGATGCCCGGACTGTTTTTGCGGGCCTGTTCGATTTCGCGGATGACGTTGTCCACCGAGCGTTGCCGGACGTAGTGTTTCGCGCCGTACAGCTCGCGCAGATGGGAATTGCAGCAGTAGGTGCAGGAGAACGGGCATCCGCGTCCGGAGAGCAACGGATAAGAATCATGCAGGCTTGATACTGCGGGCAACGCTCCGGCGCGCGCCTCGCCACTGGTGATATAGATCTGACTCTGGCGGTCGAAATCCGGCCATGGCAGCGCATCCAGCTCCGTGATCAGCGGCCGCCTGGCGTTGTGGATGATTTCACCTTGCGCGTCGCGCATGCAGAGATTGGCCACGTCGTTGAAGGGGCGTTTTTCGGCGATTCGTTCGGCGATCTCAACCAGCGCTGCTTCGCCCTCGCCGACGCAAACCGCGTCAGCGTATTGGACGCCCAGATCCGGATTGACCGTCGGATCGGCGCCGCCCCACAGAATCGGCGCCTCAGTCGCGGAGCGCATCCGGCGCGTCGTTTCGCGAGCCAGGCCGAAGAAATTCGAACAGAAGCCCATCCCGATCAGATCGGGCTTCACCTCGCGGACCACGTTGATCAGCGCATCGAAATCCGCGTTCGTGGCGCTGGCCGGGGGGTGGTGATATCCATCCGGATCGCCTTCTCCCGCCGAATCGTGCATCTCGCTCATCCCGCGGAAGATCGCCAGCCGCACGTCATGGCCTTCGCGTTTCAGCACGGCCGACAGCGTGCGCAGTCCCAGGCACCATTCATCGAAAAAAGCGAGTAGAAGAATCCGAACCGGTTGGCGGGCCATAGTCAATCGACGTCAGTCGAACCTCCGCGAGCGTGTGTATTTGAACGCAGGAAACTATCATCTGCTCCGGCGGCTGTCAACGGCCTGTTTCCCATGCTGCGAGGCGCTGAGAAGACAATGCGAGTTCAAAGTAGAGAAGAAGACAGCCTGCTGGAAGCGGCATCAGGTTCCGCTTGGTATGTTGGAGACGATCGGCTTGGAAATATCCTTGGTTGGACTACGGCGGGCAACCTTCGCCAAAACTCCGGCTTGCCAGCCGAAGCCTTGGCGAAGGCTGGTGGAGCAGAGGGGGATCGAACCCCTGACCTCGGCATTGCGAACGCCGCGCTCTCCCAGCTGAGCTACTGCCCCACATTCTGTCGAAGACCCGCCGCCGATTTTTGCCGTGCGGCGGAAAGAAAAACGCCGTCGCGCCGTGGTTTCGCGCAAACGACGGGAAGTGCATAGGTCTTGCGCCGGGGAATGTCAAGCACATTCCAGGCGTTTGCCCTTGTCGCCGTTAAATTTTTCCACGTTCGATGTTGTCGCGGCAAACGATGCATAGCCGCGCCCAGGGTTTTGCCGAGAGCCGTTCATAACCGATATACGCCGAACAGCGCTCGCAAATGCCATAGATGCCGTTATCCAACTTTTCCATGCATTCATTGATCATTTGCAGCAGCAACGTCTCATGGCTGTTTTGCAGCAGCGTCATTTCCATCATGGCATAATCCGAAGCCGATTCCGCCGGATGAATCGAATAGGTGTCGGTGTCTTTCCCGTTTTCATCTTCGTTCATCAGCGACAGGCGCTGCAGATCATTGATTTCCTTTGCCAGGCGATCCCTTTCGACCAGAAGCGTTGCGGCCAGTTCCTTGATTTCGCCTTTTTTCAACGGCTTGTTGTCCACATTGGGCATCATCTCGATGTTCAGCCGTTCACGGATTTTCAGCTGTTCTTTGGTCAGGCGCAGTTTCTTAGCGGCAACTGCGGGTTTCACCAATCCGCGGCTGATGATCTGCGGGCGGACTTTGGGTTTTGCCGTGGTTAATGAATTTCGATTGATCAATGCCTGTGAAGCGGTTTTTTTCGGCGTTGTTGGAGCGGTTTTGCGAGCCGGTTTTTGCGCCTCCTTGGGCGATGTCTTTTTAACAGCGGTTTTCTGAGCCACGGTTTTTTTCACGGCGCTTTTCTTGACGGCGGACTTTTTCGCCACGGTTTTCTTGATCGTTCGTTTCTTGGCGGATGCTTTTTTGCCTGCGGGTTTGGCGCTGGTTTTCTTCACTGTGGTTTTCCGTTTGCTGGGCGATTGCGCTTTCTTGGTTTTCGCCGCTTTTACAGCTGTCTTCTTTGCGGACGATTTGGCCTTCGCAGTTTTTTGGGCGGTCTTTTTCGTCGCCGTCTTTTTTTTACTCACTTTTGAGGCGGAGGCTTTGGTCTTCGATTTTTTGGGAGCCGCGGTTTTTATCGCCTTGCGAGTCGGCTTTTTCGCAACGGTTTTTTTCGTCGCGCGTCGTGCAGTTTTTTGAGCGGATGATGTTTTACGCGTTTTTTTAACGGCCATCGGCATGCACCTGGTCACACAGATTTGTAAGTCGTGGTTTTAGAATAATCACTGCGATTTTAATGCACCTGAGTTCTGCGACCACGGCTAAGGTGGCGGGAACATAATCAGAACGTGAGGTATTGTCGATAAAAAAATGTAGAAAATTCAATGATTTTCGTCAGAGTGTGCTTTTTTTTGGTGGATCGAACTTCGCCGTATCGAAATCAAGGCTGATCATGGCCATCTCCCAACGGCCGGACGCTGGTCATACCTGGACTTACGGGGATGTAGAACTTTTGTTCGTCATCAGGCTCTGACGGATTAAATACAGATAGATCATCCACGAGATCTTCTGCAATGGGCAATTCGGCGCGCTGGATTCCAGTCACAATGCAGCGGGCCAATTCATAGGCGCCGTAGTTGTTATGATGTGTGCCGTCGCCCTTGACAAATGCCTTATGCGCATGATCCCGTCCCAGCGCTTCGTAGAAATCGGCGCTCATCGCGTGCAGATCGATCAGGGCTGATTGCGTTTCGGCGGCGGCCTGACGCACTGCCGCTGGAAAGTCCCCCAGACTGTTGACGATTCGGCCGTTACTATCAAAACGAAGGCGGTGCATGGATGTCACCAGCACAGGGACGCCACCGAGCCGCTGAACATCCTGCGCCAGGCGCTTGAGATTTGCGAGATAGCTTTCAAAGGCGCCGGTGCCTTCCCAGGTAATTTTTTGGTCGTTATGGCCGAATTGGACGAAGAGATAATCGCCCGGACGCATCTGGCTGAGCACCTTGTCCACGCGCCGCGCGCCGAGGGCGCTCGTCAGCGATTCTCCCGATTCCGCATGGTTGGCGACGGCGACGGTGGGCTTGAAGAACCTTGGCAGCATCTGGCCCCAGCTGCAATATGGCTCTCCGGGCTGGTCACAGACCGTGGAATCGCCCAGCAAAAAGATCGTGGGGATGTCGTCGCGGCGTTCGATCTCCAGCGCGCAAATGCAGGGGCGGGAGTTGTTGAACTCCAGCGTCAGTTTTTCATCCCAGGCCCAGATTTCGTTTTCCAGTTCCCGGTCTTTCAGGCGCACTTTGCCGCCGTCGGGGATCTCCGGTGTGCGGATGTTCACCATGAACGTCCGCCGGATGAACTCACCGGGTTGAGTTTCGGCCTCTTCGATCATCAATCGCCGCAACTCGGCCTTGATCGTGGTTTTCGACGCTTCCTGCGCATCACCGAGCAAGACCGTGACGCTGTAATTGCCCTCGGGCAAGGCGACGGAAAAATAGAACGGCGTATCGGCCGTGCAAAAACTGCTTGTCAGCGGATCGTCCCCGCCGCGGCTGATTGAATCGATTTGCATGCCAGGTTCAAAGCCATAGCCCGAGGTTGGGCTGTAAATCATGTCTGGACTGACCGGCGCATAGCCGTCGATCGATTCGCTGGCGCCAAAGTTGAAATTATAGGAAAGCCGGTTTTCAGTCTCCGTACTATTGGTGTCAAGCATGCTTTTCTCCAGTGATGATTCGCTATAGTGGCAGCCCCCAAGGCTAATCAGCATCATGCAGAGGAGCGTGGATATAATCGGGTTGATTCGCATGGCGATTGGCCTCTCGGTCTTCGTAGTCAAGCGGCGCTGTTCGATAGGGCTTGCGTGAAAATGGGCTTGATGGCGCGCCAGGGAGCTGAATGCGGGGGGAAATAGTGGGCCAACCTGGACTCGAACCAGGGACCGCCCGGTTATGAGCCGGGAGCTCTAACCAACTGAGCTATTGGCCCCGATGCCGCCGCTGCGTCCTCTTTTCCAAACGCGAGCAGGGATCATAGCGTCGAATCCGTGGGGATTGTCAAGGTCTAGATGAGTACAATTGGCGGTCGATCATATCGAAAAAGTCGCGCACGCTGAATGGCTTGTGCATGAATTCCGCTTCGCCGTTTTTCACGAGTTCATCCAGGCTGCGGTTAGAGACATAGCCGCTGGTCAGCACGACTTTGATGTCCGGCCGCAGTTCGCGCATTTCAAGCAGGGTTTGCAGGCCGTCCTTGCGTGGCATGATCAAGTCCATGAACACCAGGTCGATCTCGTCAGGTGCGCGGCGGAACATCTCCAGCGCCTCTTCGCCGTTGCTGGCGAACAGGACGTTGTAGGATTCGTTCTTCAGCATGTTGTCGAAGAATTCCAGCACCACGGCCTCATCGTCCACAATCAGCAGCGTTGGCGTTTGGGGCAATGTTTTTGAGTTGGATTTCGGTTGCGGCTCGATCGGACTTTGTTCTTGTTGTTCCATTTCAGGACGTCCTTTGCCCTTCGTTTCGCTCGGAACGAAGGGTAAATATACATTGATGGTGGTTCCTTTTCCCAGGCCGCTTTCGGCGGCGATTGCTCCGTCATAGCGGTTCACCAGGCCATAGACCATGGAAAGCCCCAAACCTCGGGCTTGGAATTCCCGCGATGTGACGAAAGGCTGGAAAATATCATTGAGTTGTTTGGGATCGATGCCGCTGCCGGTGTCGGCCACTGAAACGCACAAGTAGGTTTTTTGCGGGTCGATTTGCGGATGGCTGTCCGCCAATTGGCGTGGAACGCGGGAGCTTGCGGTGCGAATCGTGATCCGCCCCTCTTTCTTGATGGCGTGCGATGCGTTGATGCACAGCTCCAGCAGAATCATATCCAGATGTCCGGGATCGACCAGGATCGCCTGCGCCTGCGGCTGTAGTTCCAGAATGATTTCGATGTCTGGACCAATGAGCTTGCTGGCGAGTTGCGCTCCCTCCTCGATGGCGCTGTTCGGATCCACCTCGATCGGCGTGGCTTCGTCACGCTGGGAGAAGCGCAGCAGTTGCTTGGACAGATCGGCGGCCTTGCTGGAGGAGCGGTCGATGATGCTGAGATACTTCTGGGCGCGCTCGTCGTCCTTCACCATCGGCTTGAGCAGGGCGGCATAGCCCTGTACGCCGACCAGCAGGTTGTTCAGATTATGCGCCACGCCGCCCGCGAGCAACGCCACTCCACGCATCACTTCCTGATGCAGGAAGTCCTGCTCCATCTTGCGATGGCCGCTGATATCGAGCAGGATCGCGGCGTAACGGATGTTGGACGGCTGAGTCGCGGGATTCTCCGCCACAAGGTTAAAGATGGAGGCGTTGACCAGCATACGGCTGCCTGTGCCGCGCTGAATCCAGATGTCTCCGTTCCAGAGTCCGATGGCCGCGGTTTGCTGCAGCACTTCGTGCATCTCCAGCGGATCGCCGCCGGCCACGGCATGCACGATCTCGTTGAAGTTAAAACCAGGCTCGGTTTTCTGGTTATTGCGCGCCAATTCCGCGAACAAGGCGTTATAAGCCACGCAACGGCCTATTTCGTCCAAGCCGATGACGAAATGCGGCATGGTTTCCAGCAGGTGCTGGAAGAAATTGACGGGTTGTTTGAATTGGGTGGCGCCGTTCGCGGCGTCCTGTGAGAGGGATTCGGCAATGCGCAATTCCCGCCATGCTTCATCCAACATGGAATCAATCTGATCCAATCCAATGTTTCGCCCCTGCTGAACCACACGTTGCAATAATTCACGCAACGCTGATTTCAGGCGCGAATCCAGATTTAGGGCATGAGTGTCTTGCGCGGACATAATTACATATCCTGCCAATGGATGCTCTTGGGCAGGGAAATCCACTCAACCGGCGCGCTAATAAACTTTGCTGTTTGAGAACGGAACGATCTTGGTGAATATATTCAACGCCATGCAAAGCCATTTCCAAGCACGCTAAGACCTTTCTCTTTTCCTTCTTTTAAAATCAACATTATTTTGATCAAAGTAACTTTTTTTGAATTTTATCCCAAGTGAAAATTATTTTTCATTGTTATGTTTCCTGTCGAATATCATCAAACGTTTCATGCGATGCATTGCGGATGGCATTGCTTGATCAGGGCGGAGAAAGGCTGGATTTCACTATTTTTTTTCCATTTGCATTGTCTTGCTGAGCGTGACATAATTTTTTGTTCTAATCCACTGAAGGCAGACGGCGGAAAAGATCGATAAATCGGAATAAACAAAGCAGAAGCAAGGATAGATTAATGGTTGAAGTTCGAAATAATTTAACGTCTTGGCTGCGTAGCGCGCTGCAGGCGATCTGCCTGGCGTTGATTCTTTTATTCTGCTGCGCATCCACGGCTGCGGCCGGCGAGGAAGACGCTGATGTTCAGAAATTTCAATTGCTGCAGGATGAACTCGGCGAGGTGCGGGATTTCCCATTAAACGATGAACAGCGAAACCACTTGGATGCGTTGCAAGAATACCAATTTGCCAGTCTTCGCTTGAGTCAGGGCAAGTATGGCGATGCGTTGAAACTATTTGAAAAGGCGCTGGCGATAGAGCCGGACAACGCTATGTTTCAACTTTCCACGATCGAGACCCTGGCGCTCCTGCGCCGCAGCGACGAGGCACTGACGCGTGTGACGGCATTGATCGAACGCAAACCCGAATGGGCGGAGCTGTATCTGCTTCGCGGCAGTTTGCTGGAAGAATCTTTCGAGCGGCAGAGAGCGCT
The DNA here is from genome assembly GCA_016928995.1 of Candidatus Sumerlaeota bacterium. Taxonomy (GTDB): domain Bacteria; phylum Sumerlaeota; class Sumerlaeia; order JAFGJS01; family JAFGJS01; genus JAFGJS01. Next base: position 25,302 of record JAFGJS010000092.1, on the reverse strand, counting down.
GAATGCGCGCGAGAAAGGTCCGGAGCGGATCCCGGTCGGCCGTGAATTGCTGGATGCGCTGGAAACATATGAGCAAGGCGTGGAGCGGAATCCAGCCAACCTTGAATTGCTGAAAGCTCTGGGCAACTTGCGCTATAAGATTCGCGATTACGACGGCGCCATTCAGGCGTTTGAAGAAATCGTGCAACATGACGGCCGGGACGTCTATCCGTTTTACATGCTCGGAATCATGCATCAGTTCAAGGCTCTGGCGCTGGAAGGCCAGAGCGGCGAAGAGGCCCGGCAGGAGCTGGAGGAGCATCTTCGGCAAGCCGCGAAGAATTTCGAGGCCTGCTTGAATCTGCGCGAAGGATTGAAGGACTTCTACACCCGGCTGGGGAAGATCTACGAACAACTGAACGACATTGAAACGGCCCATTCGGTGTATCTCCGAGCATTGCGCATTTTTCCGAACGATATCGGATTCCAGACGCGTTTCGAGCAGACGCTTCCCGAAGGCTTGTCCGAGCTGAATGCCTATCGTGAATTGATGCAAAGCGCTCCGGAAAATCTGATGTTGATGGAACTCTACGCCGAGATGGCGATCAAGGCCGGGGAGGCGCAGGAAGCCGAACGTATCTATCGCATCCTTGTCGAAGAATACTCCTCGGATCCTGGCCATTATCTCAAACTCGGCGCCCTGCTGCTGCAAGGCAAGCAGTTCGACGAGGCGATTCCGCTTTATGAGACCGCCTTGATGCTGGACAAAGACAGCACCGACGCCACAGTGGGACTCGGCGAAGCCTATTTCGGCAAGGAGCAATACGACAAGGCGGCCGAACTTTATCGCCAGGCGCTCGAAACTTCGCAGGACAGGGCGAGCATTTATTCCCGCCTGCTGGAATGCTACAGCCGGACCGATCAACTGGATCAGGCGATCGACATCATCAACCAGTTCACCAATGATTTCGGCCATCGCTACCACATCCGGCAGATGCTGGGAGATCTTTATTTGCGCAACCAGCAATATGATGAGGCGATTCAGGAATACGAGCAGGCGCTGGCGGAAAACACCGGCGATATGCGCAACTATGAAAAACTGTTGCAGCTTTTCCTGCTCACGGGGAACACCGGCAAGCTGAACACATTGATCGACATGGGCCGCGGGCAATTCACGGAAAAGCCCGCGGAGTTTGAGCGCAACATCGGCGATTTCTATCTCGCGGCGCAGCGCTACGATAAAGCCGCCGAGTGGTATGAGCAGGCGCTGAAATCCGAGCCGGACAATCTGTCGCTGTTGATCAACCTGGCCAACACCTACAGCGCGTTGGACCGATCCGAGCGTTTCGAGGAACTGGCGCGGCGCATTCCGGAACTTTCCGAACGCGCATCGCTGGGACAGATCGTCCTGGGCGACGTGCTTTATCAGCACGGCGACTACGTCAAGGCCGAAAAGGCCTACCGGAAGGCCATGCGCGAGCTTGAAGCGGAAAAAGGCGGCAAGCGGGACGACGGCCAGCGGCTGATGCTTTACAACGCGCTGATTCAGTGCCTGACGCAGCAGAATAAGGACGGAGAGGCGGAGAAACTGGCGCAGGAATTATCCGAGCGCTTCGGCGAGGAATTCGGCCGTGAGGTGGAATGGGCCGAGTGCCGCATGCTCGCCGCGCAGGGGCGATATGCGGAGGCCGTGGCGAAAGTGCGCGCCTTGATCGGCCAATATGGCGAATCGCAGCAAATGTGTTTTTCGCTGGCGCACTGGCTGCATATGTGCGGAGATTTGGCCGGCGCGGAGGAGATGTATCGCAAAACGATTGAAATGAATCCGCGCCACTATGAGGCGTACAACGCGCTGGGATATATGTTCGCCGAGGAGAACATCCGTCTTGATGAGGCTGAAGAACTGATCAAGCATGCGCAAAAGATGCAGCCCTGGGCCGGGCATATCATGGACAGCCTGGGGTGGGTGTATTATCAGCAGGGGCGCTACGAAGAGGCCGTGTCCTGGCTGGAACGGGCTGTGGACAGCTCAGCCCGCGACTCCGTGCTGTTCGACCACCTGGGCGATGCATACAGCAAGCTCGGCCGGAACGCCGACGCCATCAATGCATGGCGGCAGTCGCTGCAATACCAGCCGGAGAATCCTCAGGAAATACAAAGTAAAATCGACCACGTCAACCTGAGCTCGGCGCCGGAGAGCGCAAGAGCAGCCCAAGGAAAATGACGCACAAGCCGTGCAACCGAGGACGGATCGAGTCTTTGAGCCGTAGGTATCATGCGGTCCAAGAAGCAGATTGATTTGAGCATCATTTTCTTTCGATCCGTTCCAGGCGGATCGTTTGATCATCATACCGGTAAACATGGCGTTCGCCTGCGCGCATCACCACCACACGAATGAATTTTGATTCGGCGGCGGCGTTTGAAATGCTCCTGATCTGATGGATGCCGGCTAGCACATAGCGATTCTCCGGAGCCAGATATATGCGTTCATCCAGCATAACCCTGCGAGGCTCCGCTCCCTCGGCGGCATGCACTTCGATGGTTCCATAGCCCCGCTCGCAAATTTGAGCATATTGCGCCGGGCGATATGCGAAGAGCAGCATGTTACAGCCCAATGCAAGTCCCACCCCCGCTGATCGCCAGGGGAGTTCCATTGCGTGCCACGCATACAGGAACACAGCCACGACCCACGGAAATGAAAACAAATCCCAATCATACAACCCCCGGTCAGGTTTCCACGCCAGCCAATGCGCGAGGAAACAAAGGAAATAAAGGGTCAGAATAATCGTGAAATGATTTTCGGAAGGCTTGCGAAACGCCCAAATAATCGCGGGAATCGCCAGTATTGCCGCAACGCCGCCATTCCAGACAATGAACCATTGCTTGAGTTGCAGGAAGGGCGACGTGAACACCAACCAGGGCTTCGTCAGCAGTTCCATCGGCGGCACGATGCAGTTGTTTGAGTCAGCCAACGGCCCGTATCCGATAGAGCATACAGACACCGTCCACCACAGCACGAGCGCCGGAGACGCTCCCAGCGCAAAGAGCCATGCATCGCGCCAGCTGATGTTTCGCCGTTTCGCCTGCCATGCCAGCAAAGCCGCAAGAGCGGGAAGCGCAGCCATATTGATCATGTGGAAGCATAACGCCAGGGAATAAGTGAACGACAGCGTCCATAACGGCCATCGGCGCTGCTGATATCGGCGGATCGCCAGGAAGTGCAGCAGCAACGCCGCCACAGGCTGCGCGTAGGATTCAATATTGCCGCAAAACATGGCGGTGAATCCCGCTGTGGCGACAATCGCAAAAGACCATCCCGCATGCTCTCGTTCGCGCAGCAATGCCCAACTCGCCAGCATCGCTAGAGCGCCGGCCAGACATGATACGAGGTTCATCGCGATAAACGCGGTCCAGCCAAACAGGGCATGCGTAATGCGAAAGGCTAACTGCATCACGAAGAAGGATAGCATCTGGCGTTTATTCAGCCAGACGCCGCCGTGAATCAGACGCTCCCAGTATTCACTGTCGCCGCCGGTGAAGCCGTGCGAGCGCCAGAACCAGAACCAGGCGAACATGATGACGGGAACCAAAACCAAAGAGGCCCGTTCTTTTGAGAGAAGGGCCTTGAAGGCAAACGGCTTTTTCGCAGCCTGTTCGTCCAGCGCAAGCATGCCATTATACCTATTCCAGGATCGGGGCTGACGGGATCAGACGGGATGCAGACCGGGAAAACCAAGACCGGCCGATTCGTTCCAGCCCATCATTACGTTCATCGCCTGCACGCAGTTTCCCGCCGCGCCCTTCATCAGGTTGTCGATCGCGCTGATCACCACTACGCGGCCGGTCTGCGGGTCCACATCAAATCCCACGTCGCAGTAATTCGAGCCGGATAGAATTTTCGGCTCGGGAAAGCGGTAGATCCCTTGCCGGTCTTTCACGATGCGCACGAACGGCTCGTCTTTGTACGCTCCGCGGAAAATTTTCCAAAGATCCTTTTCTTCCAGTTTCTCCTTGGGCTGCACATGGATCGTGGCCAGCACGCCGCGAACCATCTCAATTGCCGTCACCGACATCTGGATCCGCGCATCGTCGCGCGTCCAACCCATGGTCTGCTGCACTTCGGCCGTGTGCCGGTGGCCCGTGGGCGCGAACGAACGCACGCAGCCGCTGCGCTCCGGATGGTGCGAGCCAAGATTGGGCTTGTTGCCCGATTCGCTCGATCCCGCCTTGATGTCCGCCAGCGCCGAAACGATCTCCACACCCGCCCGTTTGAATGGCAGCAGCCCCAGCTGCGTCGCCGTGCCGTTGCAGCCTGCGCCCGAGGCCCATTTCGCCTCGCGCAACGCCTCGCGGTTCACCTCCGGCACGCCGTACACGAACTGCGCATTGATATCCGGATGCGGATGCGGTTCGCCGTACCATTGCTCATACGCCGCCACGTCGCGCAGACGATGATCGGCCGAGAGGTCGATCACCTTCGGCGCCAGTTTCACCAGCTCCGGCATCTTGGATGACGCCGAGCCGTGCGGCAGCGAGACAAAAAGAAAATCGCACTCCTCGATCTGGGCGGCGGAGACGAACTTGAGCTGCGTTCGTCCGCGCAAATTCGGATGAATCGCATGCACGAATTTCGTCTGGTGTTGCTCGCTGGTCGCCTGTTTCACCTCGACATGCGGATGATCCAGCAGCAGCCGCAGCAGTTCCCCGCCGGCGTATCCCGACGCCCCGATAATCGAGGCCTGAATTTTCTCAGCCATGAATAACCGTCCCCATTGTGTTTCAAGTGATGAACACGAAGCATCGAGCGCTACGCGCGAACTTTCAAGGAAATTTTATATCCTGATATTCAGGATGCCGATATGAGCGGGGTGGCCAGTGAAAAAAAAACAGCCGGACGGAAAATCCGCCCGGCTGTTTTTAGTTTGTCGGCATGGCGCCGTTAATAGAGTAGCCATCGATCACTGGCGGCGTTTCGTCTTCCCGGTGGAGGAGGCTCCGGTGTTTCGATCTCGATCGTGATTATATCCAGATCGGGATCGGCAGTCTCCTCGTTGCCCGCCAGGTCGGTTGCGACGGCGTAAATTTCATATATGCCGCTCAGCGAGAATTGCGTCACGACGGAGGTTTGCAGCACGTCAAAGGGACTGCCGCTGAGTTCCGTGATTGCGCCGCCGTTGCGCTGATAATAGATGCTGACGATATCGATTCCGGCCACGTCGTCCGTTGCGCTCCAGCCCAGCGTGACATCCTGATTGGTCTCGAATATCGAACCGCTGGCCGGCTGGTTCATCGTGGCCGTGGGTTCTCCGCCGATTCCCGCGCCTGCGTCCGTGCCGCTCTTCGGCTCCACGAGATCGGCGCCCAACGTATCCTGGATCGTGGCGACAGTGATCGTGATGTCGCCGCCGATGGTCATTTCCTGCGCAGTCCAGTTCAGACGATACGTGTTCGTGGAAACGCCGGTCACCGAAGCTGGCTGCGCGTCGAATGTACCTTGACCGGAGCCGCTTAGAGTATACGAAGCGGGATCGAGCGCATCCGGACCCATTGCGTTGCTGAAAACGACTTCAATCGTATCGGCGTCGATCACTTCGACTTGCTGCACGAGGGGCGGTCCCGGATTGATCTGGATCAGGATTCGGTCCGCATCGGGATCGGTGACTTCCTCATTGCCCGCCAGGTCGGTGGCGACGGCATAGAGTTCATAAGAACCCGGCAGGAGGAACTGCGTCGTGGTGGTTGAGATGCCGGCGTCAAATGGGCTGCCGTCGAGCTCGGTCGCCGCGCCGCCGTCGCGTTGATAGTAGATGCGCACGTAATCGACTCCGGCCACGTCGTCAGTTGCGCTCCAGGCCAGCGTCACATCAGCGCCGGCAGTATACGCCGTTCCGCTGGTCGGCAGGGTCATCGTGGCCGTGGGTTCTCCGCCGATTCCCGCGCCATCGTCCGCGCCGCTCGAAGGCTCCGCGAGATCAGCGCCGTCCGCATCCTCGATTGTGGCGACGTTGATGACGATGTCGCCGCCGATGGTCATTTCTCCGGAACTCCAGTTGATCTGATAGGTTCCTGTCGTGATGTAATCAACCGTGTCCGGCTGCGAGTTAAGCGTTCCCTGTCCCGATCCGCTGAGCGTATAGGAAGCGGCGAGCAGCGCGTCCGTTCCCATCGCCTTGCTGAAGACGACCTTGACGGTGTCGGCGTCGATGACGACGACATTCTGCACATATGAGGCCGTGACGCCGGAAAACAGCATGTCGTCCGCGCCGCGGGCGATGTCGCTGATGCGCACCTCGTCGATCAATCCGTCGAAGTTGTCCGTCGCTGTGCTTCGAAGTTCATTGCCAATGCATGGATCGCCATTGGTTGAACTTAAATCCGAGGTCATCATTGTGGAATATAGCTCATTGGCTTCCACGGCATTGCTGTCCATACGGGTCCAGTAGTATTTGAAGTTATCCGCTTCGGAAACGCCCGTATATGTCATCGCCACATGATACCACACGTCTTGCCCGGCGGCATGATCGCCGGTTGTCGGCAAGACAGTTGAGATTGTCTGTCCGCCGTCAATATTGATGAATTGCATGGCATAGGTCGTAGCGCTTGAATTTTCCGCGTGCCCCGGAGGAACTAGGCGCCATTGGAATGGCCGGTCTCCGCTGTCATCGTCCATCGAGAAAATCTGCATGGCTACCGTTCGTCCTGACTCATTGCCGGGATTGGGATCGAAATTCATGTAGATCAGCGCCTCGTAGGTGAATGCGCCCGTGGTCTGATCCCAGAAACTGGTTGTCGCCACGGCGTCGCCGCCGCCGATCTCCGCGCGAGCGTCATCGGAGGCCGTGGAAGAAGTGTCGAGCGCCAGATCAAAACCGCTGTATGACGTTGCGCCAAGCGCCGCGCCGCCCGTCACCGATGTGACGTCCAGACCCGGAGTGACGGCGTCCGCCGAAGTCGTACCGCTGGACTCATCAAGGTGGTACAAATGCAGCGTGTAGGAGTCCACCGTATATGGAACCCGAGGCTCTGCCGACATCGGCGCCAGCACAGCTCCGCTCAGCGCGATCGGATCGTCATCTGGATCATTGCTGTCCACCAGAATCTGAAAGTCGCGCGATCCGGGGTACGCCGCCGGACGCCAGTCCACGGTGAATTGAATCGATTCGCCGGGCGGAACATTCTCGCCGGGCAGCGTAAGGCCCGTGAGATCCAGCGCCAGGCCGTCGGTTGTGTATGTTCCTTTGTCCAGCGTCAATTGCGTCAGCGTCAGCGTAGAGATGCCGGCGTTGTATAAAGTCACTGTCACGGTGTCCGTGGTCAAGGCGCCGATGGATTGCGTGGTGAACGGATCCACGGACGCGACGATCCACGGATCGAGTCCGCGCACGCTTTCCAGCACGATGAACTCATGATCGCCGGAGCCGACCGTTTCGATGATCAGCGTGTCGTTTTCCTCCGTGGCCGATGTCAGCGCGCCGTCCATCACCACCACGGGCGTGGCGCCCAGTTTCGGCATCACAATGTCGGCGTACATGTTGGCCGGGGTCGTTGTGTTCAGGCGCCAGGAGTAATCCGTCTGATGGACGCTGATATCCACCGATCCGCGAATCGTGGGGATGGTTCCTTCCGCGAAACTCAGCGATCCGAGCTGCGGATAAATGCGGGCGTGCTCAAATCCCGCTGATATTGGTTGCAGGCCCAGCAGATGACGCGAGATGGCGTTGCCCGCCGCCGCGCCCCAGGCGTGGTTCCAGTCCAGGTTGCTTTTGTATGCGATGTCCCAGGCTTCCATCGTGATTGTCGAACCGGAAGCGATCATGTTGTACCAGCTGCGCATCGACGTCGAGTTCATCAGGCTCAAGGCGTAATCATCCTCGCCGGCCAGATAGAGCGAGTCGAGCAGGTACTGCGCGCCGTACACGCTGCACGCCATGCCGCGCGATTCGATGAACGCGATGACAGAGTCCTTGTATGCATCCGGAACGAGTCCGAAGGCCAGTGGGAACATATTGGCGTGCAGCGAAGAATGCGAAGAGCCTTCGCCGTCCACGTAATATCCTGAGCCGGTGTTAAGCAGGGCGTTGTTGAAGGCGGTCTTGATCGCCGTCGCCGAAGTGCGGAAATCCTCCGCTTCCGTCGTGTTGCCGATGGCGTCCGCCATTTCCGCCATTTGGCAGAGGTTCTTATAATAAAAGGCGTTTACCACAGTGTTGATCGCCCTGAAGTCATATCCATCGCGCTCGCCGCTGGGCCAGTCCACGATTTCGTCCGTTGTGCCGCTTGTATCGAGCAAGCCATCCGAAGAGCGCGCATAAGATGTTTGCAATTTAGACGATTCGAGCGCGCTATAGTATTCCACGATCGAATCTGTGTCGCCGGTGTAGAGGTAATCCGCATGGCTTTGCATGATTGTATGCTGTTTCCATTCAAACGGCCAGGTCGAATGATCAAACAGGTATTCATTGGTGTAACGCGAGATGGTGAACTCGCGATCGGCGGCGTAATAGGTCAATTGATTGATATAGGCGTCCGCTTCATACGGTGTGCGTTCGCGGTCGCCGTCGATGAAAACGCCAAGGAAGTTTGTCGCGAACATGCTGTAACGGCAAAGTTCCCAGACTTGGTTGAGAATGTCGTCCGATGAGACGAAGGATGCGGCCTGAAAATCAAAAGGATAGCATAGAATCACCTGTGATATGGAAGCTGTGGTGACTTCTGTCGAGCAGTTTTCGATTTCAACATAACGGAACGGCGTGATCCGTCCGTATTCGGCAGGAGTGTCAACGGCGTTGCCATAAAGATCTGGATTTGGGCCGGTCGCCCGCAATTCGTAGGTTGCCAATCCAGCGCTGATTGATTTCGTGTCGACTGAATACCGGATTGTGCCGCCAGGGGAAGAATCGACGCTGTCGCCGTCGGCCGCTTCGCCAAGATGGAAGGTGATGGTCTCGCTGACTGAACTGTCGAGCCGCAATTGAGCCCAACCGACAGCGTCCTTGCCGAAATCGATGAAATAATGCCCGCTTCCAATCTCCACCACGCGCACAGGATAACGGTGGGTGAGTTCAAGATAGGCGCGCGAGAGATTCAAGGGATAGCTATCGCCGTAATCATAAGTTCCCAATCCGGCTGATGTGTTGAACTCCTGGGTTGAGGACCATGCGCTGGCCGAATCGGTTTTATCCCACGTCATCACTTTCCAGTAGTACGTCGTGCTGGCGCTGAGTGCAGAGCCGCCGTACTCCATGCTGACCGACTGCGTGGTGGCTGTCTTGCCGCTGTCCCACATGTCGCCAATGTTGCTGTCGAGCTGGGCTTCGCTCGAAGCGACCAGGATGCGGCACGCCGTCTGGTAATCATTTTCCAGATCGGAATTCACAATCCATGAAAACTCCGGCGTGGTGTCGTTGATCTCTACGCGTTCCGGATAGGCGAAGAGTTCGCAGAGCAAGCCGCTCGGAGCGTCCGGTTCATCGTCCACCACGTTGAAATAGAACGAGACCGGCTCGCCGCTCGTTCCGGTTGCACCGGTCGTGTCAAACGGGATCACCGTCAGGTAATGCGGGCCGCGCGGCGGCGTCCAGGCGTAAAAATCTCCCGCGCCATCATCGCCGGCCAGGGCATACGGCGCAAAACTTTCGGTTCGATAATATGGATCATCGTCCAATGAGAATAAAACACTCGCGGTTTCTCCATTGACGACCGCCTGCATGTTCAGATTTTCGCCAGTCACGGCTAGGTTGACGACGTCTTCATCCTGTAATGTCCTGATGACGGCGTCAGTGTCCGCATTAATGATGTTGACCTGCGTGATTTCGGGCGCTCCCCACATCAGCGCCCCCGAACAGAGCAGTATTACGATGCAAATAGTAGATTGAATGTTACGCAGCATGAAACAATTTCCTCCCCTCGGAGATGATTGATGGAAAGCCATATCTTGATTTTTCACCACGTAAAACGTTTACAGATTTGACCTGCGCACCACTGCTTACGCTTGGTCTTGCTTGCTATAAACATGGACTTGATTAGTGCATGAGTTGATCCAATGATTTTAATAAAAAAACATTCAGCTTGTTGGACGAATGTTATTTTCAATCACCAGTAATTATCACTTTCATGCAGCCTGTTATTTTTCGTGGTGTTATAATGGAATACAAACAATCAAAATGCGATAAACGTTTATTTGCATCAAACGTCTGGCGCAGTTTGCATCTCATATCAGTCTTTTTATTAAGGTGAGATCAATATATAATGATCGCACTTGTACGACAACATTTAATTTCGGTTGTGTGCTGTTTGTTTGATCGGAATTTGCGATGCGTTAATGAACACGCAACTCAATGGTGTGGCGTTTGATGATTTCCATGCGATGGATTTCGAGCGCGCTTTGCTTTTCTTCGAAATCAGGTTGAGCTTCGGCGGGAATCAGAATCGGCGCATCCTGGCGCATGGGAAGCGCTTCAAACTGCAACAAACCATGATAGATTTCAGGGGCGTAATGTTTGAGCCCAAGATCGAAGGGTTTGCCGTTATAAAAATTGTCGGTGAGCAATTTGCCATCAAGGGTAAAGCGCGCCACATCTCCGGTGTGCCAGACGCGCAACAGCAGATCATCGCCGGGATTGATGTCTTCCGGGAACTGGATCGACCAAACAGCGGCTTGATAATATTCTTCATCAGACGGCGCTTCGGCGACGCCTGCGGAGCCGTTTCTGATTTCACGCGGAGGTTCCGCATCTTTGATTTTTTCAAAGTGGATCGCTGTCTTTAAGGCCGCGGGGCAGGGGAGATCGTAATGTGAAAAAACACCGTCGCTAACCGGCTTGATCGTTTGATCGCCGCAGCTCAACGCATCCGGCGCCGGCAGCATGGAAAGACTCAGTTCCGCTGGATTTTCCGAGGTTAAACGCAGCTTGCCGCCATCATTAATCAGCCCGGCTGATGTGAGGATGACATGCTCACATCCGCCGATTTTTTCCTTCCAGCAATGCAATGACGCAGTTTCATCCAACAGGATGATATATATTTTTTTGCCATCTTGCTTTTCAATTTGGACGGCTGGCTGAAGTCCGGGTGTCAGGTTTTGGATGATCGTCTGTCCAGCCGTCGTCGTTTCAACGTCGCCAGCCGTTTCGAATTTGACATTCTTCGACTCGATTGCAAATTCCACAGGAATCTCCGGGATCGCTGAAAAGAAGGCGTACGTTGTCTCCGCGTCTTGGAGACGGCAGATGGGTTGCGCGGTGGCGTAAACGAGACGGACGCCGTCAAGATCCAGGTTGAACGGCCAATAGAAGCATGTGTTGGCGGGAACCGTGACCGGCTTTGCTGGCATGTGCAACGTTCCGCTTTCTAGAGGGAGATCGAAAGACACGTCCGGTTTCGGCGGCATGGGCAGCAGGCGCTGGTAATTATTGACAAAGACATATCCGCTTTCCCCGTTGCTGCGAACGGCCCAGCGCGGCGTCTCCGCATCGTTTTTGTCCTCGGGCGATTGCGCCGGGAAATCCGCTGACATTCCGGCCAATTCCGCGCCGAAGTCATGCAGGAACAGATGCAGGCGGCGCAACAGATGATAATGATCCCGGAGTTGGCCGAATTCACCGAGCGGCGCTTGAAAATCGTAGCTCATCACGGGCAGGTCGTTGTGATATTTCGTCGCTTGCGATTCATGCAATGTGGAGAGTTTGCCGTCGGGATTCGTTCCGCCATGATACATGTAATATCCCGGAAGATTGCTGCCGGAGCCGATCTTGACCAGGATCGCGCTCAAGGCGTCCATGGGGTAGAAGAAGATTCGCCGGTGGTAGCTCGACATCATGCCGCCGCCCATCTCGCACGTCAGGTATGGATGCCAGTCGTAATCGGGCGACGATGATGGCGCCTGCTCGCCGAGTTGATCGGTGCCAATGGCGCCGGTGGAGCGGACTTTCTCGAAGATGAACGTGCGCCAGAATTTGCCGGGCATGGACTCGATGGATCGGTCCCAGAAACCTTCGGCATAGGCGCCGGAGAGCGGCAGGAACTCTCCCGGTGCGATCGGAGAGGTCAAGTCCGGCCATCCGGTGCGCGTGTAAAGCGGCGCATCCAGACCGGCCCTGACGGCGATTTCCTTGAGCCGCATCAGATGTTCAGCCGGTCCGCGAAATTCGTTTTCGATCTGCACGCCGATGACCGGACCGCCATCTTTCCAGAACAACCCTTCGGTTTGTTGAGAGATTTCGTGAAAGAATCGTTCGACGTAGTTTAGATACACGTCGTCGTTGCTCCTCGTCCGGAGACCTTTCTCCAGCAGCCAGTCGGGGAGCCCGCCATTGCGGACTTCGCCATGACACCAGGGGCCGATTCGCAAAACGGCCAGCAAGCCGGTCTCCTGGCAGAGTTCGACGAATCGCCTTAAATCGCGCCGCCCGTCCCAGCGATAGACGCCTTCTTCCTCTTCGTGATGGATCCAGAAGATGTATGTGGCCGCGATATCGATGCCGCCCGCTTTCATTTTCAGCAGCTCATCGCGCCATTCATTTTCAGGATAGCGTGAATAGTGGAATTCCCCCATGACCGGAAACCACGGCGATCCGTTTTTCAGGAGATAACGGCTGTTCACTGTGATTGAGCCGCCGTCAGGATCAATCGCGGTTCCCATCTTGAAAGATCCATCGAGCGGAGTTGCTGGTTTCATGGGAGAATCCGGTTTCAGTGGTTCCGTATGCGAAAACTGGTTCGGGAGCAATATTAGGCAGAAGAGCATCCAATCACGTATGAAGTGATTGGCGATATTCATGCCTCTTGCGCGACGCGGATCACGTAATCCACGATTTTCTCCGGAATGTTCACGCCGGTTGTCGTGATGCTGTTGCGGAACTCCATCGTGTAGTTGACTTCGTTGACCAGGTAGCCTTCGCCGGTCTCGAAGATGTCGATGGCTACGATGCCGCCGCCCACGGCCTGCGCCGCGCGTACGCTAATCTCGGCCAGTTCCGGCGTCACGGAGCAATTGCTGGCTTTGCCGCCCTGCGCCGTGTTCGTGATCCAGTGCGGCGAGGTGCGATAGATCGCGCAGATGCATTCATCGCCGACAACGAACGCGCGAATGTCGCGCTGGTCCGGCTTTTTCATGTACTCCTGGATGTAAAAAATCGAATGATGGTACGAGCCGAGGATCGCCTTGTGCTCCAGGATCGCCTCGGCCGCCTCGCGGTCGTTGATCTTCGACAGCAAACGGCCCCAGGAGCCGACGGCGGGCTTCAGCACCACGGGATAGCCCATTTGTTCGATGGCTTGCAGCGCCGACTCTTCAGTGAAGGCCACCTTGCAGCGCGGCGTGGGGACTTCCGCAGCTTCCAGGTGCACATTGGTGTTCAGCTTGTCGCCGCAGACCTGCGCCACTTCGTACGTGTTCACCGTCTTCACGCCCTGATGGTTGAGGATCAGCATGGCATGCAGCGCGCGGCTGTGGTTGATGCAGCGCTCCAGGATCACGTCGTACTCGCTGTATTCCTTGTTGTGCAGATCAAAGACGATTTCCCGGTCGTCGATGCGGTCGAATTTCACGCCGCGCCGCCGGAATTCTTCGATCAGCAGTTTTTCTTCTTTTCGCACACGCGAAAGCATCATGCCGATTTTCATGGGTGAGCCTTTCGAAAATATTGATGATCACGCAGAGGCGCTGAGACGCAGAGATCGAATTATTATTTTGAATCACGCCCTGATTGCTAAGGGTTGTCCCATTGCAAAAAGACAAGCGCAAGCATTTTGTCTCTCCGCGCCTCCGCGAATCTGCGCGAGAAACAAATGAAACAGGCGCATGGCAAGTTTACCATGCGCCTGTTGATTCCACTCTTCTCATTCGCCCCAGTCTTCTTCCTCTTCCGGGGCTTCGGTGAGTTCCGGCGGATCGAGGCTGACGACTTCAAGTTCGGCGCCGCAATCCGGGCAGGGGACGATTTCCCCTTCTTCCACATCTTCCAATTCGATTTCCGCTTCGCACACGGGACAGGTGAATTCCATGATCCTTGGTTCCTTTCTGTATTGTGATACGGTGTTAATTTTATATCACTGGTGTCTATTTCACTGGCAAATTCGGATTCCGTCCGTTTTTTTGCGCCGCTTCGGTCAACAGGTTGTCCACGTAGTCGTCCGTGAGCAGCTCCTGGTCGGACATAGTCTTGATCTCCCAGGTGATTTCGTGCAATTCCGCTTCGTCCAGATCCAATTTCAGCTGGGCCGCGCGGGCCTTGATCGCGTTCTTGCCGATCAGGCGGTGCGCGACGTCGATCTTGCGCGTCACGCCGAAATCATCCAGGTCGAAAATTTCATAGCTTGATGCGCTTTTCAACAACGCGTTTGTATGAATGCCGGCGCGATGATGGAAGGCTGTCGGGCTTGTGATGTAATTGTTGAAGGGAATCGGGAAGCCTACCATTTTCGCGACCAGCTCGTCCAGCTCGCGCAGTTTTTTCAGTTTATACTTCTTTACGAGGCCCTTATCAATGGCGTACATGCGGGCGATCAGGCCGCCCAGCGGCGTGATGCCGTTGCGCTCGCCGATGCCCAGCACCGTCACGTCGATATGCGTGCAGCCCGCTTCGAGCGCGGCCCAGGCGTTGGCCACGGCGCAGCCCGTGTCGTTATGGCAATGAAACTCGATATCGACATTGGGGAAAATCTCGCGGAAATGGCGGAACACTTCGTAGACCTCGAACGGCGTCGAGCGGCCGACGGTGTCGGGAATGCCGATGCGGTCGGCGCCGGCCTCGATCACCGCGGCGAACACCCGGTCGAGATCTTCCAGGTTGCTGCGGAAGGCGTCCTCGCCGCTGAAGCGAACCTCCAGCCCTTTGTCCTTGATGTACTTGGTCATGTCCGCGGCCTGCCGGACGATATAGTCCATGTTTTTCCCGTGGCTGTATTGCTGCAGGACCGGCGAGGTGGCGAACATCATGTTGATGCTCTTCACGCCGGTCGCCAGCGCCTTGTCGATGTCCTCCCTGGCGCAACGCAAGTGCGGCACGAGCGTGGCCTTAAGCCCCAGATCGACCAGAATGATATGGTCCTGGAAACTGATCGGCGAGGACATCGGGCTGCTGAGCTCGATGTACTCCACGCCAAATGCGTCCAGAGCCTTGGCGATCTTGATTTTATCCTTGGTTGTGAAGCGCGCCCCGGCGAACTGTTCGCCCTCGCGCAGGGTGCTGTCTACGATTTTGAATTCCTTAATCGATGTAGCTCGTTCAGTGGTCATGATTTCTCCGATGGATATTGATCAATGGCTCCGCTGGTTTCGGGCGGGGCTTGATGCTAAAAAAGCCCGCTGCGCAAGGCAGCGGACTTTTGCTTTATTCCCGGTTGATCCGGCGCTCAATGCGCCTCCCGCCGCCGCCTCGCTGTTGCTGTCGAAGCACGCTTATCTTTCTTCGGTTTGCGTTTGGGCGTAAAGTGCATTTTTCGTTTTTTTTATCGAATGAATTGGTGGCACCCTAAGCTCTGAGCGCCGTGTGTCAAGCATTAAAATGGAAATTTGCGCATGTCATTCGCTGACGCTAATAATACAGCAGCCAATGCATCGCCTGGTTGGGAGGCGGCAGAGTGCCGGTCACGCTCAGCGGAATGTCGATCGTGGCTTCATCGTTGTCGTTGGATTGAATCCGCAACGTCCCGCTCGCTTCGCCCTCCGCTTCAGGATCGCACAGCACGTAAAACTCCAACGTCTCCGTTGGATCCAACGTGGGCAGGCCCGGAAAGCTTTCGAACTGGAAGATTCCGCCCGGATTCACCGCGAATTCAAGCGCGCTGATTTCCAGCGCCGCATTGCCGGTGTTTTCGATTGTGATGCTCATCGCGGCGCTGGGACCGGCGTAGATGTCGAGCTCGCCGAAGTCCAACGAACCGGGAGCGGCGGAAATTTCCGGCTCCGGGGTTTCCGTTCCCACTCCGGTCAGCGGAACATCCACCTGCGCCTCATCCGGATCATCTGTCGTAATTTCCAGCGTCGCTGTGTATGTCGTTGTCGTGCTTGGATCGAATGTGATTTGATATGCCCGCGATCCTCCTGCCGGGATGTCTGAGGTATCCGGCGGGTCATGATAGAACGCGAATGCGCTGTCCGTGTTCCCGGCGATCGTGATGGATAGAATCTCCAACGGCGCTCCGCCGGTGTTATACACCGTCACAGGATATTGAATCGAAGGTCCGGTGTCGATGTTGCGTTCGCCAAAGTCAATCTCGCTTGGCGATACGCTGATATCCGGCGGCAGGAGCCCATTGCCGCTTAAGGACGGAGCGTCCGTTGGCGAGTATGGATCGTTGCTCGCGATGTGGACTGTCGTCCCGCTATGCGCCCCTTCCGCATCGGGATCGAACGTGACGTAATATGTGCGCGATTCGCTTGCGCTCAAACTGGCGGTGCTGGGCGTTGCCGTAAAACTGAACGCGCTGGATGAATCGCCGGTGATCTCAATCGACGTGAATTCCAAGTCCGCGTCGCCAATGTTTGTGATCGTGAAGGATGAGGGGGCGGAAGCGCCCAGATCGATGCGCTGATCGCCGAAATTCAGGGAGAGCGGCGCGACGGAAATCTCCGGCGTGGGCACGTTGGTGTTTATTCCGGTCAACGCGATCTCATCGATGTTCCACCCGCAAAAGCGATAGGATTCGTCCGTGGTCAGTGTCCAGCGTATATAGACAGTCGCTTGGCCGTCCGCGATGGCTGAAATGTCGTAGTCCACCTGCGTCCAATCGCTGTCTTCAACATCAGCGTAGGTTGGATTTTCCCATACCAGTGTCCATGTCACACCATTTGAACTGACGTAAATTTCAGCCTGGTCATACTGACCTTCTTCCACGTTGAGCCAACGCCAGAAATTAAGGTGGATATTCTCATAATCCGTACAATCCAGCGCCGTCGTTTGCAGGATACGCGCCGGTGTTAAATTGTTCGCGTAATTGCCGCTGAGATTATAGCCATACACGTTCAGCCCGAAACGGCCTGTGGCGGGGTCGGGATTGCCATAGTTATCTCCGCTTGCCGCGCCGCCGCCGCCAGTCGGCTGACCGTAAGCCCAATCCCCGGCCGTGCTCCAGCCCGGATCCGTTTCCAGATCGAAATACAGGAAGGTGTTCGAGGGGATGTCGTAAACATTCACGGTCACATCGGCCTCCGTGGTGTCGGAAGTCGTTTCATCGATGAAGGTGATGGTTCCGGTATGCGTCCCTACAGCCAGCGAGTTTACAGTCGTGTTCAGACTGGCAGTCACAATCGTCGCACTACCGTCGTTCAGTGTGCCTGCGTATGCGGTGAGCTCGAGCCAGGCTACATCCACGCTTGCCGACCAGTCATGCGTTTCGCCGCTATTGTTCGACAAGGTGTAATCCGCGCTTGTGGGTTGGAAGGGGCCGCCCTCCAGGCCATTCGCCTCGAACGTTATCGGCGCGATGTAAATCGATCCCGATTCGCCGAAGTCGAAAGTCATTGTGTCGGACGACGCGCTGACGCTGTGAATCCAGAGATCGGACGTTCCTCCGGCCCACCAGTTCGCATCCGGCGTCGTCGCGTCGCTGAATTCCGTCACGTTTCCCGTGTAGTACAGGTCGCCCGTATCGCCATAGTTATTTTTGTTTTCAAGATCGAAATCGCCGTCGGCCTGTTCCAGACTGACGCGATAATGGAGCAACGTGGTCATCTGTTCATAATTATTGCTCCCTAACAGATCGACATGCCAGATCGCCAGGCCCTCTCCGGGCAAACCGGCGTCGCGCCCGCTTTTCTTGCGGTTCTCAATGACGAAATACTCCGTCGAGGGCCGCAATGAATTGTAATAGATATAGCATACGTCGCTTTGCGTCGCGCAGGGGATGTCCGATTGAGGCGTGGTCAGTTCGGTGAGATTGTCCATCCAGCCCGCTTCGATCCGCAACGGCGCGCAATAATAGCAGGGATTCGTGGACGATGTGCCGAAGGCCATGTGGCACCAGCTCCCGACTCCATACGACTCATAGCCGTAATCATACAAATCGGGAAATCCGCAAATGAGATGCCCGTTTTCATGGCAGAAGGTGCCGATGGACGGACTCGTTCCGATGTTGGTCATCTGATACGCCCGCGCCTTTGTGCCGTCCGATGCGGTGAAGAAGGCGAGAGTGGAGGAATACATATGCGGCCACAATCCCTGTCCCCAGGGGCTGTCCGGTTCGCCGGCGTAAAAGACATTCACCGCGTCGATGTTGCCGTCGCTGTCCGAGTCGTAATCGGCGAAGTTAAAACCACTATCGTCCAAATCCTCCAGGGCCTCGACCACAAGGGCCAGCGCCGCGTCATTGCTGATATAGTAGGCCTTGGTATTCTGGGCGCGATAATAACTCGATCCGACGTAATTTGTGTAGTTCAAGTGTCCATTTGAGACTTCATTGAAGTATGACCACACCGAGCCGTTGTTGCCATAATTGCTATAGCTGGCGCTGTTGAGAAAACTATCGAATTCCGCAGCGGCGATAGTCCACGTGTCGTCGGAGAAATCGATCAGCAGCGTGATGCCTACCACGTCGCCGGTGGATGTCGCTCGCGCCGATACGCGTCCGCTCATGAGGTCCGTATCGCCGCTGAGCAGGCGAGCGCGGCCGTTTGCCACGATTTGCTCCACGATCTCTGGCTCAAGTCTGAGATGCGGAGTCACGCCCAATGCTTTCAGTTCCGCGAGCGGCGCATCGCCTTGGCGCAGGGGGATGCCGGTCGATCCCAGCCGCGTTCCCTTCGTTTCAGGGGAGGCATAATAGGTTGTTTTTTGGGCTTTGTCACGGACCAGAGTATAGCCGTCGAGCGATTCGACCACACGATAAAATTCATCGCCCCAGACGCGCACCGGGATAACCGAGCCATCCTGCTGAATGTCTTTGAATATTTTCCCTGCGACAGGATCCGCTACTGATTGTCTGATTGAAATGACCAGCGCTATATATATAATTATTCGTAACTTCAAGTAATTAAACCGCATTTCTGCCCCTCGTCTGTGATCGCTTTTGATTAGTATAATCCCTTTTATCGTCCTCAACAGCGATCCAAGTTAATTTTTTCTACTTGGGGTCTTGGTTGTCACGAGAAAAAAAAACGGACAATGAACATCATGAAGATGCCCCTTATCCGTTGTGAATGCCGTGCGGCGGGTCGTACGTGCCGCCGGCCAAATTCAGTGATCGAGGTGCCAAAATCTTTCGAATGTAGTGACTGCCACCTCCCTCCTTCGAGAATGACCGCGTAACGGCATCGTAAGCGTTTACACGCGGATTACTGATTTGATTTCACCCAAACAACATCCTGCGGTTAGATCCCGGTCATCTGGAACCGGCGTCCCTTTTCCATCAAGATGTAACTTCATGTATCGCAGTTTGTCTGGCTCCAGCAGTCGTAATACCCTATCCAAAAAGACGAGTTAATGTCCCATTTCCCGATTTTAAGGGATTTTCAGCGTTCTAACGGAAATCAAACCTTGCTTAAAACTAATTGTCAATGAATACCATTGCTCGTTTCGAGCAAAAAATAACTTTCCTTTCGCCGGTCCGGGCTGCGCAGAGATGCCCTACACATCGGCATCATCGAGCCTGCTTCGCAAAATTCATCAACACTCAAAATACGGAATAGACGCTTCGCCGGCCCTTCGATCCGTATGGTTGCGCCACGATGCATAGCGGATCGCCGTTTGCGGCTCCGGGCTGAGCCTTGCAGCGAGGGGAGTATGGAAAAAAATCTGGATAATGAAATTAACGCAATGGAATCACAACATACGATACGATGAATACACTCTTACACTCGATCCTGGATGAAGGATTCCCCCCACATACATTTTTAATATTCTCAAAATATGCCGCACATATCAAGTGCAAAATTCAAACGATTGGATATTGACGTCTTTTTTTTTCACCCTTTTCAATCAACGGGGAGAACTGAAAAAAGCCGTTGTTGCATGGAGATCATTCATCTTAAGATCCCCTGGAAAAAAACGGATGGATTTAACAACAGTTATTTCAATGCTGTATGGATTGAGTCAAGAAGGCTCTGAGTGACTTTACGGAGTGATCATAGGCGCGATAGGGAAATGACTGCCCAAAATGATGTGAAGCCGCACATAGAACCGCAGGGAGGAATGTAGCGATAAAAGATAAAGATTGACTTGACGCTCAATGCATTCCGCGGCGGCCTTCGAGCGAGCGCTGGATCGTGATGCTGTCCGTGGTGTCCAGGCTGGACCCGACGCTGACGCCCAGTCCGATGCGAGTGATGAGTTCCACGCGCGCTTGGGCCAGATTGCGAATATAGAGCGCGGTTGCATCGCCGTCCACGCTGGGGCTGGTGGCCAGGATCAATTCCCGCGCCGCCCCTGATTTCAAACGTTCCAGGAGTTCATGGATATGCAATTTCTCCGGTGTGACGCCCTTCACCGGCGACAGGCGCCCGCCCAGCACATGGTACAGGCCGTGAAACGCTCCGGTTTCCTCGAAGGCCAGCACGTCGCGCGGATCTTCCACAACGCAGATCGTGGATGGATCGCGGCGGCCGTCGCGGCAGATGGCGCAGAGTTCGCCCTCCGCGATATTGTGACACTGTTGGCAGAATCCGATCCGCTCGCGCATTTCGAGGATCGAGCGGGAGAGGGCCTGGGCGTCCTCGAGATCGGATGAGAGCAAATGGAACGCCAGCCGTTCCGCGCTGCGGCGGCCGATAGTCGGCAGGCGGTTCAGTTCGCTGACCAATGCTTCCATTGCAGGTGGTAATGTCGCCATAATGAGTGCGTTCGATTTTCTTGGCGTTGAATGAGTTCGGCTGAAATCGTCAGACATGTCCGACGAGTCTGACTGGTCCGAGCCGTCAGATGAAGCAGCGTAGCAGCGTTCCCAGCGTTAACGGCAACGCAAGCCCCGCCGCCAGAATCAGCAGACAGCCTTTGCCGCGCTGGGCTTCGGGAAGCGCGGCGCCGGAGCGTCGGCCAGCTGGAGCATCCACCGGCGCCCTGCCGGATTCCAGCGCCTCAACCGCCTCTTTCGCTTCCTTGAGCCCCACTCCTTCAAACTCGCGGAATTTTTTGATCGCTTCAATCTTCCGGTTGCTGGCAAGGAGTTTTTCAAGCTCCGCTTGTTGCTCCGAATTTAATGGCATAACCGCGCCTCGCTTTTGTTGATTGCGGATACGGTCACATCGTCAAACCGGGAATCTTGATTCCGCCGGTGATCTTGGCCAGACCGCTTTGGTTTGCGTCTTTGGATTTTTCCACGGCGGCGTTGAACGCGGCGAGCACCAGATCCTCGATCATTTCGATGTCGTCGGGATCCACGGCGTCGGGCTGGATTTTGACCGAGATGCATTTCTGGTTGCCGTCCAGCACGACCTTCACCATTCCGCCGCCCGATTGCCCTTCGCAGCGCACCTGCTCCATTTCGTGCTGCATGCCGTCCATCTTGGTCTGCATGTCTTTTTGCATCTGTTGAATCTGCTTGAAATCAAACATCGCGTTCTCCTTCAGAATGATGCGCCGCTATACGCCGCGCAATGGCTTGCTTAATGACACGCCGTCAATGCGCAGAATGGCGCCGCCGTTCAGCGCTTGCAAGGCTTGTTTCACCTGCTGACGAAAATCGGGATGGTGTTCCAGCAGCTCCGCGGCGCGCTGATCCGGATTTTCCTGCGTGGCCAGCATCTTCTCCAGCCGCTCCGCCATGCGCGCCTCTTCCTCCGCGTGATGCGCATGCGAGGCGCCGCTATCTTCGTCGTCCTCTTCGTCTTCGGCATCGGATGCCGAAGGAGCGCTGGCCGATGTGTCCGCCACTGTCGCAGTGGAGGATTCAGCATGAGCGACGCGCAACGGCCGCCCCGCGGTCTCTTCCAGGATCGAGCGCACGAGTTGCGCCTGTTGCGTATCTCCGGCAAGCAGGTCCGCCAGATCGCCGGCGTTGGAGAGATCAACTCGCAGAAAATCTTTCTCCATCGCGACCGGCGTCACGGCGGCGAGTTGTGCGCCGAGTTCCGGATCGGCCTGCCGCGCTTCAGCGACGACGGCGTTCCAGAGTTGAACGGGATCGAGCGTCGAAGGTTGTGGCGTTGTAGCGGAAGCTGTGGCCGGGCGCAGGGGAGCGCTATCGCGCATGATAGCGCCGCGATCCTCAGGCTTGACCGCTGATGCTTGCGCAGGCGGCGCAGCCGGACTCGCCGCCGTTGGCGGTTTCAGTCCGCCTTCGGCCAAGGCTCGCTTCAGGCGGTCGATTTCATCGATCAATGCCGAGGCGTCTAATTGTCCGGCGACCGAGGCGAGCTCGATCAGCGCCAATTCGACCAGATAGCGATGCGGCGCCGTGCCGCGCAGGGCCGCATCGAGTTCCACCAGGCGATGACTCAGATTCAGCAGGAACGGCGAACTGACCGTGCCGGTCAGCTCATTCATCGCCTCCAGTTGATCGCGCGGGCACTGCACGAGTTTGCTCTCCGGTCCGGCGTTGATCAGGATCAGCAGGTCGCGCGTGAATTGCATCGCCTGCTTCACCACGCGCGCCAGGTCGCGTCCCTGGCTGATGATCTGATCGACGAGCATCAGCAGGCCGCCGATATCGCCCTCGCGGATGCCGGTGATCATTTGCACGCAGACGTCGTGCCCCACCAATCCCAGCAGATCCTGCACCTCAGCCAGAGTCAGCTCGCCCTCGCTGAAGGTGATCGCCTGATCCAGCGCCACCTGCGCGTCGCGCATGCCGCCTTCCGCGCAATGCGCGATGGTCTCCAGAATCGTCTGGCGCTCGTCGGCTTTGACCGACACCTGCTCTTTGTCGATGATGTAATTCAGGCGGTGGATGATGTCCGCCGTGCTGATCGACTTGAACTCGTACACCTGGCAGCGCGAAACGATGGTCGCCGGGATTTTGTGCATCTCAGTCGTCGCCAGCACAAACACGATGCGTGGCGGCGGCTCCTCCAGCGTTTTCAGCAGCGCGTTGAACGCCGCCGTGGAAAGCATGTGCACTTCGTCGATGATGTAGACCTTGTAGCGCCCAGCGAAGGGCGTGTAGTTCACGTTCTCGCGCAGCTCGCGCACTTCCTCCACGCGGTTGTTCGAGGCGCCATCGATCTCGATCACGTCCAGGTTCGAGCCGTTCGTCACCGTGCGGCACTGGTCGCATTTTCCGCAGGGCTTGGGCGTCGGCGCGTCCGCGCTCAGACAGTTGAGCGATTTGGCCAGGATACGCGCCGTGCTTGTTTTGCCCACGCCGCGCGGGCCGGTGAAGAGATAGGCGTGCCCGATGCGCTGCTTGGAGATCGCCGCGTGCAGCGCCTCCGCCACGTGGCCCTGGCCCACGACCTCCTCAAAGGTCTGCGGCCGCCATTTGCGCGCATAGACCACATAATGTCCGCTCGATGACGCGGCCGGCGCGGCAGTCTCATTAGCCGCCGGAATAATCTGTCCTTCAAACAGCTCGTCCATATTTCCATTCTTCACGGTCGATTTTTCCAAATGCGCTTTAGGTTACGTTGGCCGCGCCGAATTCGTCAAACAGAATTCGGCGCGCAACGGCGTGAAGTTTTACTCGCTGATGAAATGCAGCAATGTATTTTAGAAGTGTGCTGGTGCCGCCGAAGCGCGAAGGCGCGGCAGCATGATGCCGTTTTGGTGTGGCGCGACGCGTCGCGCTATGATTTTTCAGCAAAGCAGTGAAACGCGCATTTCTTCCGTGAGAAACGGGAAACACTCCAAAATGACCGCGCTTTGCGTAATATCAGATCACTCACTCCTCGAGCGAGATCGCCTGGCTGGCATGGCCGCTGAAGCGGGCGATGCCGCCTTCGCTGGGCAGGCTCCGCGCGTACATCGAGCGGTCGGCGATGATCGGAACGCCGTTTGTCGTGCGGATCAGCGTGGAGAACGAAATCGTGCCGCCTGTGTTCGCGAGATGGTCGTTCGCCGAGATCGTCGTGCGGCGGCCCGCAGCCAATTCGCGCTCCACCAGCAGGACCTCGCCATCTGACAGCATGAACGCGACTTCGACCAGGGTGTCGCTCGTGCTCGGATTGCCGACGGCGAACTCGCACTCGAAGTCCGACTGGCCGTACACCGCGCCTTCGGGCAGGAACCATGTCGCGGCGGTGTGCGTCGCGCCGACGGTGTCGGAGGCCCCGGAGCGGTGCGCGTAGCCTTCCGCGCGCCAGTACATCGGCCGCTCTGCCACGATTCCCGGTCCGCCGTCCGCCACGATGGCCTCAATGGAGAATTTGCGCCCAAGCAGCTCGGCGTAATCGCTCAGAATAACAGTCTGTCGCGCTAAGGCCGGAACTGTGACCTGCGTTGCGAACGGCTCCTCGCTTTCAAGCAGAAAGCGCAGGTTCACCGTCGCCGTCGCGGTCGTCGGATTCGCCAGGGTCACGAAGGTCTCGCAGCCGTCGGCCTGCGAGCCGTCGCCGAACCACCATCCCGTCGTGGCGCGATCGGCCGCCAGCGAGGCGTGCGCCCATTGCCGCGGCAGATCGTCCGCCGACCCGACCATCGTGCGGTCCGCCACGACACCGACGCCGTTCGTCGAGAATATCCGCGTCGAAAAATTCGCTTGCTCCAGCCCGGCCACCTCGGCGCAGTTGATCGATGCGCGGCGCTGGGCCGGGATGGTCAGCGGCACGGTGATCGGCGCAGCGTCCTCGCGCAGGAAGTCCACCTCGACTTCGGCGTCGGTTGTGTTGGGATTCGCGATATAGATGTACGTTTCGCGCGACTGGCCGCCCGCGCCGATGCCCGTCGATCCTTCGGCCAGCAGCCACTCCGTGCGCAGTTCGCGCGCGCCGATGGCGGCGGTGGCGCGTGTGCGGAAAGTCGTCGTAGTTATCCCGTTGCGTAGCGCCACCTCCGGCGCATACATCGCCCGCTCCGCGAACACCGGCAGATTCGAAGCCAGGCTGCAACCGAAACTCGCGGCGGCGACGCCCATCGCTGGCAGCCGCTCATGCAGCGCAATCGTACAGCGCGACAGCGCCCCGGCAGTCGCATCAATTTTGACCGGCGCTTGATCCTCGAACATGACTGTCAATGAAAGCGTCGTCGCCTGCGTGTTGGTGTTGTTGACTAAGATATAAGTCTGTGACCCTCCCTGAACATCCCCGTCCGCGAAATACCACGACATCAAGCCTTGGCCGATCACAGATTCAAATGGATCGATCTGATTGAAGATAACGTACACTCCATCGTCTTGCGCATAAACGAGATCCAGATCTTTATCGCTATCTATAGAGCTAATTTAAAAATAGGCCAAACGTCGAATTTTAAAGACATCAATTGGAGAGTCTGCTTGATTCAGCCCCAGCCTTACGCC
>JAFGJS010000091.1 GCA_016928995.1 Candidatus Sumerlaeota bacterium | reverse complement strand
GGCCAATGCAGTTTGCAAGGAGACGAAAACAAGAAACAAGTAGAAATTCTCTCATTTCAAATGGACCTCGAAAAGGGGGCTGGACAGCTCTAAATTATGAACGGTGATTGGAAAAGCGAATATTCGGGGCTGAGGATAGCCCCTCCCACTTGAGATCCGTCACAGAATGAAGGCAACCTCTACTAACTGATGTTACGCACACTAGTTCTGGTAGGGGCGATTGTCCTCAATCGCCCGCTTAATTTCGCTGGTTTGACGGGCGATTGAGGACAATCGCCCCTACCTTTTGGCTCATTTCCAATCCAGATGCGTAACATCAGCTACTAATTGAAATTTTCACATGAAGGCACAGGGCACACAAAGATTTCAATCATTGTATTTACAGTAGATACAGACTCGGTTCTTTGCGCCTCTGCGCTCTGCGTTGAATTTTTAGAGGTTCTCATCCGTAAATAATGCTGAAAAATGCGTATTTCGGACTTGACACTGCCGGGGGCGTTCATTTGAATAGCCGCTCTTTGCCGGGAATATCCGGCGGGGCGGTTTGTTTTTTTCGTGGAATTTGTCAGAACACTAAGGAAGGAAATGCCAACGATGTACGCGATTATCCGCACAGGCGGAAAGCAATACAAAGTCGCGGAAGGCGACAATGTGAAGGTGGAGTTGCTCTCCGGAGAGACGGGCGACGCCGTGACGCTGGATGACGTGCTGAGCCTGCATGACGGCGAGCAGTTGCACATCGGGCGTCCGACAGTGGCTGGCGCGAAGGTCGAGGCGGAAATCGTGCAGCATGGCAAGGGACCCAAGATTCGCATTCACAAATTCACACGGCGCAATGGCTTCGCCAAGACGCAAGGCCATCGTCAGCAGTTCACTGAACTGCGCATTAATAAGATTTCAAAGTGATTTGCCGGAAGGAGCGGAGCAATGGCGCATAAAAAAGGCGTTGGCAGCACAAGGAACGGTCGCGACAGCAACCCGCAGTATCGCGGGATCAAAGTTTATGGCGGCGAAGTGGTGACGGGCGGCTCGATCATCGTGCGGCAGTGCGGCACGATATATCATCCGGGCGAGAACGTCGGCATCGGCAAGGACAACACCTTGTTCGCGAAGATCGACGGCCGGGTGGAGTATTATCAGCAAGGGCGCGGCTTGCGCAAACGCATCCGCGTGATTCCGGTCGAGGCGTAAACGCCC
Organism: Candidatus Sumerlaeota bacterium; assembly: GCA_016928995.1. GTDB lineage: Bacteria > Sumerlaeota > Sumerlaeia > JAFGJS01 > JAFGJS01 > JAFGJS01. The sequence goes on along the minus strand of JAFGJS010000091.1, from coordinate 5,210 downwards.
TCCCGTTTTCAAATTTCCATTGATTGAATCTATCAGACAGTATATGAACGAGCCGCGGCCATGAAGCGCCGGCGGCTCGTTTCACAATAAGGGATCATTTCCCAGGATATTCTCAAGGGCCGGGTGAAATCGTAGCGCCGCCGTCCCGGCGGCTTGTCTTGCCAGCGAGACGCTGGCGCTACAACCGTCCGTAGCTTTACTTTGAGAATATGCTGAATCATTTCCCTGACGGATAAATCGTATGGTTCGCTTGAGCACAAATCTGAATCGGATCGCCCTGCTGCGCAACAGCCGCGAGATCGGCATTCCCAATGTGCTGAAGTTCGCGCGGATCTGCCTGCAGGCGGGATCGGACGGACTGACGGTGCATCCGCGGCCGGATGAGCGGCATATCCGGCGCAGCGACGTGCCGGAGCTGGCGCAGCTGATTCGCGACGAGGCGCCGGGACGCGCGGAGTTCAATATCGAGGGGAATCCGCAGCCGGAATTCATGAAACTCGTGCTGAGCGTGCGGCCGGACCAGTGCACGCTTGTGCCGGACAATCCGCATCAGTTGACCTCGGATCACGGCTGGGACCTGGCGCAATACGGCGAGTGGGTTGAGCCAATCATTGCGGAACTGAAGCGGGCCGGCATCCGGGTGAGCCTGTTCATGGACGCGGACGATCCGAAGGTCTTGAAACTGGCGAAAGAGGCGGGCGCGGACCGCGCGGAACTGTATACGGGGCCGTATGCGATGGCTTATCACACCCCGCAACGGGACGAGGTCATGGCGCGCTATACAGCCTGCGCCGAAGAAGCCGTTCACCTGGGGTTGGGGCTGAACGCCGGTCATGATTTGAATCTGGAAAATCTCACATTCTTCAAAGAGCGCATGCCGGGGCTGCAGGAAGTCTCGATCGGCCATGCGCTGACAGCGGAAGCGCTCGAACTGGGCATGGCCGAAACAATCCATTGCTATCAGCAAATACTGGCCTAGTCATTCGATCCTTTCGCCCCTAAAGCGGATGCTGACATGAGCGCAAGCGATCATCACTTGCAGCAAACTGAAACGCCCGCGCGAACTCCATCGCGACAAAAACGGCTGGCATGGTTGATCCCTATTCTGGCGTGGGCGATGTTCATCGCCGGGCTGGCCATCCGGTTCGGCGGCGATTTTTCCAAATTCATCATTGCCGGCGATCAGTTTTGCGACCGTGCCTCGACTCCGGCGAATCTGCATGTCTACAACGACTTTGCCGGCTATGATGGCCAGTTTTATTATCGGATGTCGCTTGCGCCGTTTAACTTTGCGCCGATTGCGCATGGCATCCGGATGGATGATATATGCTACCGCTCGCAACGCTGGTTGTATCCCCTCATCGTGTATTGCGCGTCTCTTGGACACGAACGCGCCGTTCCTGCCATGATGATATTGGTGGATATTACAGCGGTCGGCATCATCGCCTTGCTGTTTAGCCGACTGCTGGAGTCGCATCAATATCCGCCATTGTGGGCTGCCGGTCTGTCGTTATATCCAGGCCTCTTGATCAGTCTTTCCCGCGATTTGACGGAAGCCGTCGCCGCTGCTTTTCTTCTGGGCGGCTGCTATTTTTTTTGCCTGAAGCGATATAAAACGAGTAGCGCGCTGTTGCTCTGCGCAGTGTTCACGCGTGAGACAGCGGCATTGTTGCCCGGAATTTGGTGCGCGCAAAAGATCGCAGGCCGAATGATCCCTATAACGGATAAACAATCGACAGGAGCGGATTTCCCCTTTTACCTGGCCGCGATTCCAGTGCTCGGCGCCATGGTCAGCCATGTCGCAGTCATCCATGCGAGCGGTTCGATGTCCGTTCACGGAGCCGCCGGCGAGAATGAAACCATCCCTTTTGTCGGATTCTATATTCTTTCTTTTCCCTTCAGCGGAATATACGCAAGTCTGTCCAATTCCGTGCACGATCTGCTGCAAGCGGAGCGTTTCTTTTCGAAGCAAGGCCTGTTCTGCGCGATCAACATCATCCAACTGGCGGCGATGACGCTGTTTTTCGGCTTCACGGCATGGATCGCGATGTGGAATATTCGAGGGCGGCTGTCGCTTTGGGCTTTGCCGGCGCTGGCGTATTTGACGCTGAATGTCTGCTTGATGGACTACGTATGGAACGATCCAAGCGCCTATCTGCGCTCGGCGACGGAAGCGTACTTGCTCGGTTCGCTGTTGGCGTTGATGGCCGCGGAGCGGCGCGCGCTGATGACGATCTCGCTGTTGACGAGCATCAATTGGCTGTGTTGGTGCGTGATCATGCTGATTTAACGCTGCGCTAGCGATTGGAAGGCTTGGCCGGCATGGCGCGGAGGAATTGCGGATCGGACCAATCCCAAAGGCGTGATATCTCGCTCGCGATATTGACGGGAGTGACATTCCATGCCACGCATCCTCCGGCGTTGGCGCCTCGCGCGTGAGTGAAAACGCTCAAGCCCAGCGCGAGAATCAGCGCGGCATAGATCACGGCATGCAGCCGGAGTTCAATCCAGCCGGCGAAGCCGTAACGGCGCAAGACGGGGATCATGAAATAAATCAGAATGGGCGTCATTTCGCAGCAATATCGCGGTCCGATGGAATGCCCTCCCCACCAGACGGGATATGCGCTGATGACGATCCACTGCGCCGCAAGCAACGCGGCCAACGCGGTCTCCAGCGCGGTCCATCGTTTGTCGCGCCAAAGCAGCCATCCGCCCCAGAAAGCCGTCAGCAGAATTGGCGACCAGATGAAGAGCCCGCGCGAAGGGCTGAACAATGTGCCGGTGAAACCCATCCAAAACGGCATTCGTTTCGCGTCATACAGATCCAGCGTATAGCCGGAAAGCAACGAGCCATACACCGAAAAATTATACCATGCAAACGGGGCCAGCAGCGCCACAGTCAAAACGATCCAGAGCGGAAACTGCTTGCGATGACGCCAGAAAACACATCCCCCCAACAGCGCAAGCGCCAGCAGATTCGTTGGGCGGATCACGCAGGCATAAGCGAGCGGCAACGCAGACAGCGCGGCCAGGCGCGAATTCCGTTCGCTGATTTGGATCAGCCAGAGGGCCAGTGTGAACATCAGCATCGACGGACCGTGCTGCCAAAGCGCGCGGCTGGCCGTGGACCAGGCGGGCGTGGCGAAGGCGAAGATGCAAGCCAGCAGTATCGCCGCGCGCAGACGCAGACCGGACGCCAGACCGATCGCGCAAAAAAGCGCGGCGTTCAGCGCGACGAAAAACGAGGCGATGCAAACTTCAATCCGGCCCATATTGCGTTCAAGCATGAATTGATGCAGCGGCTGGCCGATGATCCATGAGAAGAACGGAGCGCCTGCGGCTAAAAATGGTGCGGCAAGCAAAGGGACGCCGATGGGGTAAAAGTTATAATAATGACCGTCGATCTCTCGCAGCATGTAGTAATCATTCGCCTGCAACACAGGGGCATATTCGTCCAGATTGGTATTTCCCTCGCGCAGGATGCTCATGGCGACATATGTGGACCAGCGAGAATCAAACGGCGTGGCGTTGCGGCTCAAGGCGTGAAGAATGAAGGTGAGCAAAAAAATCGCCAGAAAAGCGAAGACGCGCGGTTCACGCAATGTTTTCGCCATGTGAAGCATGTTCATATGCATCAAACCGTTTGGCCGAGTGGGCATTGAGCCGATTAATCAAAACGGATTATTGCTCGTAGAGATTGATGGATGAAGCTCAACATCAACGCAATCGAAAAATCGGTTTTTTTCTGCGCGGGGGCGGCGCAGTATCGCGAAGCTTAGGCTGATTCCTGCTCTTCACGCGGCATGTATTCCGGCTCTTCGCCCTTGTCGATCACATTATCATCGATGCGCACCAGCGCGACTTCCTTGGCGCGGTTGGGCAGGCTGAATTGAATCTCGAGCATGACGCTCTCGAGAATGCTGCGCAATCCGCGGGCGCCGGTCTCCTGCTTGATCGCTTTGCGGGCCACGGAGCGCAGGGCGTTCTCGGTCAATTCCAGTTCGACGTCTTCCAGTTCGAACATTTTCTGGTATTGCTTGACGATCGCGTTGCGCGGTTCATGCAGGATTGTGACCAGGTCTTCCTCGGCGAGTTCCTCAAGCGTGCTGACAACGGGAAGCCGGCCGATAAACTCGGGAATCAACCCGAACTTCAGCAGGTCTTCGTATACGACATGGCGAAGAAGCTCGCCGACATGTTTATCGTGTTTGCTTTTCACGTCGGCGCCGAAGCCCATGACTTTCTTCGTGATGCGGCGCTCGATGATTTCGGGCAGTCCGTTGAATGCGCCGCCGCAGATGAAGAGAATATTGGTCGTGTCGATGGGGATGTATTCCTGATGCGGATGCTTGCGTCCTCCGGCCGGCGGCACGTTGGCGATAGTGCCTTCGAGAATCTTCAGCAGGGCCTGCTGCACGCCCTCGCCGCTGACATCGCGGGTGATAGAGACGTTTTGCGTGGTCTTGCCGATCTTGTCGATTTCGTCGATATAGACGATGCCGGTCTGGGCCAGTTCCTTGTCGCCGTTGGCGTTTTGCAGGAGGCGCAGGAGGATGTTCTCCACGTCCTCGCCGACGTATCCGGCCTGGGTCAACGTGGTGGCGTCGGCGATAGCGAAGGGGACGTTCAGGATACGCGCCAGCGTCTGGGCCAGCAGCGTCTTGCCCGAACCAGTGGGTCCAATCAGCAGAATATTACTCTTCTGCAGTTCCACGTCATCGGCGTCATGGTTGTAAAGCAAGCGTTTATAGTGGTTATAGACCGCAACGGAGAGGGTCTTTTTGGCATGCTGCTGGGAGATGACGTATTCGTCGAGAACCTTGAAGATATCCTCGGGCGTGGGCAGGGTTTTGATTCCCTGCATCGTGGTCTCTTCGGCCTGGGTGATCTTGTCGCGGCGTAGACGTTCATGGCACTGCGCGATGCATTCATCACAGATGTAGACACTGCCGCCGGACTCTTTCTGGGGCAATCCGCGGAACAAGGTTTTGACCTGGTTCTGGTCCCGTCCGCAAAACGAGCATTTTAACCGCATGTCACTCTCCTGCTGTTTAGCTCAAATAATAAGATTAATTTACAACGCTCTGATGATATTGTAAACTAATTTTTCGCAGTGTATCCGCCGAAGGGCGCATCTTGACGGAGCTCCCAAAGTTATGCGAAAGTACATCTGGAGACGAGAAATGACTCCCATTCCTTTTCAAGCGAGG
>JAFGJS010000090.1 GCA_016928995.1 Candidatus Sumerlaeota bacterium | reverse complement strand
CCTGCCGCCCCTGCCCCCCGCGCAGCCGCCCGAACCATAGCCCGGCCACCCTTTGCAACATTTGGCTAAAGGCTTACGTGGGATCGAATATACGAAGGCTTCTTGCGAGAACTGGCGGAAAATAAAAAAACCGGCAGCGTGATAACGCTCCGGTGGAAAAGACCTGAAAATGGATTATAACAGACTTAGCGTATACCAGTATTACAAAAGATTGATTGATTGATTGATTGATTGAGCAATAATGATGCCGAAGTTAAACATGGAGGAAACTTGCACCTAATTATCTTTTTGCATACCAATTAGTATATGGCAGCATTCAAATATCTATTCCTTTTCAAGTCAAGCTTAAATCCATTCTGAAATTATTTTGGGTGGATCAAGCCGGTATTTCTTACCGCCCAGCACGTTTCAGATCGTGAGAAATGCGGATTAGTTAGCCGATCATAAATTCTCAATATCGCGGCAAACCATAAGAGGATGCCAAGGCTCTATTGAAACAAGGATGTATTTACAGCATAGTTTTCAATAGCCGGTTTATCTTATGAAATTTCACAGACGTTTTAAAATACGGATTTACAAGGCTTTTGATTGCTGCTATGCTTTGCTTGGATTTTCTGGCGATCATTGAACTCACAGTTTTTACAGATAATTTTCGATGAACATCCAAAAATGAAACATCAGATAAGGGGGAATTCCACATATGAGCGGAGCAAGAGAGCGTTATCTGCTAACGCTGATAATTTCAGCGTTTTTCGTGATTTCGCTGGGGGTGTGGGCCGATTGCGTCTGGGTCGGCGGGATCAGCAATGACATGTGGGACGAGAAGAACTGGGAAGGCGCGCTGGACGGAGTTCTCACCATCGGCGCAGGCAATCCGCATAATCCGATGCAGCATAAAACCAGGCAAGGCGCCAAGGATTGGCGCCCGGGAGTCCTGAATACTACTGAACAGGCCGATCTGCTGATCAACAATGGACAATTGATGCCCTGGGGCACTCACCACCTGAACGGCAAAGTGGAACTAGGCAACGGAGCGGAATTGAATATTCGGTCGGATGTTTACGTCGGCCGTGATGGCGTTGGCGCGCTGACGATCAATGGCGGCACATTCCGGCTTAAAGGCGGGATGATTCTGGGAGATGGCGCCAATGGCAATGGCGCGTTGAGGGTGTTGAACGGATATGTGCATCTCAACGAACCGCCCAAATTCGGCGTTAATGGCGGCGAAGGATCGATCTACATTCAGGACTCTGGATTTTGCTATACGCCGGGCGATACGACCGGGATTTTCAAGGAGCTGATCCACACAGGCAAGATCGTCACCGATCCGGGTTTCATCGTCGTCGCCACATACAATCCCGCTGATAATAATACGACGCTGAATGCGCGCCGGATCGCCGGCGCCACCATGCCGCGTCCCTGGAACGGCGTGCACACCTTGGAACAACCGGACAGGCTCAGTTGGACGCCGGGGCCGGGCGATGTGATCAGCGAGGTTTACTTTGGCGCTGACGCCAATGCCGTGGAAAGCGCGGCAAAAGATAATCCGGCAATCTTTCTGGGAAGCACCCAAGGCGCTGTGATCAGCATGCCAGCCTATGCAAAACTAGACACGACATGTTATTGGCGCGTGGACACCGTGCGAGACGGCGAAACCACGAAAGGCGACCTTTGGTCTTTCACGTATGTGAACAAGCTCAAACCGCGCCGCATGGAATATCTCGACCGGGGGCTTGTCGCCATTAAGAGCAACGACGGCATATTCCTCAGTTGGCGCTTGCTCGGAACCGAACCGGATGCGATCGCGTTCAATGTATATCGCGACGGCGAACTGCTGAACCATTCGCCGATCACCGATTCCACGAACTATGTCGATGCGAACGGAACGCTTGAAGCGACGTACTGCGTCCGGGCGGTGCTGGATGGGAAAGAGCAAGCCGTGTCGCGCGAAGTGAAAGCCTGGCCGAAAGAGCACTTCAGCATTCCGGTGCAGCAGGTTCCGGGCGACGATAATTTCTCCTACTTCATCAATGACGGCGAATGCGGCGATCTGGACGGCGACGGCGAATATGAAATCGTGATCAAGCGCATTTCGCCTGATCCGGATGAACACATGCTGTTCGAAGCCTACAAGCTGGACGGCACGATGATGTGGCGCATTAACATGGGGCCGAATTACTTGTATGACGCCGAGTTGAATTTCCTGGTGTATGACCTCGATAGCGACGGCAAGGCGGAGATGGTGACGCGCACCTCGGAAGGCACAACCGACGGCGCCGGCGCCACTATCGGCGATGAAAACCGCGACGGCATCGGCGACTATCGCCCATTCAGCTGGAAGTTCATCAGCAAAGGCCCGGATTTCCTTTCCGTCTTCGACGGCATGACCGGCCGCGAACTGGATCGGGCGGACTACATCGAACGCAACCCGGTGATTCAATACGGCGACAACTACGGCCATCGCGCGACGAAATGCATGTTCGCCGCGGTTTATCTGGACGGCGAGAAACCCAGCCTCTTTATTACACGCGGTATTTACGCGTTGATTAAATTGGAGGCGTGGAATTTCCGTAATGGAAAGCTGGAAAAACTATGGCGTTTCAACAGCAACGAGTGGCCTGGATACAGCTACCAGGGCAACCATAATATGAGCACCGGCGATGTCGACAACGACGGATACGACGAAATCATCTACGCCTCAATGACCATCGATCAAGACGGCAAAGGACTCTACACCACGGAACTGGGACATGGCGATGCGCTGCACGTGTCGGACATGGACCCGGGTCGCCCCGGCCTGGAAGTCTGGCAGTGCCATGAAACCCAAGCCAGCGGAATCACATTCCGCGACGCGAAGACTGGCCTGATCATCTTTGAATACGACAATCCCAAGGACGTGGGCCGTTGCTGCGCCGGAGATATTGATCCAACTCATCGGGGATTTGAACTCTGGGGCAGCACGGGGAGTCCGATGTACACCTGCAAAGGCGAAGAAATCGGCCCCAGCTCGCTGCCGATGAATTTCATGGTCTGGTGGGACGGCGACCTGTTGCGAGAGCTGCTCGATCATCACTGGCTGGGCGGCGAAGTCGGCGCAGGCACAGGCCAGATTTTCAAATGGGATTATGAGCAGAAAAAAGCGGACGTGATCCTCAACGCCGAAGGCGCGTACTCCTGCAACTGGACCAAAGGCACGCCGACCTTGCAGGCCGATCTGTTCGGCGACTGGCGCGAGGAAGTGGTCTGGCGTTCCGCGGACAACCGGGAACTGCGTATCTACTCGACAACCATCCCGACCGGGCATCGCATCTACACGCTGATGCACGATCCGCATTACCGGGAGAACGTGGCCTGGCAAAACAACTCGTACAACCAGCCGCCACACACCGGCTTTTATCTGGGCGACGGCATGGATGCGCCGCCCAAGCCCAACATCGAAGTCGTCAAGCCATGATGATTCGGTCGCGTTGAATGACAGTGATGCAAAACAGGCGGGTGGCGCAAATGCCATCCACCTGTCGCAGTTATTGCGTGAAATGATTGCTGCGAAACGCGCGGCAACACCGCGGGCATTTTAAGCGCGGCAATGCATTTGACATACATCACCGGAAAAATCATTCTCCATGAGCAGCGCTTTGATCCGGCGCAGCATTTCAGGCAGCGCTCGCCGCAAGGCCGGAGAGAGGTCCAAACCCGGCTCCAATTCCGACGTGGACACGGTGACAACCAGCGCTTCGGGGCATGCGCCGTAAAGCGCCCGGCATAGCGCCAGAATGTTCTGCGGCGGCATGTGATGAGAGAAAAAATCGGAGCATAAATCGTCAGGCGAAAGCTGTTGAAGCTGCAAGTCGCCCGTTTTATCCGCGCGGCGCGCGTCAACGAATACGACTTTATCGACACGGCTGAAGGCGCCGGCGAGATCGGGGCTTAATTGATGGCAGGTCATGAACTGCATCGATGGATCGTCGATTTGACGCGACAAAGCATCCACGAGCCATGGACCGGCGCCGTCGTCGCTGCGCAATGGACTGCCGTAACCGATAATCAGTGTTTTCATCTTTCTTTTCCATTGACCCATGCTTAAAGGGCATATACGGGCAGCGCCGAATAAACGGAGCTGCCCGTTTTTCTAGTCGATAAACTTCTGATGCAAGCGCTACGTTATCTCCGCAGCAACTGATCGCACTTCTGTCCTTCGGCGTCGTATAATTCAACCACCAGCGGCATTTCGCCGAACGCATGCGTCGAACAGCTCAGGCACGGATCGAACGTGCGAATGACGGCCTCAACGCGGTTCAGCATGCCTTCCTCCAGTTTGCCGCCGTGGATGAAATGCCGCGCGACTTGCAGCACGCCCTGATTCATCGCCAGGTTGTTATGGCCGGTGGCGACCACCAAGTTAGCTTTTTGAATCAACCCCTCTTCGTCGATCTCATAATGATGGATCAACGTGCCGCGAGGCGCCTCCACCATGCCGACGCCCTCCAGGGCGTTGACCTGCGCATGCGCCCGGACATGCTTGGAGAGGATCTCCGGCGAATCGAGCAAGCGTTGCATGCGTTCAAGGCAAAAGAGCACTTCGATTAAACGCGCGTAATGATAATAGAAGGAGCTCAATGTCGGGCCGCGTTCAATCTGGCGGAACTCTGTCCATTCGCGGTCGGCCAGCGGCGTTCCGCAATAGTCGATCAGATTCAAACGCGCCAGTGGTCCGACGCGATACATTCCGCCGGGATATCCCTGCGGTTTGTAATACGGAAACTTCAGATAGGTCCAAGGCTCCACGGCCTCGCCGATCCAATCGGCGTAGTCTTCGGCTTCAATGTTGTCGGCGATGATCTTGCCGGTGGCGTCCATGAAACGCAGGTGACCGTCGTAATACGAAAGCCGTCCCTTGTCGTCCACCATGCTCATGAACAGACTGGGAAAATTGGCGAAAGTTCTCGCCTCTTCCCGGCGCTGATCGAGCAGCCGCTTTTTCACCGTGAGGGTGCGCTGAATGCAATCCAGCGCATCGGGGATCCGTTGCAGAATCTCATCGCGTTGATCGAGACGCAATGGCTCGCTGACGCCGCCCGGCACCACCCAGGTCGGGTGAATTCGTTTCCCGCCCAGGATCTGAATCACTTCCTGGCCGAATTGCCGCAGCGCGATGCCGTCCTTGATCAACTGCGGATGTGTTTTGGCCAATTCGAACACATTCCGCTTTTGCGGTTCGTCATCCAATCCCAGCAGCAAGTCGGGCGAGCTGAGGTAGAAAAAACTCAAGGCGTGGGATTGAATGATCTGCGCCAGGTTCATCAGGCGCCGCAATTCTCCGCCGGCGGGCGGAATGCGAACCGCCAGCAGCGCATCGCAGGCCTTGGCCGAAGCCATCAAGTGCGAGACGGTGCAGATGCCGCAGATTCGCGCGGTCAACGAGGGCATCTCATAGAATGGGCGTCCGGCGCAGATTTTTTCAAAACCACGCACCTGCGTGACATGAAACAGCGCCTTGTCCACTTCTCCTTCATCGTTCAAATGCAGCGTGATCTTGCCGTGCCCCTCGATGCGGCTGATCGGCTTGATTGTGATCTTTTTCGTCATTGTCTATGCTCCATCAATTTTTCTCGTTCATTCGTCACATTCCGAAGCGGACTTGGTTCTGGACGTCGGGAATGCGGTCTTCCAACAGCGCCGCGATGACGGCAAAAAACATCTCGGGCGGCGGCGGGCAGCCGGGCAGATGCACATCGACCTTGACCACGGCATGCAATGGCAACGCACGCTGCAGTTTCGGCAGATCATCGGTCCATGCCGGGGCTTCGGGATACACGCCCTGCAGCATCTCCTGTGTTCCCGAGCTGTTGCGCATGCCGGGAATATTCGTAGTGACCGCGCAATCGCCCAGCGCCACCAAGTATTTCGTGCGCTGGCGGATGAGTTTGATCACTTCATGGTCTTCGTCGGTGCTGACGGCGCCTTCCACTAGGGTGATGTCGACGCCTTCGGGAAACTCCTTGGTGTCGACCAGCGGTCCGAAAACCACATCGACCTTTTCCGCGAGCGCGAATAATTGATCGTCCAGATCGATCAGCGACATATGGCAGCCGCTGCATCCATCCAGCCAAATCGAGGCTAAGCGAGGTTTGCTCATGATTGTTCCTTTCGCATCAAAGTCAGATAAGGCATGAAATGTTTGTGCTTCACCATTTCGGCGACGGAGCGCCCTTTTTCCGAAAGCGCGCCGGTCGGGCAGACATGCACGCATTTGCCGCAGCCGGTGCAGGTGGACGATGCGCCCCAGGGATCGCTGAAGTCGGTGATCACGCGGGTCTCGATGCCACGCCCCCGCATATCCCAGGTGTGCGCCCCTTCGATTTCGTCGCAAGCCCGCGTGCAGCGTCCGCAGAGGATGCAGCGGTTGTGATCCACGACAAAACGCGGATTCGACGCATCGACCGGCAGCTCGGGCATCAGGTATGGATAATGCACATGATCCACGCCCAGTTTGCGGGCCAGTTCCTGCAATTCGCATTGCCCGTTCGACACGCACACCGAGCAAACGTGATTCCGCTCGGAAAACAGCAATTCGAGAATCAGCTTGCGGTAATGTTGAATGCGCGGCGTGTTCGTATAGACTTCCATGCCTTCGCCGACCGTTGTGACACAGGCCGGCAGCAGCCGGCGGATGCCCGTGATCTCCACCAGGCACAAACGGCAGGCGCCTGAACTGCTCAAGCCGTCCAGGTGGCAAAGCGTAGGGATGTCAAGCTGGTTTTCCCTCGCCACTTCCAGGATGGTGCGGTCCTCCCGCGCGCTGAGTTCCCTATCGTCGATCTTAAGCGTGACGATTCGTACGCTGGTTGCATTCATGAGACCGCCTCCATCACTTTATGAATTTTACAGACTTTCGCCGGACATTGCTTGTCCAGAATGTGCGCCAGATACTCGTGGCGGAAGAAACGCAAGGTGCTGAGCAATGGATTCGGCGCAGTCTGCCCTAGTCCGCAGAGGCTGGTGTTTTGCATGACGTCGCAAAGTTCCTCTAGTAGTTCCAGATCGTAAAGCGTGCCCTGGCCGTTGGTGATGCGTTGAAGGATGTGATACATTTGCGATGTGCCCACGCGGCAGGGAATGCATTTTCCGCACGACTCTTCGCAACAAAACGCCATGAAAAACTTGGCCACGTCGACCATGCAGGATGTTTCGTCCATGATGATCATGCCGCCGGAGCCCATGATCGAACCAACCTGCGCCAGCGAATCATAATCAACGGAAATGTCGAGATGCTCGGCCGGGATGCAGCCGCCGGATGGTCCGCCGGTTTGCACGGCCTTGAATTCGCAATGATTCGGAATGCCGCCGCCAAGTTTGAAGATGATGTCGCGTAAGGGCACGCCCATCGGCACTTCGACAAGACCGGTGTATGTCACGCGGCCAGCCAGGGCGAAGACCTTGGTGCCTTTGCTTTTTTCCGTGCCGATGTTGGCGAACCACGCGGAGCCGTGTTTCATGATCGGCGCGATATTGGCGAACGTCTCCACGTTGTTGATCAATGTCGGGGCGTTCCACAGGCCGCGCTCCGCGGGATAGGGCGGCCGCGGCCGCGGAGTTCCACGACGTCCGGCGATGGAGCCCAGCAGCGCCGTCTCCTCGCCGCAGACAAAGGCGCCGGCGCCCAGCCGCAATTCGATGTTGAAATCAAAACCGACTTCGCCGATGCGGTGACCCAGCAGTCCGAGCCGTTGCGCCTGCTTGATCGCCAGTCGCAGACGCTTGATCGCCAACGGATATTCCGCGCGGATGTAGATGTAGCCCTGGCTTGCGCCTACGGCGTAACCGGCGAGTAGCATGCCCTCCAGCACGCGGTGCGGATTGCACTCCAAAATCATGCGATCCATGAACGCGCCGGGATCGCCCTCATCCGCGTTGCAGACCACATATTTTTTCTCGCCTTGGGCCTTGGCCACCAGATTCCATTTCAGACCAGTGGGAAATCCGGCGCCGCCGCGTCCGCGCAGTCCGCTCTGTGTGATTTCCTCAAGGACCTGAGCAGGCGATTGCTCAGTCAGCGCGCGCATTAGCGCCTGATAGCCGCCGCAGGCGATGTAATCTTCAATCCGGTTGGGATTGATTCGATCATTTTTATCCAGCACTACCAGCCGTTGATGCTTCAGCAATTCCGGCAAGGTCTCGCAGGCAAGGCGCTCAATGGATTTTCCGCTATCCAGACTGTCGAACAACGCATCAATATCCTCGGCGCCGACGCGCTGGTAATATACCTGTTGCGGCTCGACGCGCACAATCGGCTCTTCGGCGCCCAGCCCCATGAAACCGACCTCATGGACGCAGATCGTCTTTTCCTTGTCGCGTTTTTTTATTTCCTGACGCAAGTCTTTCGCCAGGATGGATTTCGGGTCGCTCGAGCAAACATAGAGATGATGCGGATATTGCTCGGCGGCTTCCTGTTCTTGGGTGCATAGGTCGTGCAATTCTTCAGGCGTCATTCAAAACTCTCCTTAATCGTTCGATCACTTCGTCGGCGGAAAGTCCGCCCCAGATTTCACCGTCGACCACCAGGGCCGGCGCTTGTCCGCAGCAGCCGATGCAGCGCGCGCTGAGCAGCGACAGGTTGCCGTCGTCGGATGTCTCTTCCGGAGCGACGTTGAATTCCTTGCTGATGCGCTCCATGATCTCGCCCGCGCCCTTGATGTAGCATGCGGTGCCCATGCAAACCACGCAGGTGTGGCGCCCGGGCGGCGCCATGGTGAAATAGTTATAAAACGTGGCCACGCCGTAAACGTGGCTTAAGGCGACTCGCAACTCAGCGGCGATTCTGCGCAGGGCTTCTTCATCCAGACAGCCATACGCCTCCTGAACCGCATGCAGAGTCTCGATGAGGCCGTTCGCGTGATAGCCGTGCTGCCGCATAGTCTTTTCGACGCTGCGCCAGCGCGGATCTGCTTTCTGTTCGGACGCTTCCATTACATCTGTCTTCGCGCTCATTGATGCCTTCCTTATATTGAAATTGTGGTTTTCAGTCTTTGTCGGTCTTGTGCTCGATGTTGGCTGCTCTCATCAAACGCCGCTTGAGCGAAAGCAGGAGGCAGCAGCCCTCCCTTAAAGGAGGGCTGCTGCATCATATCTGCCGCGGAAATGAATCGTTTCTCTGGAGAGGCGCTTGATTGGAAACAAGACCGTCCTGGTGAAATCCGGCTCGCGGCCGCGGCCGCACTTCGTGCTTAGTTGCTCTGCTTCTCCGTCAACATGCGGGCCAGATTAGCGGCCATCGCTTCGATCACATCCGGAGTAAACTGAACCAGATTCTCATTCAACGCCGGCTGCATGGTCAGATCGACCAATTTGCAATTCGGCGCCTTCAGCGTTTCGACGAGTTCATCGTTCTGCCGGGCCGTCAGGCTTCCCGGCAACCTGCCGCTATCAGCGCATTTGAGAATGAATACGCGTGCATTGTCGTAGAGCGCATTGTGAATCATCTGGCCGGTCAATTCGCCTTCCCCATGCAGCGTTTCAACCGGATAATTTTTCTCCAGCAGCATCTTCACCAAGCGGCAACCCAGGCCGTCCTGACTGTCCAACAGCTGCCCGTCGATCAAGCAAGACGCCTTGTCGCCGTCGCGGTTCGTCACATCAATGCGGTCGATCCAGCGCGGAAGCAGGCTGGACTGACTGGACTTCGGATGCTCCGGCAGCGGCGCGCGGAAAGCGGAGGCCAGAATTTCATTCAATTCGAATTCACCCAATTCCTCGACGGCGTAGTAAAACAACCGGCGAGCGCGATAGCTTTTCTCCAGCGTGGAAGCCGGATCAGCCAGCACGACGATTTTCGCTTCCGGCACATTGAGATTGAGCCGCTCAACGATATCAGGTCCAAGAGCGCCCAACGAGACTGCGTCGATCCACACCACCGGCGAATCGGACGAAGCCATCAGCTGCTCGCGCGAAGGAACATCATGGCTCCGCGAAACATTGCAGCCAAAATTGATCAAAGCCTCAGCCGTGGCGCTCAGATCCGCATCCTCGGCGCCAATCACGGTCACCTCGCGGACGGCGTTCTCCGTATAATCGTCCGCCTGGGTGCGAATGCGCGCGATCCAGCCCGCGCCGCATGGATCATTCCACAGCGCCGAGGGATCGTCGGCCACGGCGTAATTCACTTCCACGACTCGGCCGGTGGCGGGAGCGGGAATGTAAATCGCTGGATTCTTGAAACGGAACAGCGCGGCCATTGGCAATCCCCGGTACACCATCTCTCCAACACGCGGCAGACGCACCTGTGTCGTCGTCAGACCGGCTTCATGGCTGATGAAACCGCCAATGCGCAACATCGCCGGCGTCTCGCAGCGCACCCAGCTTTCCTGATAAAAGCGGACTGTGTCGGTGTCTGTTGCGGCGTCTTCTGTTGCCGGCGCCTTCTCCACTGGCGGTGCAGGCGCCACCTGAACCACTTGCGCTATTTCGTCGATCTTGGTTCGCGTAGCCAGTGTGCGGCTGACAGCCACGCTGATTTCATCCGGCGTGAAGGGCTTCGCAATATAATCGCATGCGCCCAGGCGCATCGCCGCCGAGGCCGACGGAATGCTCGCATAACCGGTGATCATCAGCACCGGGATGTCTTTATTTTGATCGCGCAGCCGCTCCAGGAATTGAATGCCATCAAGATAAGGCATTTTCAGATCAAGCAAAATAGCGTCATATGTGTTGTTGACGGCCATTTCCAAGCCTTGACGTGAGTCGTTGATGACCTCAACCTGATATCCCTGCGGCTTCAGCACACGCACGCAGCTTTCACAAACGATAGGTTCATCATCGACTACGAGCAATGATGGTTCGGTATTCATGTTAGTCACTCCTGAATTGAGGGT
>JAFGJS010000089.1 GCA_016928995.1 Candidatus Sumerlaeota bacterium | reverse complement strand
CCCGCTATGACAAACGAGCCGTCATTTTTCTCGGAGCCATCTACCTCGCGGCCGCTGTCGTATGGCTCAATTGACGACACGCCCTAATAATTGCTGATCAAAAAAGCATTATTTAAGAAGACGATAATCAATGTTACTCTTGGAAGCCGATCAATGATTGAAACTTTGATCAGGCTTGCAGGCATTGGCAGCGCTGTTCGCCAAGACCAGCGACGGTCAGGCGCACTTCGTCGCCGGGCTGGAGGAATTGCGGCGGATCCATCCCCAGACCCACGCCGGGCGGGGTGCCCGTGCAGATCAGGTCGCCCGGTTCCAGCGTCATGAACTGCGAAAGGTAATGAATCAGAAAATCCACGCCGAAGATCATATCCGACGTGTTGCCGGTTTGGCGGCGTTCGCCGTTCACATCGAGGGTGAGCTCGAGATTTTGCGGATCGGCCAAGGCGTCCGCGAGGAGCAGCCAGGGACCGAGCGGCAGGAACGTGTCGCAGGATTTGCCCTTGGTCCATTGTCCGCAATGGTCCTTCTGAAATTCCCGCTCCGAGACATCGTTGGCGATCAGGTATCCGGCGACGCAGGCGCGGGATTCCGCCGGACTGGAAAGATAGCGCGCTTCGGCGCCGATCACGACGCCCAATTCAACCTCCCAATCCGTCTTGAGGCTCTGGCGGGGAATCAGGATCGTGTCGTACGGACCGATGGTTGCGTTGGGCGCTTTCATGAAAATCAAAGGCTCCGCCGGTGGATCTTCGCCGAGTTCATTGGCATGGGCCTGATAGTTTTTTCCGATGCAGACGACTTTGCCCGGGCGCGCGATGGGCGCGGCCCAGCGCGCGTCAGCAGCGACGCGGGGCAATTCCTGCTCGTTTTCTGACAGCAGCTGTTCCAATTGGCGCATGCCGTCGTTGGCCCAGAAAGCAGAGTTCCAATCTTCGAAATAGGGCGAACAGTCCAAGCGTTCATTTTGTTCATTCAGCACACCGGGACGCTCGTCGAATTTTTCGCCAAAACGTATCAGTCGCATAGAGGGTATTCCGTTTTTCGTAATCAACGCGGTTCGTGGCTGAAATGCGTATTGTCGCCGCCATTCTCATCATCAGACACATCCAAACCGTTGCCGTTGTTTTCCTCGTCCTCGTCATCGTCGGAATTCAGCAAAGACGGATTTTCCAGCATGCGCGCCAGGATGTGTTTCCGGCCGGTGATGCGTTTGTAAAGTTCCATCCCAATGCCGTAAGCCAGGTAGGCGGAGAATGCGCCGAAAACAAGGGCTTCTTTGAAATCCTTCAGACCGTAAATCAAGATCGTGATGAGCACAAATGTGAAGAAGAAGCCGAACGAACGGGCTTTCTCCAGCGGGAGTGATTTAATGCTGGGATACGGTATCTGGCTGACCATGAGCAGCGAAAGGACAACCATGAGCAGCGGCAGACCGCGGATGAGCCAATTGATTTCATAGACGCTGAGCAGCAGGAAGGCTGAAATAACGGAGCAGGCGGCGGCCGGGATGGGCAGTCCGGTGAAGTGCTTTTTTTCCTCGTGGCTGCGCTGGACGTTGAAACGCGCCAGGCGCAGTGCGCCGCAGATGACGAACATCACGGTGGCTAGTGCGGCGAGGCGCTGGTTGGCGATGTCGCGCAGGAAACGGATGTAGATCAGAAACGCGGGCGCCGCGCCGAAGGACACCAGGTCGGCCAGCGAGTCGTACTGGACGCCGAATTCGCTCTCGGCGCGCATGACCCGGGCGACTTTGCCGTCGAGCACGTCCATGATCGCGGCGGCGATGATATACCAGCATGCTCGATGAAGATAGAGACGGGGCTGGCTCGCGGTGTCGTCAATGTAATGACTGATTTCAATAATCGCCAGCATGCCCAGAAAAAGATTGGCCGTGGTGAACATGTTGGGCAGCACATAGACGCGTTTGCGCGCCATGTCGGAGATGCGCTTGCGTCCGCCATTGATACGCTTGGACCTGAATTTGTCTTGTCGTCTGAGCATCATAGACCGAAATTGTGTCAGTTCTTCTATCGGGTGGCTAGCAAAAATTGCCGGGGGCTGTGGAAATCGTATAGCGCCTGGATCAAATTGGAGTCAGACGGGTCAGGCGTCCCAGCGGCACCCACTCGGCCACGAGAATGCGTTCCGCCGCGTCCTTCATCACGCAATGCGGAGCGATGAACTGGCCTTCCAGGAAACGGTCGCGAGGAAGCTCGCGCAGCGAATTGAACGAACCGCCGTCGCCCAGATGCACGGCCATGCGGTCCTTGGCGTCGATAACGGTCAGTTTTGCCTCGAGATCCGCCACCAGCAAGCCGCCTCGATATGAGATGACATCGGACGGTTTGCGCAGATCGCCATGTATACAGCCAAGGGATTCGCCCTCCAGGGAGAAGGACTGAATCCGGGCGTTGCCGCGATCCACGACAAGCAAGCGGGGCTGGTTATCGTGATCATCCACGCGGATGGCATGCGGACAGGAAAGGCAGCCTTCCACTTCGCCCTCGCCGCCGAAGCAATCGAGCCATTCGCCGTCGGGGCTGAAAATGTGGATGTAGGAGCGGCCATAGCCGTCCGCCACATAGATTCGTTCATCGGGTCCAACGGCCGTGGCGGTGGGTCGAAATTGTTCATGCGAGGCATAGATGCCGCTGGCCATCGGCGCGGTGATGACCAGCTGCGTTTCGCCGCTTAGCGTGGCCTTGACCACCACGCCGCGATGAATGTCGCTGAGGAACGCCCATTCATCGCCAGCCGCATCGCGATGGACCATCAGGCCATGCGCGCCGCCGGCGAATTCTTCGCCCCAGGAATCAAGGTAGATTCCTTCCGCATCAGTCACAATCACGGCGTTTCTGCAGGGACTGGCGGGGTGCACGGTGTGAAAGATGTAAAGCCGCCCTTGGGAATCCTGATCAATTGCATGTGTGTTGCCCACCATGATGTCCGGCGGGATGCAAAGCCAATCATGTTCACAATTGAATAAATACTTCCCCGTCCCGATTAGCAGCCGTTTTTCGGCATAATCGCTAATCACTTTGACCATACTCCCACTTTTATTTCAGGCAAAACAAAATATAACTATAAAAATTTCAATATATCATAAAAAGCAGCGGGTATATATACAAACGCAGTTTTTTTTGCAATTGTTTTCTGACATTTCTAAATGAATTTCAGACGGAATTATCAGTGTTTTTTCCCGCGATCAGGCGCGGATGGGGGGAACGGGCCAGATGATTTTGCCGCATGTTCCGCCAATCCACCGGCAGTTTAATCAGCCGAATCAAGGGGAACCACCATGCGGAAAGGAATTGATGGCGAAACTGGAAGGGCATGCGGTAGCCCACTTCCGAGAATCGCTTGACGCGGAATGGACCGCGCAAAAGGTTGCGAAAGAATTCAAACAATCCGCCGTAAGAAAGCACGAGATACAACCGCTGGCGCTCCAGGTCCATGAAGGTCTTTTCAAAGTTTCCTGCTTCATACTTACGGCCAGTGGACGCCATTTCATGCAGCACGTGGATGTCGTCCAGCACATGGTATTGCGTCGCGGCGCGGCGGCGGCCGCGTTGAGCGTTAAAATATGCCCGGACGGAAAAGTCCACGTCTTCGATGCCCCAGAAGTAGAACGGATCAAAGCCGCGCAACTCTTCCAGCAAGGTCTTCTCCCAAACGGAGAAGCAGGTGCTGAGAAACATTGGATTTTCGCGTTCCGTTTGCGTGCGCAGGCAATCCACATGGCCGTCGTGCGTGATGTAGCCTCCAAAACAAAAGCCGCGCGTACGCTCGCGGTCGAACCAGATCATTCCGCCGACGGCGCGCTCCAGACCTTGCGCCAATCGCTCCAGGCAGCGTTCGATGGCGTTGTCCGAGATGATTTCCGCGTCGGAGTCGAGAAAACAGACGTGTTTCGCCCGGGCCAGACGGATGCCGGCATTGCGGCCGTGCGAGGCGCCTTCGTTGCGCTCAAAAGCATAGACGCGAAGCCGCTCGTCCTGAATGGCGTCCGCATAGGAATGCTGGAGGAATTCGAGCGTGTCGTCCTCCGAGCCGTTATCCACCACGATGACTTCGATGCGATGAGCGATGGTTTGGCGAAAGATAGAGTCCAGCGCCGGTTTCAATTCGCGGCGGCGGTTCCAGGCCACGATGACGACGCTGCAAAGGGGATCGGCCATGAATCAGCATGTCCTGTGCGGGCGAAATCGGCGCGATGGCCGTTGGAACGCCGGCTCACATCGCCATAATATGGAAGCCGTTGTCCACATGGAGCACTTCTCCTGAGATTCCCGTGGAAAAATCGCTGCAAAGGAACAGAGTCGCTCCGGCGATCTCCTCCAGGGTCACGTTGCGTTTCATCGGCGCGCGTTCCGCGAAGTGCTTCTGCAGGTCGAGAAACTCGGAGATGCCGCGCGCCGAGAGAGTGTTCACCGGTCCGGCGGAGATGGCGTTGATGCGAATCTGGCGGTCGCCCAGTTCCGCCGCAAGGTAGCGCACGCTGGATTCCAGCGCGGATTTGGCCACTCCCATCACGTTGTAATTCGGAACCACCCGCTCCGCGCCCAGGTACGACATGGTCACCACCGAGCTTTGTTTCTTGAGCCGGTCGCCAGCAGCTTGCACGACGGCGGTCAGTGAATAGGCGCTGATGTCGTGCGCGACGCGGAAGCCCTCGCGCGAAGTTTGCGAGAAGGACCGGCCGAGATCTTCGCGCTGGGCATAGGCCACGCTGTGGATCAGGAAATCCAATTCTTCAAAGCCGTGTTGATCCAGCTGCTCAAAGAAGCGTTTGATCGCTTCGTCGTCGCTGACATCGCAGGGGAGCGTAATGGAGCCGTCGAGCGACTCGGTGAGTTTCTTGACGTTTTTCTCCAGCCGTTCCGTGGCGAAATTAAACGCCAGCCGCGCGCCGTGCTGATGGAACATCTGGGCCACGGCCCATGCGATGCTGTATGAATTGGCCACGCCGAAGATGACGCCTTTTTTGCCATTCAGTAGTTTCATATGCAAACGGCCCTTCGCCATGATGAGGCGGCATGCGAACGACCGCCTTTCTTGCGGCGCTCGCTTTGTCTCGCGCCTCTGCGATAGTCAGCGACAGCATAGCCGTCTGCGCCGGTTAATCAAGGAATAAATCGATCCCTTTATTCTTGGAAGGATACGTTTTGCGTATCAAGAGAGCGATATCACGCTGCCGGTTTTTTTATTTTCCGCCAGTTCTCGCAAGAAGCCTTCGTATATTCGATCCCACAATCAAACTTATAAAGGAGCGCCTTCATGATCAAGTACGCATTGCATGAAAACAACCTGACCGACGATCCGAATGACT
>JAFGJS010000088.1 GCA_016928995.1 Candidatus Sumerlaeota bacterium | reverse complement strand
TGCCTTGAAAAAACGGGGGGACGGCGGAATTGCATTCAGCAGAGATTGGGATGAGCAAAAGTAGAGTGTATTTTTAAATTGGCTCTAAAAATAGTTGAAGAATATATTAGCGTCGTCAACAATCTAATCAAGGATAAACTGTTGGATCATTTACTGTCATGTATATCGACCATGCAGTCCTAGCGATGAATAACACTGACGCTCGGATGTATATTATTTTCGATCTCGTGGAAGCGCCGTCTTTGACATTCATTAGCGATTAGACGCTCTATCGCTTAGCCTGGCGCTTGCTCGAGATCACGAATACGGGAGCGGATTCAATCATTGTTATTGCCCTCTGCGGATTTATCGCAATTCAGGATTGCACCGCTTATGGGTTGTAATCCATTGCCAGTCAAATGTCGCTGATTGTTGAAAATTGCGTGAAATTTCATGATAATTCTTGACGGAATGCGGAAATTTGCTTTTGATTCCGCCCATTCTATCCAGCGAGGAATCAGACACGTGGCTTTGAAAGTGATGAAATTCGGCGGCTCCTCAGTTGCGGATGTGGAAAAAATCCGCAACGTGGCGCGACGCGTGGCGCGAGAATATGACGCAGGTCACGATTGCGTCGTCGTGGTTTCTGCGATGGGCAAAACCACCGATCATCTGGTCAGCATGGCCGATGAGGTCAGCGGTGGCAATCCTCATCCCCGCGAGCTGGACATGCTCCTCTCCACTGGCGAGCAAGTGACGATCGCCCTGATGGCCATGGCGCTCGAAAACATGGGCAAGTCAGCCATCTCGCTCACCGGCCGGCAAGTCGGCATCGTCACGGATTTCGTGCATAGTAAGGCGCGCATCCGCGAGATCAGCACGGAGCGCCTGAGCCAGCTGCTCGGAGAACGTAAAGTCTGCATCGTGGCCGGTTTCCAGGGCTCGACGGAAAACGACGATATCACCACCTTGGGGCGCGGCGGCAGCGATCTGACCGCCGTGGCCATCGCCGCGGCGCTCAAGGCCGACGTCTGCGAAATCTACACCGACGTCCTGGGCGTCTTCACCACGGATCCGCGCGTCGTGCCTGGCGCGCGCAAGATCGACCAAATCACCTTTGACGAGATGCTCGAACTCGCCACGCAAGGCGCGGGCGTGCTGCACAACCGCTCCGTCGAATGCGCCAAGAACTATAATGTCACGCTGCACGTGCGCAGCACCTTCAGCGAAGAACCCGGAACACTGGTGGTCAAGGAGATTGAAAACATGGAAGACATCGTCATCAGCGGCGTCGCCTTTCGCCGCTCCGAAGCGAAAATCACGATCCGCAACGTCAACGACGAGCCGGGCGTGGCCGCGAAGCTGTTCACCGCTCTGGCTAAGAAGCATATCCAGGTGGATATGATCATTCAGAACGAAACGCTCAACCAGCGCAACGACATCGGCTTCACCGTCAGCGGCGCGGACAGCGCCAAGGCGCTCGAAGTCTGCGAAGCGTTGAAGGCCGAACTAGGCGGCAGCGAGGTGGTTTGCGACCGCAACGTCGCGAAGGTCTCCGCCGTCGGCGTCGGCATGCAGACCCATGTGGATGTGGCCGCCACGATGTTCCGCGCCCTGTCCGAGGCCGGCGTCAACATTCTCTCGATCACCACGTCCGAGATCAAAATCACCGTGCTGATCGCCGAAGAACAAGTCGACCGCGCCGTGCAAACGATTCACGACGCCTTCGAACTCTCGAAAACAGCCTGACCAGCGATCAGCCAATCGCAATTGACTGATTATTAATGCCCGCGCGGAGTGAATAGAAATCGCTTCGCGCTGGTTTATTTGATAGCTCTTTCGCGCTATGCATTCATCAGGATGCTATCAAGTATGTGCCATGTCGTTATTGTTGCACTTCTTGCTTTTGCTCCTGCTCTTGCTCTCGCTCTTTATCAAATTCAAATTTGCGAATTCGGGATTAGGAACTTTACGACTGCCCTGCGGAAGAGAAATCCACGGCAACGGCGCGTTTTTTTGGAGCAAGAGTAGGAGCAAGAGCAAGAAACGACGCAGGATACAGTCAGGATGCGCCCATGAGCGCCGGTCGAAGTTCTATGCCCTTGACACTGTTCGAGGGAATGAAGAGAATGCGGATCTAATTTACGACGCAATGGCGTCAGATCGCGGGAGAAACGGCGCATGGGTTCCGTACTGCGCGCATTGAAAGACTCGTCACCGGCGCTGTGGGTCTTGACGCGTATGTGCCGGCGGCAGATTGATCAAGCCAGAGCCGCAGGCGATTACGAAGCGCTCACCAGCGGCCCGGTCGTGTATGCGCTGGAACGCCGGATTCTGGAGCACCTGCAGCAAAAGGACGGCTGGGGCTTTAACGATTCGACGCCCGAAGCGATCCGCAGCGCCTATGCAGCCTTGCGGGACGCGCTGGCTTTCATCATCGCGAACGCGCCGGACGGCGCCGCCAGCCACTTCAATCGAACGTTGAACAATCTGGAAAAGCGCGCCAAGTCGGTCGAACTGAAGTCCTATCCCTGGCGCGTGTATTTCGAGCCGACGAATCAATGCAACCTGCGCTGCAAGATGTGCGGCCAATCCTTTTATCACGGCGACCGCTCAACCGTTCCGCTCGACGCGTTTCAGCGCATTCAACCGACGCTCAAGTATGTGCAGGAACTCAGTCTGTTCGGCTTCGGCGAAACCCTGCTGATCGACTATATGAAGGACATGCTGGCGGCGGTGCCGGATTACACCCACTCCATGCTCATCAC
The DNA here is from genome assembly GCA_016928995.1 of Candidatus Sumerlaeota bacterium. Taxonomy (GTDB): domain Bacteria; phylum Sumerlaeota; class Sumerlaeia; order JAFGJS01; family JAFGJS01; genus JAFGJS01. Next base: position 4,512 of record JAFGJS010000088.1, on the reverse strand, counting down.
CAACGGCATCCTCCTCTCGCCGGAAAACAACCGCATGCTGGTGGACTCCGGGCTGAAGCGCCTGACCATCTCACTCGATGCGATCCGACCGGACACCTACAAGGCCATCCGGCACGTCAATCAGTGGGAAAACATCGTAGGGCACATCAAGGACATGGTCGCGTACAAGAAAGCCGTCGGCGCCGATCATCCGCACATCCAGATGTCGTTCGTCGCGATGCGGCGCAACATCGAGCAGCTGCCGGACTTCATCCGCCTGGCGCAGGAGCTCGGCGTGTCATCCGTTTCCGCGGATTACATGACCGCATACTCCGAAGAGATCCGCGACCAGTCGCTCTTTTATTCCCAGGAGCTCTCTGACCGTTATGTGGACGAGGCGATCCGCACGGCGGAAGAGGTGGGCATGGAGTTTCAGCACATGCCGAAGTTCTCCGATCCAACCAAGAAAACGCGCGCCATCGAGCGCTGCTTCGAGCCGTGGGAGTTTCTGTATTATCGTGCGGACGGCTTCATCATGCCATGCTGTGTGTATAACGATAAAACCGGATCGTGGCTGGGCAAGGATTTCCACTCCTACTGGAACAGTCTGGAGATGCGGAAACTGCGCAACACGATCGGCACAGAGAAAGAAACAGAGCCATGCAAGTCCTGCTTCCACGTCTACTATCGCGACGTCACGCAAGAACACTCCCACGTGCACATCCTACCCGAATCAATCCCGCAAATCTACGCCTGAGACCAAACCGGGGATTCGATAATTTCATTGCAACAATTATGCATTTCAGAATATACTTTTTCGTATATTGGCGAAGGAGAATGACATGGACTGGCGAACATTGATCAGCGTGGATCGAAATGTAATGCACGGAACGGCCTGTTTCACCGGCACGCGCATCCCTGTCTCCGTCGTGCTCGATAATCTTGCCGCTGGCGAAACCAACGCGGATATCCTGCGCGAATATCCGTCGCTCCGGGAAGATCACATCCGCGCCGCCATCTCCTCAGTAACTGAAAATAGCAGATAAATAAAAATACATTTATAAAAGTTTTTGACGAGAAGCCGATTATTAAGGTATATTAGAATGTCTAATAATCATGTAACAATAACGGTAATGCTTCCAATTTGCTTACACTTAGATGATCGAACTTTCTATTTGCCATATAAAGAAAATACACAGATTACAATAGCAACAAAGAATGTAGAAAAAAACAAAAGTCCACTTGTCGCAGGAGCCCAGGGATTTGAGATAAGATCCGATAAATTTAGTCACTTTCGATTCTCTCAAGTTGAAGTAAGAATTCCACACCTTTCAGAGAAAGAATTGGAGATCGATGAAGCCTTTGAAGAATACAAAAAGGATTTTTTTCAAGCACTTAATAATTTTATCGATGCAGCACGAATTTGTCTCAACCGATACGGATTGAAAAACTATTACGAATACGATGACTTTATTGAACCTCCAATTATAGAATCTCCGTCTGAAAATACAACGGCAATCAGTGAAAAGATAAAAGGTGTAATGTTCATTTTTTCGCAAGGTGGATTAACACCAAGACAGCAATTGAGGTCGGATGAGGATCATGTGAAATTACAAAGAACACTCAGCCAAGATATTGATTTATATTTAAAATTTATATCAGATGCCAAACGTGATATCCACTATAAGAATTATATTTATGCAACGCTTAATGCAGTTATTGCACTAGAAATATCTGTTTCAAACACGATACGTTCACTTGCTCAAAAAAAGGAGATTCCAAAAACGGATATTGACAACTGGATTAAGGAGATAGGGTTGACAGGTAATATTAAAACAACGTTGAAACTCTTAAAGCCAGATAGTATCAGTCTTCCATCTGATGATGTTTTTGAGCAATGTAAATCAGTAGTAACCTTTAGGAATAAAATTATGCATTATGGGTATAGGGAAATTACCGAAGATAATATCAGTAGTTGTATCGCGAAAATTGAAGAAATGATAACATTTTGTAATAGTATGTTAGTGGCTGTCGAAACAGAAGTAAGATAAGAATTTGATTATTCTCCCAATAATTTCTTGCGGATCAGGTCGTTAACCATTTGGGGATTAGCTTGGTCGCGGCTGGCTTTCATCACTTGGCCGACGATGCGGCCGATGGCTTTTTCTTTGCCACTCGTAAAGTCTGCGATCGCGGATGCATTGGCAGGATCATTGAGCTGCTCATCCACAAGAAGTTCGATCGTATCCGTATTACTAATTTGCTCCAGCCCTTTTTCCTTCACGATTACGGACGGCGCCTTGCTGGTCTCCAGCATTTCAGGGAAAATTTTCTTCGCCACGGAGCGGTTGATCTTCTCCTGGTCGATCAGTTCGAGCAGCTCGCCCAGCGCATCCGGTGTCACCTTCAGGTCGAATGGATTGGCGTCCTCGGCGTCGCCTTCGTTCAGCACGCGCATCACGTCGTTGATCACCCAGTTCGCCGCGCCCTTGGCGTTGTTGCAGCGCTTCACGGCGGCCTCGAAGTAATCCGCCACCGGCTTGCTCTGCGTCAGCACGTCCGCGTCGTAGTGCGAGAGTTCATACTCGCGTTCGAAGCGCTCGCACTTGGCGTGCTGCAATTCCGGGATGCGAGCGCGGATTTCCGCCTGCCATTCCGGCGTCAGGTGCAGTTCGACCAAGTCCGGATCGGGAAAGTAGCGATAATCCGGCGAGCCTTCCTTGCTGCGCATGGTGCGCGTGACGCAGGCCGCCTCGTCCCACAGCCGCGTCTCCTGCGCGATGCGCTCGCCGCGTTCGGCCAGCTCGGTCTGGCGTTCGAATTCGTAGTCGATGCAGCGCAGCACGGTGCGGATCGAGTTCAGGTTTTTCAGTTCGACCTTGGAGCCAAGTTCCGTGCTCCCTTTCGGCCGCACGGAGATATTCAGTTCGAAACGCAGCTGCCCTTTTTGCATCTGCGCCTCGGACACGCCGGTGTAGAGCAGCAGGTTGCGCAGCGTGTTCATGTAGCTCAGCGCTTGTTCCTTGGTGCGCATGTCCGGCTCGCTGACGATCTCCAACAGCGGCGCCCCCGCGCGGTTCAGGTCCACCAGGCTGTAATCCACGTGCGCGCCTTCCGGGTGCACGTTCTTGCCCGCGTCTTCTTCGAGGTGGACGTTGTTGATGCGCACGCGATGCGGCTCGCCATTGACCGGGATGTCGATCCAGCCGTTCACGCCGATGATGTTGTACTGCTCGCTGATCTGGTAATTCTTTGGCAGGTCGGGATAGTAGTAATTCTTGCGGTCGAACGTGGAGTGCTCGGTGATCTCGCAATTCAGCGCCATGGAGGCCATTACGGAGAACTCGGCGGCCTTTTTATTCAGCACGGGCAGCGCTCCGGGCATGCCCAGGCAAACCGGGCAGACGTTGGTGTTGGGCGATGCGCCGAATTCGTTCTTGCAGCCGCAAAACACTTTGGTCGCCGTAGCCAGTTCGGCGTGCACCTCGAAACCGATGACAGGTTCAAACTCCATGACGTTCCTCGCGCATTCAAGATCGAATGCGATGCTGCCGGAGCCATGCGCAGTGTTCAAGCGGAAAACGCGGAAAATCCGTCTGCTATGCTTTCCCTCGGTTTATTGTTTTGACATGCCAGCGACGGATATGATTGGTTGCCAATCCGCGTTTGCGCAGGGGATAGTGGAGCCGTTTTTTAATATGTCCATTTTTTCGATAGTGATTATTGCTTTGGCGCTGGCGATGGACGCCTTTGCGGTGTCTATTTCGAGCGGAATCGCCATCACGAAGCTGCACGTCCGTCATGCCATGCTCATCGCGTGCTGCTTCGGATCATTTCAGGGCTTGATGCCTCTAATCGGCTGGGGCGCCGGCCAGGGGATCAAGGTTTATATCGCCTGCTGCGATCATTGGATCGCGTTTATTCTGCTCTTCATCGTCGGCGCAAGGATGATTTACGACGCCTGCCGTGAACAAGACGAGGAAAAATCGTTCGATCCGTTGAATAAATACGTGCTGTTCGTCCTGTCCATCGCCACCAGCATCGACGCGCTGGCGGTCGGACTGACGCTGTCGTTCATCAACGTCAGCATCATGCTCCCCGCGCTGATCATTGGCGTAGTCACCTTTGTCATGTCATTCGCCGGCGCATACATCGGCGCGATGTTCGGGCATCTGCTGGAGAAAAGAGTGGAGATCGCAGGCGGATTGCTGCTGATCGGGATCGGCGTCAAGATTTTGGTTCAACACCTGCTCGAAGGATGAGAATACGCCAGGGATCAATGTAAAAGCCGCCCTCGCAACGGAGAGCGGCTTGTTCCATCCAATAGACGTCAACGCGTGATCAGCGATTCAGGGCTTGCATGATCTCCGGGACGCTGGTGAATTTCACCCGCGGCCGTCCGGTTTCCTGACCCCGCTTCAGTTCCAGCGCGTCCAATTTTTGCCAATTCTCGAAGTCAATGAATTCCGGTCTGCGCTGGCGGATCATCTCGAGCGCGGCCTCTGCGCCAGCCACTTCAGGCTCCTGGACGCG
>JAFGJS010000087.1 GCA_016928995.1 Candidatus Sumerlaeota bacterium | reverse complement strand
GGCGAGCTATCTCTTTTTTGGTTTGTTTAAAACCTGTCCGCTGTGGTTTTGAGGCGCAAACCGTGACACTTGGCTAAAGGCTTACGAAGATTTGCCCCATCGCCGTGGCATCCGGCCCCAGCGCAGGCTTCACATCAGGCGGCAGCATCCCGGCTGGCAGGCTATTCAGCTTTTCCAGCACCCGCGTCCGCGACCAGTAAAATTCCACGTCCTCCTTGAAGATTACGTAAATCGTCGAAAAGCCGAACATCGAGTAAGAGCGGATCGTCTTCACGCCCGGGATGCCAAGCAGCGAAACCGTCAGCGGATAGCTGATCTGATCCTCCACGTCCTGCGGCGAGCGCCCCATCCATTCAGTGAAGACGATCTGCTGGTTCTCGCCGATGTCCGGAATCGCATCCACCGGCACCAGATCGCGCGGCACAAAGCCGCCCAGCGACCAGTCGAACGGCGCGACCATTACTCCCCAGGCGATGAAAGCGACCGTGATCAGCGTCACCGCCAGCTTTTTTTGCAGGCAAAACCAGATCAAGGAATCCAGCAAGGATCGATGTTCAGTATTGTGCGTGGACATGGTCGATAATCCTGTATCTACGGCGCATTGACAGAGATGGCGTCATCGTGCGGATGAGGGCGTAATTCTCTTAAGCTACGGAATTGCAAAACACGGATGTCATGATTTTTGCAGGGCAAAAAACCCGCCAGCCTGGAGACGTTTTTTAACGCTTACCCAGGCCGGCGCTCACGGCCGCAAGCGGAGAACCAAACCAACAACTGCATGGCGAAACGCGCCGCAGGCGCCTTTCGCTGCTCTGGCCTGGGCTGTGATACGCAGCGCCTTCAGCGCTAATAAGGAGCCATGATTAAAGAGATTGGCCTCCGTAACTTAAGTGACATGCACCCGTGTGAATGCTCTAAGCCGCGTTTTTTACTCTGCCATCGCTGCGTCGATCTTCTCCAGATATTTGGCCGGATCTTTCAGAAACGTCTTTTCGCAACCTGAGCAGCAAAAACGGACCAGCCGATTGCGATACACAAAATCCTTGGGAGCGCCCATTCCGTCCAACGGCGCGCCGGAAACGACACATGTATCCAGCGGATATTTATCCACCTGGTTCTTGATCACAGCAGCATCCAGCGCTTTAAGATACTTCTCCGGCGATTTTGCGAAATCCGCCTGGCAACCTTTGCAGCAAAAACGAATCAGGCGACCTTCGTGCAAATAATTGATTGCGTCATCGCCTAAAGGCATGTCGTTCATCACGACTGCGCCTCAATTAATTTCGCAGCGTCTTCCTCTGTGCTTCCGGTGGGTTCCGCCGCATGCATGGCATGATCATTCGCCTTGTCCTTCGTCTCAGCGGCCATCGACGGATGAACGCCGATGGAAAGCATAAAAGCGATTGCGACGCAGGAAGCGCCGAATATTGATCGATTGAGACACATGATTATTCTCCTTTTTTTATTTATAAAATCGAACGATGTTCGATCTGCACATTGTCGATTGAGTTTTATTGTTTCGCTCCGCCGTTCTGCGGAATCATCATGCTGGGCTTGGCTACGATCTGCAGCGCCGAGTCGATGCGGAACGCGCCGCGTGTCACGACATTCTCCCCAACCTCCAGGTCATGCTGCACGATGTAAAAATCCCCGGCGCGCGGACCCAACGTCACCTCGCGCCCCTCATATGTAGGCTGCTCCACGCCGGGAACCTCGACATAAACCACCGCGCGCTTGCCGGTGATCAGCGGCGCCGTGGCCGGAATAACCATCGGCGGCGTCTCCTCAACAGCGGCGACGAAACCGAGCTCCGCAGCGGGAACCAAATCCATCCCGCACACATCGCATTGCCCCGGTCCGTCTTTCACGATCTCCGGATGCATCGGACTAATCCATTTACCTGCCAGCTTTGGTTCGATCACTTTGCCGCCCTGGGCCAGCCGCGATTTCACCTCGCCACGCAGGAACATTCCCGGCTTCAGCTTGCCATCCGCATTGTCCACGTTCACCCGCACGTCCACTGTGCGGCTCATCGCGTTCAGCGCCGGCTCGATAAACACAATCCGCCCATGAAACGCCTCGCCGGGATAAGCCTCGGCGGTGAAAACCACATCCTGCCCATACCGCAGCCACGGCAAGTCGCTCTCATACGCTTTCAATTTCACCCATAGATGCGAAAGATCCGCGATAGTGTAAATGCGGTCGCCCGTCTTGACATACGCGCCTTCCTGCACGTGCTTCTTGATCACGACGCCGCCAATCGGCGCATGGATCGTCAGCCTTTCCTGCCGTTCGCTTGCCGATTCGAGCTGAGCGATCTGCTCCCCGGTCAATCCCCACAGCCGCAATCGTTCGCGCGCCGCATCCAGGGTCGCGCGGCTCGCTTGTCTCACCGCCGGAAGCGTATTGGGATTCATGCTATCCAACGCCCGTTTCGCCTCCTGCAGTTCCTTTTGCGATGCGAACAGGTCCGGGCTGTAAATCTCCACCATGTGGTCGCCCGTGCGCACCTGCGTGCCGGTGAAATCGACGAACAGCCGGTCCAGCCGCCCGCCCACATACGCCGTCACATCCGCCAGCCGCGTTTCGTCGTAATCCACCACGCCGACCATCCGCACGGCGTTCTCCACCCACCGGCGCTCCACAGACGCGGTCTCGATTTTCGCAATCGCCTTCGCCTCATCCGACATCGTCATGCGCCGCGACGAATCGCTTCCCGTGTTCGCATCCGCAAAAATCGGCTGCATTTCCATCCCGCAGATCGAGCACTTGCCCGGATGCGGCAAGGGCGGCACGCAATTCATCGCGCAGGCATAGCCGGCAGGCTCGCCGCTTTTCTTTGCCGGCTTTTTACCCGGCGATACTTTTTCTGGAACAAGGTCCATGCCGCACAGCGGACACTTGCCCGGCTTGTCCATGCGAATCTGCGGATGCATCGAGCAAGTCCAGATCGTTTTACCCGCCTCGCCTACCGCGCTCTCCGCGCCATGATCGTGCTCCACGCCTTCATCCGCGGCGGCCATGACAGGCATCGTTTTCTCGGATGCGAACCGCGCGCCGAGATTGATCCCGAAAAACAGCGCGGCGAGGATCAGCCCGATCAGCGCCAGCTGCTTCATCGCCGGCGTCGCATTTTTCAGCATGTTTCCGATTGTCTTCATGGTCATCCACCCTCGATGGAATCCGGCGCCTGAACCTGTAACTTCGCTCCCACCGTCCGTTCCAGCTCGGCGACAGCCAGGTTGTAATCGCGCGCCGCTTTCAAGTAATCCATCCGCACCCGCAGCAACATACGCTCCGCATCCAGCAGATCGAGAAAGGTCATTTTTCCCGTTTCATAATCCGCCCGGCTGGTCTCGAACATCTCGCCGGCCAATGGCAGCAAGCTGTTCTCAAACAACGCCAGTTGATCGTTCAAACTTCGCAGCAGGCTTTGCAGCGAGTCCAGCCGTTCTTCGATGCGGTCCGTCACGGCTTCCTTCTCATGCTCCGCCTTGTCCTTCCATATTCGCGCCTCGGCCAGTTGCGCCCGGCGGCGCGGATTCTGCAACGGCAGGTTGAACATCACCGCCACGTTCCAGGCGTCCTTGCCTTCGTCGAACGGAGCCATCGCCGGATCATCCGGACGGCCGCCGATACCGATGTAATTCACACCAAACGTCACATCCGGCCAGTAATCCTTGCGCGCCAGATCATGCTGCCGCTCGCTCTTCTCGATCATCCAATCCAGCCGCCTCAGCTCCGGCCGGTTCGCCAACGCCTGTCCGATAAAATCCGCATTGCGCAAATCAAGCAGCCGCGCCGGATCATGCTCCGCAACGATCAATGGAGTCGCCGCATCGCGGTTCATCAACCGGTTCAGCTGCGCTTCCAGCGTCCGGATACGCGCCGCATAACCTGCCAGATCATTGTTCACCCGGCTGATTTCCGTTTGCGCCTTCAACACCGCCAGGCGGCCCTGACCGCCGCTGGCGTATGACGCCGCAGCCGCCTGCAGGAACTGGCTCAAGTATTCACGCTCTTCCTCTGTCAATCTTTGCGCCGCGCGCTCGAACGCCAGGTTGTGATAGGCCTGCGTCATTTCCTCTATGACATCCAGCGCCTGGGCGTGATACGCCTCCAACGCCGCCTGCGCTTCGGCGTTGGCGATTTCGCCCTGCAGCGTTAATTTTCCAAACCAGGGAAATTTCTGCGAAAGCCCCGCGCTGAATTGCTGTTCGCCGGTGCGCGTCTGCACGCTCTCGACGAATTGCGTGTAGCTGATCATCGGATCGGGCATCGACCGCGCCTGCGGAATCTTCTGCAGCTTCGCCTGAAATTCATCATACGCCGCCCGCAATTCCGGATTTTCCAGCAGCGCGATGTAAATGGCATCCTCCAGCGAGAAAACGCGTGTTGCCGGAGCGAATGAACTCGAGATCGCAGGAGCAGGCGTTCCTTGTTTCAAGCCATCAATCGCCAGCACCGGACGCTCAAATCGTTCCTGAGCAATCGATTCTGCTATCATGGCGCGCGAACAGGATGTCGCCATCGCCGCCACGACAAACAAGCCCAACAATTGAATGGCGCGTGAATGTGGAGTTTTCATCTTCGATCCTCATGTTCGTTGACAAAATAAATCCGCATGATTCATGCCAGCGGAAAACATGGGAAATTTCGCTTTATGTGCCTGATTTACAGTCAATCCTGCACAAAAAGACACTAGCCGTGCTGGATTTGCAGCATCTCCATGCTTGAAGTCCAGCAACAGTTAATGCAAAATTAAGGATTCAATGGAAATCGGACGATGTTTGATCTCGATTCCGGTTGGAACAAAGCTTGCTGATGTTTCCATACCATCGGCGTTCAGGAGAGCCCAGTATGGCACAACGGGATCAGAAAATTTTATTCATCGACGATGATAAGAATTTTCGCAACGTCACCGCCTATCTGCTTAAAGATGAGGGCTACAAAGTAACCGTTGCGGAAAACAGCAAGGAAGGCTTGGCCCAGCTCGATGCTTTTCAGCCCGACGTGATCCTGAGCGATCTGAAGATGCCCGTGATGGACGGCATGGAATTCCTGCGCTAACTTCACGAAAGGCCATCTCCGCCGCCGGTGATCGTGCTGACCGCGTTCGGCACGATCGAGAGCGCCGTGGCCGCCATGCGCGAAGGAGCGATCGATTACATCACCAAGCCGATCAACCGGGAGGAGCTCGCTCTGGCGCTGAGACGCGTTTTTGACCGGCAGCGCCTGGTGCGTGAAAATCAGGAATTGCGCGAACGTTTGGCGGAAGGCCGATCCGTCGATCAGCTCATTGGCGCCTCTAAGGCGATGCAAAACCTGCGCGAAACCATCACGCGCCTGGCGGATGCGGACGTCCCCGTCTTGATTCGCGGCGAATCCGGCGCGGGCAAGGAACTCGTCGCGCGCGCCCTGCATTACGACAGCCCGCGCGCGCTGTCGGGAAAATATGTCGTGCTCAACTGCGCCGCCATCCCCGGCGAGTTGCTCGAATCCGAACTGTTCGGCCATCGCAAGGGCTCCTTCACCGGCGCCGTGGAAGACCGCATCGGCAAATTCGAAGCCGCCGACAACGGCACACTGTTCCTCGACGAAATCGGCGACATGCCGCTCGCCCTGCAAGCCAAACTCCTGCGCGCGCTGCAGGAAAGCGAAGTCACTCGCGTCGGTGAAAGCCAACCCCGCCGCGTCAATGTGCGCGTCCTCGCCGCCACTAATCAGCCGCTGGAGGAGCGCATCAAAACCGGCGGATTCCGCCAGGACTTGTTTTATCGTCTGGCGGTCGTTCCCTTGAACGTCCCGCCTCTGCGCGAACGCCTGGACGACATCGAAACACTCGCCAAACATTTCCTCGCCAAGCACGGATCGCCAGGCGCCGGACTCTCGCCGGAAGCCCTTGCCGCTTTGCGCGCGCATCCATGGCCCGGCAATGTCCGCGAGCTGGAGAACATCTTCATGCGCGTCTGCGCCTTGCATCCGGAGCTACGCATCATCGGCGCCGAGCAAATCATGCTATCCGGCATAAAATCCGATCAATCCTTGACCGGATCGCTGTTGTCCGGCGGACCGGTCACCATACCGCAGGATGGCATCGAACTGGAGGAACTGGAAAAGAAACTGCTGCAGGCCGCCTGGGAGCAGAGCGGACACAACCAGACCGCAGGCACGGAACTGCTCGGTATGAACCGCCAGGCCTTCATCTATCGCCTGCAAAAACACGGCATCGTGCCGAAATACGGCTCGAAGGTCAAAGGCAAGCAATCATGAAAACTGGACATAAAACCGCCATCATCGGCGTCTTGGTTATCATCATCACCGCACTGCATTATACGCTCAGCCCGCAGATCGGCCCCGTCCATGAAATCCTGGGACGAGCGTACTATATTCCCATCGTGCTGGGCGGCTTATGGTTCGGCTGGAAAGGCGGATTGCTGACTGCGCTGATCATCTCGATCCCCTACGCTCCACACGCCTTTCACGGATGGCATTCGCCGTATTCCGTCTATTTCCGCGCGCTGGAACTCATCATGTATCACGTCATTGGCGCCGTGGTCGGCGTCCTTTCCGAACGCACGCAACGCGCACTGAAAATCGAGAAGCAATCGCGTGAAGAAAAAGCTGCGGCCTACGAAAAGTTGCGCCAAAAAACCGAAGAGCTCTTCGCCATGGAGGAGCACCTTCACCGCTCTGAACGCCTCGCCGCCCTCGGCAAGCTTAGCGCCGGAGCGGCCTGATGATCCCGACCGTCCGGACTTCCTCGCCGTGCTGCTCGAGGAAACCGAGCGTCTCAATCAAATCGTCACCCGCTTCCTCGAATTCACACGCGACGCAGGCAAGCAGCAGGATGATGAGCCTCGCTTTTGCCGTGTTGAAAATGTCGTAAACAAAATCCAGCAGCTCTTCAGTCATCAACTGGCGCAGCAAAACATCGAACTGCGCTGCTCTTTCAACGATCCGGAAATCTCTGTGAAAATCCAGGAATCCCACCTGCGTCAGATTCTCATGAACCTTTTGCTCAACTCCATTGAGGCCATCGGGAAGAACGGATGGCTGCAGATCGAAGCCCAGGAAGAGTCTGATGGAATCATCAAGATCATCGTGTCCGATTCCGGATACGGCATCCCGCCTGAAATCGCCGGTCGTGTTTTCGATCCCTTCTTCACCACCAAGGATACAGGCGCCGGTCTCGGCCTTGCCATTGTCGAGCGCATCATCGCCTCGCACCAGGGAACAATCCAGCTGGCGGAAGATCCATCGACAAACGCTCGATTCGAAATACGCCTACCCAAAGCGGACAAAATTCTTAAATAATTGATTTGCGATTTTTTGTCGAGCTGAAGAGCTTGCAAAAGATCACTCAAAAAGTGCATCGTTTTGGAAAGGCGACAGCATAAGTTCGTTGCTTTGAGATTACATTTCCCATTAAATATCTGCGTCTATGCCGTGCTCCACGATATTTCAGTTTTGAATCAACATGCCTTTTCTTACAGGCGGGTTGGGGAAATGTGCAGGTGAATAAATGGAGAAAATAACGATGATAAGAGCGTTGCCTATTTTGTCAGGATTAACTTTGTGTGTCGCATTGTTTGCATGCGCGGCTTCAGTGTCAGCACAGGAAAGTGACGCCATTATTATGGACAATGTAGTAAAACTGGAAGAAACGATATCTCCGCAGGGATTTGTTCATCCGGGCATCAGTTGCAATGCTGAGACCTTGTCTGTCATGCGTGAAAAGGTGATCGCCGGCGTTTCGCCCTGGGTGGATTATTTTGAGGGGCTGCGCCGCACAAGATATGCGAATCCGAATCAAAGCCCCCGGCATGTCGGTCAAATCGTGAACAATGGCGGCATCAGCGGCTTTACTCATGACGCACAATTGGCGTGGACGCAAACCATACTCTATGTGGCGACCGGCGACGAAGAATACCGGAAACTCCCGGTCGATATCATAAAATGGTATGGATCGAGAACCGGAGAGAGTTTCTTCCCCGGGAATTTTGCCGATGCCCATATCAAAATCGGCAAGCCCGTCTATACCATGTGCGCTGTCGCCGATATTATGCGCTACACCACGCCTCAGGATGAAAGCCTCGCAGTCACCGCGGAAATGATCAATGCATTGCAAACTTACTGCATGATGCCGATCCGTAAAAATTGCATTGAACGCAACTACTACTTTATGAATCAACATTCCTATGCCATCATGGGCTACCTGGCATCCACGATCATGGCGGACGACCTGGAAGGCTACAAGCAAGCCGTCGAGTGGACTACGGTCAATGCCACAACCGAAAATCAAGGGAAAAACGGTTCGATCAAACAGCAATTTCGCATCGTGACCCGCAATGATAAAACCGGTGAAACCGTCGAGCCGAATTTGCAGGTCGTGGAGATGGGCCGGGATCAACCTCACGCCGGCGGCAATGTCGACAATCTGCTAATGATGGCGAAAACCATTGATTTTCAAAAAACGAAAGTTGATCCGGTTGATGGCACAGTCACCAGCAAAGCGAACGGCGTTTCGCCCATCCATTTTCTGGACGATCGTATAATCAAAGGCGCTGCGCTGTTTGCAAAATACAATCTGGGATACGGACTACCCTGGATACCGACATACTCCGAATCGTCGCCGGACAATATGGTGACGTATGACCAGATCAGTCACCACCAAAGAGGCCGGCTTGGCGGCACAAACGGAATTCCCGCCGGATACTATTATTTCAAAGGCGTGGGATTCGATATGGACGCCGGCCCGTATCATTATATCAAGACAGCTATGCAAACCTTCAGCATCGCACAGGAATACCGCGCCAGATCAGGCGTATACATTGACACGCTGCATAACAATATATTCGATTTCTGGGCCGGTCTTCCCGAGAAATCCTCGGAAGCCGAACCTGATACAGAAAAAGCAAAACGCGCTTTGGCGAAAGAACTTCCTCCGCTGGAAATATCCAGGGAGGGTGCGCTGGTGGAAGGAATTCAATTTGAATACAGCTTTGTGGATCTGTCCGGCAATGCAATGCCCGGCGATATCTATCCGGGATCGCCGGAAGACATTCCTCTGTCAGTCAAGAAAGACGCCGACGGCACAGGTTATGTAAGAATGGAATTAAACAAAAACCCGCGCACTATGGTGGTCTTTGCCGGTTTTCCATCCGGCTCAGGGCTGCGGGTGCGCGCCGATCATTTTGTAAAACTGAATTTCTTCACAGGTGAAGACTATGCAAAAAAGGGATCGCTGCAAACCATCTATATTCCGGATACCAACAATGAATGGGAATATGTGACGACTGACTTCGGCGCCGGCGATATTTTATATCTCGAAGCGACTTCGCTGGAAGGCCCCGCAAAAATTGACTTTGATCGTATTGACACGAAGCCGGATGAGGTTCTGCCGCTGACTTTTGATACTCCCAAGGAAAACAATTCAATTCCAACCTATGCCGGCGCCGCCATTGAAAAGTCATTTACGGCGACATGTCCGGATAAGCATCTCTTAGGTGGAGCGAACTGGAAGCCCGAAAAAAATGGCGCCGCTCTGAGTCTGAACGGCAAGGAGCAATACGCCAAATTGCCGGAAGGAATCGTCAGCGATCTGGATGATTTTACAATCAGCGCCTGGGTTAAACTTGATCAGATCGACACCTGGGCGCGCATTTTTGACTTTGGACATAACACCAGCCAATATATGTTTCTGGCGCCCAGCGACGGAAAAGCTGTAAAGTTTTCCATCACCGCCTCCGGCAGTCGAAACGAACAAGCTATCATCGCCAAGGAACCGCTTGCCACCGGTTCATGGCAGCATGTGGCGGTCACGCTATCAGGCAATACTGGAATTCTGTATGTGAATGGCGAGGAGGCGGGAAGAAATTCGAAACTGACATTGAAGCCGTCCAGTCTGGGGAAAACGCCGAATAATTACATCGGAAAATCCCAATGGCCGGATCCTTATCTGGCTGGAATGGTGGATGAATTTACGATTTTCAATAAAGCTCTGACGCCGCATGAAATCAAAGCCTTAAACACCGTCTTTGCCAATGGTGAACGTATTGATCCGAAATCACCTGCAGTCGCCTATAAATTTGACCAGGCAAGCCTCGAAGGCGATCAGGAAAAGGTCGAATATGCCGCGCACAATCTGCCTGCGGGCGCTGCGCTTGACAGCGCATCCGGACGACTGACATGGACGCCGCCCACTGGCCAAACCGGAGATCACACAATATATATCACCGCGCGCAACAGCGTCGCGGTCAACACCATACCCGTAAACATCCATGTCGCGAAGGATTTGCAGGGGGCGTTGGATTTCGTGGCAACGGCGTATGATCCCCATGAGAAATATGAGTCGGCGACGGAAGAAGCCTTCAACGCGGCGTTGAAAGCGAGGAGCCTTGCCGCGCTGCAAAAGGCCGCGAACCAATTAACGTTGTTGACCCCAAAACTGACTGACGGAAGTTTGGATTATTGCAAGACGTGGTCCTGCGATATACGCGGAAGCAGGCAGATGGCGGATGGCGATCCCCTGACGTGGGGAGGCGTTTGGGGAGATGATAAAAATGTTACGATGGATTTCGGCAACAGATTCAAGGTCAAAGCGGACTCATTCGGCATTCAAGCCCGGGATGGCTTTCCCATCAGGGTCGCGGAGGCTGTTGTATACGGCTCCAATGACAATGCAAACTGGACGCTCCTGACCGGGAACGCGGCAAAAAAATCTCCTGATATGCAGATCTTAAAGGTTAAAGCAGAAGAGAAAAATAACGCTTACCGGTATCTGCGTTTCTTCATGCCCAGAAAGCCTTATCATATCTTCGAAATCAGCGAACTGAGAATCTTCGGCGAGCGGATAGAAGCTTACAGCCCGGACTATCATGTGGCTTACATCGAAGGCTATGCGGATGGCACATTCAAACCGGGTAAGAATATGACAAGAGCGGAAGCGGCGTCACTGCTTTCCAGGCTGGTGAACGACTACACCGACAAAGGCGCTTATCAGTGCGGCTACTCCGATGTCGCTCCCGGCGCATCGTATTATGATGACGTGGCCTATATGGCTATGAAGAAATTCATCACTGCTGACGGCAATAAATTCAGGCCGGATGATGACATTACCAGAGGCGAGTTCGCGGACTTTATGGCGCGGATGAACAGGTTGGATGTAAAAAGCGGCGATAATTTCTCCGACGTTACAGCCAACATGCCGCATGCGGAGGCGATTCGTTCAGTGGCGGCGCAAGGTTGGATGAAGGCCGGCTTCGACGGATCATTCCAACCTGACGCGCTGATGACCCGCGCAGAGATCGTTACAGCTGTCAACAAGATGCTGCAAAGAAAATGCGGAGCTAAAATTAAAGGCGCACAGGAATTCAAGGACGTTGATCAGTCCCACCCGGCATATTTCGAGATCATGGAAGCGGTGAACACACATCCGGTTGAATAATGAAAAAGAGAAGCGCCTGCGAGATCGCCGAGATCGCCGGATTCGCGCTATCTAATTCTTCGAATTGATAAACTTTTTCAGCCATTCGATTCGGGAGCCTGCGGGCGTTTCAGGGGCAGGCCGAAGTTCTTCAGGTCGCGCTCGGCCTGACGCGCCTCCGGGGATTCCGGCCATTGCTCGATGATCGTATACCACACGTCCGCCGCCTTGGCCATCTGAGGAATTTTGGGGTAGACCTTGGCCAGCAGGAAAATCGACATCTGGTGATTTGGCTCGACTTTGCGCGCGTGTTCCAGCGCCTCGGCCGCGGCTTCTTCGATGCCGCGGATCTCGCGGTGTGATAGGTTTTTGAGCCGGGCCTTGCGCGCCAGGCTGTATTTGCAATAGCCGATGTTGAACCATGCATCGGCGTTTTGCGAATTCAAATCCGCGGATTTCTGGAACAGTTCCAGCGCCTTGTTGTACTTCTCTTCGCTGTCCTCGCGCAAATCGAGCTCGACGTGGGCCAGTTGCAGATAGATCTCGGATTCCTGCGCGCGATACATCTGCTGCTCTTCCGGATGGATGCGCGCGGCGTCCTGCAGATAGGTCAGCGCGCCTTCATAGTCTTCATGCCGGACTCGATCCAGCGCCAGTTCATAAAGCCGCCGCCCTTCCTGCACGTTTTCCGGCACGTTCAGATTCCGCAGCCGCGTCATCCATTCATCAAAGCTGTCGCTATGCTGATACCAGACGTACAGCAGGCCGACCAGGCCGATGTTGACGATCACGGCCAGAACCAGCAGCCACATCGGCAGTTTGATATGGCTGCCGCGCCGCGTATGCTCGACGCCGGTTTGCTCCGTCAACTGCTCCAAGGCGTGGGAGGACTCCGGACGCCGTCCGCTTTTCGCGGCCAGACTCTCAATCAACGGATCAACGTCGTCCGGCCAATCCGCCGCATCCTTCGAATCCTCTTTCGCATCCGCGCCCGTCGAATCGTCCGGGATAAACCCATTATCCGCGTCCGGGCGTTGATCCAGCGCCAAGGTTAAATACTCCCGCAAATCCTGACGCAATGGCGCGATTTGCAGGCCCTTGCGGAACAATGCGATCGCGCGGTCGTAGCGCCCCTGCTGAAGGCACAGCGCTCCCTCCTCGATCAATTGTTCCACGATCTCCATCGAATTTTGTTCGCCTACGTTGCCCATGGATTCTGGATCGTCTCCTGACTTCATGCTGCTATTGCAGTTCCTTGGCGCGCAATTCAAGTGTCGAGTCGGGTCTGCCGGCGTGGCTGAGCGGCCAATACACCAGCAACACGTGG
This sequence comes from Candidatus Sumerlaeota bacterium, assembly GCA_016928995.1. Taxonomy (GTDB): domain Bacteria; phylum Sumerlaeota; class Sumerlaeia; order JAFGJS01; family JAFGJS01; genus JAFGJS01. The sequence continues at coordinate 21,859 of JAFGJS010000087.1, read as the reverse complement.
CCGATAATCAACTCCCGGTCCACCGGACCGAATTGCAGGCTGTCGTGACTATTGCTTTGATTGTCGCCCATTAAAAAATATTGACCGTCCTTCAAGCGAAAGGTTCGCTCGCGCAATTTCGACTGGCTCATCTTCCAGGACGGCGCTTCGTGAAATTCCTCCTGGTTGATCCAGACGCCGTCCTTCAGCACTTCCACCGTGTCGCCCGGCACGGCCGCCACGCGCTTGGTCACCCGGTCGCGATCGCGCGTCTTCTCGGCGTAACGGTCGTCCGGATCGCCGAACACAATGATATCGCCGCGTTGCGGTTCGTAGCTTCCGCTTTGATTGGCCAGGACAAAGTCGCCGATGTGCAGCGTGGGGTACATCGAATTGGAGATCACCTTATAGCGCCCGATGCCTCCGAAAATCAGCAGCCCTGCCACGCACAGCACAACCCACAGGATCAGCACTCCAATCAAACGCCGCAGGAAGCTGGTCCGTTTGCCGCGTCCTGAACGCAATGTTGCGTCATGCGATTCCGATGATTGTAAAGCTCTGAACACGCCTGAACTTCCCGGATTTCTCTCCACTTGATTCGAAAACAGCTTATGCCTTGGAAAGCGTTTTGTCAAATTGCGAAACGGCTCCTGAAAAGAAAAACCGCGCGCCTTTTACAGCGCACGGTTTTTTCCTTCGCAAGACCACTCAACTTTTTTTTATTTTTCAGTTTTGAACTCTCTGGCGTTATGACGCAACGCCCAGCTTATGATGCGCGGAGCAACAGCGATCCGAGCGACAGAGCCAGTTTTTCATGCCATTCTCTCGGTCGGATGGCGGAGACGTACTGCCGGAACACCGGCAATTCGGGGTTGTTTCCATCCCGGAACGTCACGCCCAGCGCGCATTCCGCAAAGGCTTTGTCGTTGCGCCGCGCTTGGTGATGCACCCAGGCCACGTTGCCGTTCAGGACCACTTCCTCGGTGTTGTTCGGCAATTTCAGCTGGAGATTGAGCTTGTGGACTCCCTTTTTCAGCAAGTCCACCACTTCCACCGGGACGCTGCGCGCAACGAGGCGTATCCCTTTGTCGCTGACATCCAGCACTTCCATCAAGATGCCGCACGCCGGCAATTCATTGGGCGAGGTTAACCGGACGTTGGGCAGCGCATTCGCATCGAGGATGAAACGCGGATCCCAACGTTGCTCTCGTTGCTTATTGTTCAATCCAAACATTTTCGAACTCTCCTGGTTGAACCGGCCGTGCGCCGCTTCAACGATGTCGATCCATACGAACCACAACTGATCAACATCGCGGAAAGCCCGTTTTATTTCAAAAAAGTAACAGAACTGAGCACATAAAGGCGGAGCATCATCCCCAACTCCTGAAATATCAACTATTCATCCACGACAATAACAAACAGTTCCTTGGGGCCGTGAGCGCCATGAATCATGATGCCATCGATGTCGGCGGTGCGGCTGCTGCCGCTGATCCAGACCAGCAGCCCCGGCTTTGCGCGTTCTGCCTGTAAATGAACCGCATCCCAGACATCAGGCAATAAGTCCTCCAAACGCAAGACACAATAATGCACCGGCGGAACCAGGCTGGAGAGCCTCGAACGCCCCGCGCCGCCGAAAATGGCCAGCGATCCCGTCTCGGCGATGCCGAAATCGGCCAGCGTCACGCCGAAATCCACGGCGAACATCGCGTCCTTATCCATCGGCGGATGCAGTTTTGGCGCGCTATCCCCTGAAAAATCAATCCCCAGCGCCTTCGCCGCATCGCGGTCCGCCACGCCGCTGGCAAAGCCGCGCTGCCGCACCGAGTCAAGCAGCCAATGTTTCGCGGCGTTCATGTTCGCCACGCGCACAATCGTGTCGCCCAAACCTTTGATGCGTTCGACGAAACGCGCGTAGGTCGCGCCGGAATCACTCGACGCAAATTGCCGGATCGATCCTTCCGGCAAATCAGGCGGCTGCGGCGCCGCTTCACTGCTCGTAGGCACGTAACCATCCCGGCGTCCCCGGTCCAACGCCTGTTGAATGCGGTCGAAAATCACTGCGCGATGATCGGTCATTATGAGTTCCCTTTCCGTTTCTTCCATGCCGCGCGGAATGATTCACGCGGCCATTCCGGCAGTTCGCGGCTGCTGAGCCAATTGCCGAAAACCCGGTACGCGGCGAGCTTCGCCGGTCCCCAACCAGTGATCCCCCCGGCCTTCAACGCCGTCTTCCACATCAACGGACTCGACGCCAGCATGGCCCAGGGCGCAAAGGACGGCAGCCCGCCTAGCGCCGGAGCCTTGCCGTGCAATTCGTCACGCAGGGAGAGCAGCAGTTTCGGAATGGGGATGGCGACCGGACAAACCTCTTCACACGCTGCGCACAGCGAGGAGGCTTTCGGTAATTGCGCGTAGGTCTTGAGCGACTCCTCGCCGCCCAGCAGCGGAGAGATCACCGCGCCCATCGGTCCGGGATATACGCTTTCGTAACTGTGGCCCGATTGCGCGCGATACACCGGGCAGACATTCATGCACGCCCCGCAGCGGATGCAGCGCAGCATCTCGTGGTACTTGCCGCCCAGCAGGTTCGTGCGGCCGTTGTCGATGAAAATCAGGTGCACTTCTTCCGGACCGTCGATCTCGCCCTCTTGTCGCGGACCGCTGACCCACTGCGTATACACCGTCAGGTCCTGGCCGGTGGACGAACGCGCCAGCAGGTTCAACAGCACGGCCATGTCCGCCTCGCGCGGCACGACCTTCTCGATGCCAGTGATCGAAACCTGGATTTTCGCTCCCTGCGCGCTCATACGCAGGTTGCCTTCGTTAGTGCAGGTCACGATGCGGCCGGTTTCACAGCAGACGAAGTTGCCGCCGGTCACGCCGATGCTCGATTTACGATAAATCTCGCGCAGATGCGCGCGCGCCTGCATGGTCAGTTCCTCGGGATCCTCGGTGTATTTGCCGAGGCCTTCCTTCTCGAACAACTTCGCCACCTGCCGGCCGTTGATGTGGATGATCGGCGTGACGATATGGCTCGGGCGGTCGTGCGCGATCTGCACGACAAACTCGCCGAGATCGGTCTCGACGGGCTGGTAGCCGTGCTGCTCAAGAAAATCGTTGAGGTGAATCTCTTCAGTCACCATCGACTTGGACTTGGCGATCAATCCCGGTCCGACCCTGTCGCAGAGCTTCTTGAAGATGCGGCGCGCCTCGTCGGCGTCGGCGGCCCAATGCACCTGGATCCCGTTGGCCGTGAGGCGTTTCTCCGCCTGCTCCAGGTAATGCGGCAGGTTGTCCAGCGTATGCTGCTTAATCCGCGCGGCCAGTTGACGCAGCCCGTCCAGATCCTTGACTTTCGCGCCAAAGGCGTTCCGGCGGGAGATCACCTTTTTCTCCGAAGCATCCCGCACCGCCGCCAATGACTCCGCAGTCTGCCCCTGCGCTTCTTTTTCCATTTCAATGTAGGACATGATTTGTTGCCTTGTGTGTTGATCGCATCCGATGCTGGATGCTGGATACTCGATGCTAGATAACCGATTTTTTAAGATACGGCGTCAAATGACTGCCGTATTAAATCTTTGCTTTGTTCTAACTCTATGCGATTGCTGATCGTCAACTCGAAATCAAGCGGACTGTGATGCAGCAATCCTTTTGTGTCTCTTGCAAAAACTGGCGGATTGCTTATTTCGGTGTACTTTAAACGGAGCCTAAGAATTATTCGATTAGAAAGCAGTACGATTCTGCAGAAACATTTTCTCTCGCCTAAAAAATATCCAATGTAGTTTTTACGATACCTTTTATCAATTTTCTCTGAAGTCATACTATAACAAAAGCGTTCTGCTCCCCGATATAGATCAAGTGTTTCTTGAGACTTGCCAGAAATATGATATGATTCATTACATTGATCTTCATAATCTGGAGCAGAGCGTGTTTTCCAAGCTTTTTTAGCTCTATGCGATCTGTAGGCTTGTTCTGTCCTAGAGTATTTTGAGCGCTTGGATTCCGTACTGCCAATGGATACTATAGATTGATCCGATTCTGCGGCTATACGGATCAGGCTTTGTTTGATGCGTTGCGGGGCTAGATCGTTATCCCCGATATTTGCACGGACAAGATTGAGCAATGGCCGAGGTGGATCATTCATTAGAGCATGTAATGCTTTGCGAACCTTGCCGTCCGTGAAGGTCTGTTCTCCCAAAGCATCCAGCGTTCCCTTGGCCGTTTCTTCGCGTGAAAGACGCCAGAGCTGTTGTGCAATTTGCTCAATAGTCATGCCTTCCGACTCGTCAAGATCGAGGCTGACTTCATACATCAACTTATCCGGTGCAGGGCATTTCTCCACACTACGATAGACACGCCATTTGATGCCATTGGTGAGAATACACCAGACAATGCCTGCGTTGGCGGCATAACCCACGATCTGCGTAATCGCCTTCACATCATCCAGCGGATCATCAATCGCTTTCGCTTCGACCAACAATACTGGTTTCCGATTGAGTTTGAGCGCATAGTCCACAAATTTGCCGTCCACTGTCGGGCACTCCAATTGCACCTCGTCAGGATCGCGCACATCCCAACCGAGCGCATCGAGCAAAGGATCGATAACAATCGTTCGAGTCGGGGTTTCCTTCAATGCATGACGACGTAGCGAAGGAAGTTTTTGCCGGATCATCCCGATAGTTTGGATCAGTTTATTCATCCTTTGTCTCCTTTGATGATGTGCTACGCCCGCCTTGGAGTGCGGCGGCCATGCCGTCGCCTTCGCCATGCCGGATTCCGCTACGATTCACAACATGCGCTGAAGCCATGCTTCAGCCTTTGTATTGAATTCTCACTTATATTTTCGTCGCACATAAATTAACGCGTCCAGACTCGCAATTCAACCGAAGAAACTCCAGGGGGCGGCATGGCCGCCTTGACTTAAAATTCGCGTTGTTCTTAAGGCGCAGGCATGGCCTGCGCACTCCAAAAGTGCTGGCCGCACAACGTCCTTGGAGTGCGGCGGCCATGCCGCCGCCTTTGCCATGCCGGATTCCGCCACTATTCACAACATGCGCTGAAGCCATGCTTCAGCCTTTGTCGCAGACAAGTCAATAGTCATCCGCGATGTTAAGATGATCGCAACGAAACGAGCCGACTTTGTTGTAATAGCCTTGCTCGGTGTTTTGACGAAACCATGCCGCGCTGCACCAAAGATATAACTCCGCATTGCCCACAATTCCATGCTTAACCGGATTATTATGCACATAGTTGAGCCGTACATAATAACTATTCTCATAGGTTAAGCACGTATCATAATACTGAAACCAGACACGCCGTCCTGGAGCGCCATCCAGTTGGTTGATCACACGAGCGGTCTGTGAGTGCAATCGTCCAATCATGGACCGCAGTGTATTTGGAATTGCCGGTGAAAGGGCGATGAAATGATAGTGATTGGAGAACACCGCCCAAGCCTGAAGTTGCCATTCATATGCTTCCAGAACTTCAAAAATTGTGGTTTGCAGCAGTTCGAGCCTTTCATCTCCTCGAAAAAAATGCTCCTTGTTCAATGTGCCCGCCGTCACGATATAGGCCATGTTCGGCTCGAACACATGGGCAGGACGATGATGCCAGCGCCGGGATTGCGTATTGTTTAAGGAATTCTGGAAATCGGAATGCTGGTTTGGCATTTTCTTGCTCATTGTCGTATGATCAATTGCATTTCAATTCGAAGGCGCAGGCATGGCCTGCGCACTCCAAGGTTCTGTCATGATCCAGCCTCATTGAGCACTTGCGCAAAATGCTTCATGGGGATTTCTTTTTTCAGTTTGCCTTCGCTGAGCAATTTCTTCTGCATGCCGCCGAGGTGCATCAGACAGCCCATGTCGCTGGAGATGATTTCTTCCGGTTCGGGCTTGAGCAGCGCATCCAGCTTTTTCGTGCCCATGGTCTTGCTGGTCCAGGGGAACGCGACGGCGAATGTGCCGCCGAAGCCGCAGCATTGCTCGGGCGTGTCGAAATCGAGCATCTCGATCCCGTCCAGACAGCGCAGCAAGTCTTCGGGCCGCGCGCCAGGGGAAAGTTCGCGCATGTGGCAGGAGCGATGGAACGTGATCCGCCTGGCGTAGCGGCCTTCCCACTGGTTATCGCTCATCAGGCAGAGCAGTTCGGAGAGTTCGAAGGTGCGCTTGGCCAGCGCGATGGCGTCCGCCTCGTCGCGCTCGCCGCGAAAAAGCTGCGGATAGCCCCAGCGCACCATCGAGGCGCAGGAGCCGCTGGGGATGACGACCAGTTCGGCGTGACGGAAGACTTCGATGGTGTGCCGCGCGACTTTGCGCGCTGCCGCCCGGTCGCCGCTGTTGAAGGCCGGCTGGCCGCAACAGGTCTGCCGTTCGTCGAAATGCACCTTAAGCCCCACGCGCTCGAGGCATTCCGCCGCCGCAAGCCCCACGGCCGGATAGAAGGCGTCGGCCAGACACGTCACCATGAGCTCCGCGCGCATGCCTTTTTCCGGTTTCACCTCCGGTTGAATCACATCGGACACAGTTCTTTCTCCGTTTCATCGGGTCAACGGCTCAGCGAGCCGGAACGCCGCACAGTTCGAATTCGATCATCAAGCCCTGCAAGTTTTTTGCGCTCTCTTGAGCGGCATTGCAAGAAAAAGCGTTGCGGCGCGGCGCGATTCGCGCTACGAAAGAGCCATGCTCAACATCACTCGTCAAGTTCGCACCACCGAGGGAGTCAGCCTGCTCATCGCGCTGTTCGCCGTGGTGATCTGCGCCGTGCCCACGCGAATCGCGACAATCGACGAGCTCATTCAAAACGCCGAGCTCAGCACCTACGACACGCGGATGCGGCTGGCCAATGCGATCCTGGACCGGCTCGGACGTAATACGCACGTGGCCCTCGACATCCAACTCGTGGGCATGGAAACGCGCGATCAGTACCGCTATGGACCGGAGATTGACTCGCGTGAGATCCACGCCGAGCTGCTGGGTTTCCTCAATGAACAAGGCACGCGAGCCGTCGTATTCGACATCTTGTTCAGCGGTCCGCAAGCGGGCGACGACCTGCTGGCGCTGAACATGCGGCAGTCCAATGTGTTCGTGCCGGTAGTGTTCAGCCGCCAGGAAAGCGAAGACGCGCTGGCCGGCGATTTCATGACTCCGGAAATTTCGGATGAGCTGGCCGCATTTCGCGAGCAGCTGACAGACGCCGGCGACGGCGTATTGGACGCGATGCTCTATGATCTCGTTGATGCGCATGCGGAGCTGCAACAACGGTTGGAGTCGCTGCCATCCAACGACACGCTCACCGTGCAGCAACGCCTCGACGCCAAACGCCGCCTGAAACTCATCGAACTGCCGTTGAATGAATACGAGCAATGGCTGGCCGGCAGAGAACACCTGAAGCGCTTCTTTTCGATCCGCGATTTCGATCCGGAACGCGACGCCGCGATTCCCTCCGCCACCTTCGTTGAAATCCCCTCCACGCCGATCCTGCTGGCGGCGAAGGGCGTCGGCTTCATCACCACGGAGGTGGACATCGACGGCGTGCTGCGGCGCAATCCGATGCTGTTTGAGTATGACGGGCGCATCTATCCGAATCTCGACCTGGCCTTCATCTGTCATGAGTACGGTGTGGCGCTGAAGGATTTGCACATCACGCTGGGCGATGCGATCACCTTTACGCCCGAGCGCAATTCCACTCTCGCCGAAGTGCGCATTCCCATCGATGAAAAGGGCCGGGCGCGGTTGTATTTCTCCGAAGGCGAGTCGCTGATCAATCGGGCTTATTCACTGGGCAGTCTGATCAGTTGGAACCGCCGTCCGCCCGAAAGCGATACGCAGGCACACAAATATTTCCAGCAGTACATGCAGCAACGTGTCGCGGCCGGATTTGATCCGGAGTGGCTGAATAAGAGCATCGTCATCGTCGGAGAGAATGACGTGGGCGGCACGGACATCAAGCCGATTCCACTAACGCAGTCCTACTCCCTGTTCGCCACGCACGCGCATATGATTGACAACATCCGCCGGCAGCGTTTCTGGCGCGAGCCGCGCTGGATCGTCACAACCGCGATCAATGTGCTGATCGGATTGGTCGCCTGGCTGCTGATCAACAATATGCCTTACCGCAGACTCGGTGTGGCGCTGGCGTTGCTTTTGGCCGCCTTCAACCTGCTGGCCATCGGTTTGTTCACATTCGCGCAGCTGATCATCCCAATGGCGCGTTCGAACCTGACGCTCGTGCTGTCGTCGATGCTGCTGCTAATGTACCGCGTCGGCGTGGTGGAACGACGCGACCGCACGATCCGCAACTATTTCGACCGGATGGTGTCGCCTGAAGTGGTGAGTCAGATTCTAGAGTCATCCGACCGCTCCTCGCTGGAAGGAAGCAAGCGCCTCGCCACGATCTTCTTCATCGACCTGCGCGGCTTCACCACGCTGCTGGAGCGTCACGATGCGGCCGGGATTCTAGACGTGCTGAACAATTACTACGATCTGGTCTCGCGCGCCGTGATCCGCAACCGGGGCCATGTGAATAAATTCATCGGCGACGCCGTGCTGGGCATCTTCGGCGCGCCTCAAACGATTGAGCGGCCGGAGTGGGCCGCGCTGCAAACGGCGCTCCAAGTCCGCGCGGCAATTCTCGCGCTGAATGGATCGCAACGTCTTCGTGAATTAGGAATCGCGCTGACTTGCGGCATTGGCGTCAACACCGGCGAGGTGGTCGTGGGCATGGTCGGCGGCGCAGAAACGAAGACCGATTACACCGCGCTCGGCGACGGCGTCAATGTGGCCTCGCGTTTGCAAAATCACGCCCGCAACAACAACATCCTGCTTGGCGAGGACACCTGGCGCCGCGCGACAAGCGACGTTCCGCCAGCCTGGCAAGACGCCCCGATTGAATTTCGTAAACTCGAAAATGTGCGGATCAAAGGCAAATCCGAAGAACTCACGGTCTATGAACTGATCGCGCCAGACGGATTCAGCGGACCGTCTAAATATGAGCCAACAGATCATTCCTGACACGTTTTTTATCTTGAAACTTGGCGCTATTTCCACTAACCTTTCGGGCATTCCAAACGGCAAAGGCTATCCATGATGCATCGGCGCGGATTCACGTTGATCGAACTGCTGATCGTCGTTCTGATCATCGCGGTTCTCGCCGCCATCGCAGTGCCGAACTTTCTTGAATTCCAGACACGAGCAAAAGCCTCCCGGGCCAAGGCGGACATGCGCAGTCTGTCCACCGCGCTTGAGGCCTATTACGTGGAAAACGGAGCCTTTCCGAGCGCGAACAGCCAAGGCTCCTCGAAATGGATCAAAGCCCTTTCCACGCCGATCTCCTACATCTCAAGGGCCGAGCTTCCGGATCCTTTCACGGAAGGCGCGGCGTATAATTACGGCGTCACGTATCACTATATCCGCTACTATGGCTGCAATGAATACGGCACAATCAACGCCGACAGCAACACGGGCGAAATCATCCTCAGCGGCGGCAGCGGTGAAACCGGCTCGAATGGAGAGCCGGGATCGACGCGCATTTTCAGTTACATCCTCTTTTGTCACGGTCCGGATCGGGTGCGCAGCAAGGCATCCAACGACAAAACTTTCGCCGCGGCGGAGAACATTCGCAATCCGGACAACTTCATCGAATTGATCTACGATCCGAGCAACGGCACGGTGAGCAATGGCGAGATCCTGCGCGGCGGCGGCTCCCCTACTGGTGAAATGCCGCCGGTCTTTCAACTCATCGCCCGCTCGCAATAAACCTTCCGGCAAAGACGATCCAGCCTGAATATAATGTGGCACAGCCGCCCTCGGCTGTGGCGATCAATCCGGGTATTATCGTTGAGAGACAACACAGCCGGGAGCGGCTGTGCCACATTTAAACAAATGGGACAAAAACTATCGAGAACTGCCTGATATAATTGATAGGATCTGCAGCAAAAAAAATCCTGCTCATCATGTTCATCCTGTCAAAATTCTCATTCGTAGCTTTGTGGCTTCGTGTCTTCGTGGTTTCACTCAAACCGCATGCCGGCTTTGACATATCCGCCGTTGATCGCATCGGAGCCGCTGATCGCCTTGCGGTTTGGCGGCTGCAATTGCGTGATGCAGATGCAGCTGTCGCCCGTTCGCACGATCGGTCCGCGATCCGGCGCGAGTTCAATCACCTCGCCGGGTTTCTGTTTGTCATTGAGAAAGGTCTGCGCCTCTTCGGGATAAAATGAGATCGCTTTGAGGAACTTGAAGACTTCGCCCTTCGACTCGGAAAAAGCCCCTGGCCATGGCTGCATGCCGAGGATGTGGCAGATGATTGCATCGGGTGATTTCTTCCAATTGATCCGGCCGTCTTCCTTTTTCAGCAACGGCGCATAAGTCGCCTCATCGCCATTCTGCGGCTCAGCGTCCACCCGGCCCGTTTCGGCGATGCGGTTCAGCGCCTCCACCAGCGCCTCGGCGCCGAGGCAGCTGAGCATGTTGCTCACGCTCAGCGTGTCGTCATCGTCCAGGATGTCGATCTCGCGCTTCATGATCATCCCGCCGGTGTCCAGCCCCTCGTCCATCTGCATGATGGTGACGCCGGTGCGGCGTTCGCCATTGATGATGGCCCAATTGACCGGCGCGGCGCCGCGATATTTCGGCAGCAGCGAGCCGTGCACGTTGACGCAGCCGTAGCGCGGCAGTTCGAGGATGTTCTTCGGCAGAATTTTGCCGTAGGCCGCGACGGCGATGCAATCCGGCTGAAGTTCGCGGATTTCCTGCTCGAATTCCGAAGTGCGGATGGACTCCGGCTGCAATACCGGCACGCCCTGCTCCGAGGCGCATTGCTTCACCGGCGTGGGCTGGAGATGCTGGCCGCGTCCGGCTCTGCGGTCGGGCTGCGACACCGCGGCCAGAACCTCATGGTTCGAAGCGATTAAACGTTGCAAGATCGGCACGGCGAATTCCGGCGTGCCCATGAAAACGATGCGCATGGCGTTGTCCTATTTATTATTTTGGCTCTTTCATCAGAGCGATGATGCGATCATTGAAGATTTTGGCTGAGTTGATGCCCGCGTCTTTCAGACGCTGCTGCAGCGCGGCGACTTCGAGCAGGGCCGCGATATTGCGTCCCGGTTCAACGGGGATCGTATAATGCGGCAGTTCCACGTCGAGAATACGGATTTTATTCTCCTCCATGCCCGTGCGCTCATACGACGCTTCCGGATCGCGCGTTTCCAGTTTCACGACGACGGACAGTTGCTGTTCCAACTGCACCGATGTGATGCCGAAAAGGCGTTCGACGTCCATGATGCCCATGCCGCGCACTTCGATATGGAAGCGCAGCAGGTCGGAGGGTTTTCCGATGATATGGTTGTCGTAAGTGCGGTGCAGTTCCACGGTGTCGTCCGCGACAAGCCTGTGGCCGCGCTGAATCATTTCAATCGCCGTCTCGCTCTTGCCCACCCCGCTGTCGCCGGTGATCATTAAGCCCATGCCGTAAACATCAATCATCACGCCGTGATACGATAGCCGGGGCGCAAACACGTTCCACAGGCTGTCCGTCAAACGGGAGATGAATGCGCTGGAGGAAATGCATGAGCGGAACAACGGCACGGTGGATCTCGCGGCCACGTCGTAAATTTCCGGCGGGCATTCCTCCTCGCAGGTCAGGACGACACACGGCATTTCGTACTCAAAAAGAGATTCCAGCCGTTGCAGACGCTCCTCGCGGCTCATCCGCATCAGGTATGATGTCTCGGTGTTGCCCAGAATCTGCACCCGCGTGAAGGTGAACACGTCCAGAAATCCAGCCAGCGCCAGCGCCGGACGATTGCTGTTCACCGAAGTCAGCGCGCGATCCATGTATTCGCCGCCGGAGATCAGTTCGAGCTGCAGCGCGCTGCTATACTCATTGTACAACTGCCGGACTGTAAACAGCCTTCGTTTCATTGCATCGCCTTGTCAATCGCGTCGCGCAGATTCTTGCGCGCCTGGTCGATTCGTTCGATCTGCCTGTGGCTCCAGCGGCGGAAATCGATCAGCGAACCGCGCAAATTATTGACGCTGTCCTTCACTGTGCCCGGCGCCGGACCGCCGTACGATTTCCGGCGCGTCAGCAAGCGCTCCGGCTGCAACATTTGCAGCCACTTCTTCTCGCTGAGATCCACCTGGACGCCCTTCGATTGAAGGAATTTCATGCAGATGCCATAATCGAAATGCCCCTGTTTCTCGCAGAGTTTAACCATCTCGCCCACCAGCAAGTAAGATTGGCGGAAAGTGAGTTGGCAGTGCTCCGCGAGTTGATCGGAAAGGTCGATGGCGGTGATAAAATTACGCGCCGCTTCGTCGCGCATGCGCTCCGGTTTCAGCGCCATGCCGTTGATCACCTGCGTGAAAATGTACGGGGCGTCGCGCATTTCCGACACGGCGTCCATCGCGATGTATTTGGTCCACTGGGAGTCGCGGTTGTATCCGGAGATCGCTCCCTTGGCGATGGAAAACAGCGACTGCAAATGCCCCTGCATCATCGCGCATTTCGCCCGCGTCACTTCGGCGAAATCCGGATTGCGTTTCTGGGGCATGATCGAGGAGCCCGTGACGTAAGCGTCCGGCAGGCGAATGAAGCGCATCGCATGCGAGGAGAGGAAAATGATGTCTTGCGCGAGGATGCTGAGATGCGTGGCCATGAACGTCAACGCCGTGACGAGCTGGGCTTCCATCTCCCAGCGGCTCGAGATGCAGTCGATGGAGTTCTCCTGGATTCCGCGAAAACCAAGCCAGCGTGCCGTGCTCTGGCGCTGGATACCCCATGCCGTGCCGAAGCCAGCGGCGGCGCCAAGCGGCGACTCGTTGATGATCTGATACGAGTTTTGCAGGCGTTGCAAATCGCGCGACAGCGCCTGCGCATGCGAGCAGAGAAAATGCGCGAAGGTTGTCAGCGACGCGGGCTGCGTGTGGCTGAAGCCCGGCATGATGGTGCGCATCGTTTTTTCCGCGCGGCTGAGCAGCGCATCCACTAACTCGCAGCTGGAGTCCATCAATTGCAGATTATGCCAGCGCAGGAACATGCGCACGTCCGTGGCGGATTGATCGTTGCGGCTGCGCCCGGTATGCAGCACGCCGGCCAACTCCTCGCCGTATTGGTTGATCAGATGGCGCTCAATGTTCATATGAACATCTTCCAGCTCCGGACTGAGCTGAAAACGCCCCATGTTGTGATCGCGGTGGATTCTTTTCAATCCCGTCTGAATCGCCTGATGCGCTTCTTTGCTGATGATCTTTTGCTGAAAAAGCATCAGGGCGTGCGCCTGGTTCAGCCAGATGTCATAAGGCACGAGGGCGGCGTCGGCCATCGGTCGCGGCGACACGTCTCGCCCGGCGCAATAGGCGATATTCACCGGATCCGGTTCGCTCCCCAGTCTCCCGGCCCACACAGGTTGATTTTCATTTTTCGCCATGAAACGTCTCGATTCCCGGCAAATCAATTAATTTCCGGCCAGTTTACCGTCGGTGCGCTGATTGGCAAGCCTTTTCGCAGCAATGGATAGCGCTAAAAAAAAGCAACGCCGGATTCATCGCCGGATAAGATTAAGAAAAGGCATACGGAACTTCAAAGAATGATAGGATTCATCGAGCGCAGTAAAAAAAACCGGGCGCAATATCCTCCTTTATGAGGAGCACAGTCATTTCACCGGCGCTTCATCCTGCGAAGCGGCCGAACCAAAAGACTGCTCGTCCGTCGTTGTAACGCGCTTCCATGCCCGGACCAGCGGCGCGAAGAGCCAATCCAGCAGGAAATACAACGATGGCACGACCACCAGCGTGAGGATCGTCGCCACGGTAAGGCCGAAGATCACCGCCGTGGCCATCGCACCCCACCATTGGCTGCTTTCGGAGTCCAAGATCCACTCCCATTTGCGAAAGTCGAAGCTCACTCCAATCGCCATCGGGAGCAGTCCCAGGATCGTCGTGATCGCGGTCAGCATCACAGGCCGGAACCTGGCGCAGCCGGCGCGCAGAATCGCTTCGCGCAGTTCAAAACCTTTCGCGCGCAGTTGCTCGATGTAGTCGATCAACACAATGGCGTTATTCACCACGACGCCGGCCAGGGAGATGACCCCCATGCCGGTCATGATTACGCCAAAGGGTTTGTCGAGCAGGATCAGGCCGAAATACACGCCAAGCAACGAGAGAATCACCGAAACCATGATGATCAGCGGGGTTGTGATCGAATTGAACTGCGTGATAAGAATCAGCGCGATCAGGAAAAGCGCAATCAGAAACGCCTGGGTCAAAAACTCCTGGGATTCTTCCTGGTCTTCATTCTGCCCGGTATATGAAAACTGATAGCCTGATGGAAGATTGATCGTTTTGGCGATCTCCTGCACATGAGCCAGCAATTGGTTCGCGTTATAGCCGTCGGCGGCGTTGGCCGACACCGTCACGACGCGTTTCTGGTCGATGTGTTTGATCGCGCCCAATCCGCTCGATGTCACAATACGCGCGACCGAGGTAAGCGGCGTCGCGTTCCCTTCGTAGTCCGGGATGCGCATGGAGGCGATCTGCTCGATGTTCGAGCGGCGTTCCTCTGGCAGCCGCGCCACGATGTCGTACTCATCCTCACCCTCGCGATAATCGCCAACGACCATGCCGTTCACGGCCGCCTTGACCCATGCGCCGATCTGGCTCGCGTCGAGTCCCAGCAGGGCCGCGCGCTCCTTGTCCACCTCGACGCGAAATTCCGGCAGACCTCGCTCGTAATCGTCCTCCAGGTCCACAAGACCCGGCACGTCCTTGATGGCGCGCATGAGTTGGTCCGCGATCGCCGCCAGCGCGTCAAAGTCGTCGCCGCTGATCTCCACATTCACGTCCGCGCCGGTGGGCGGCCCCATTTCTTCTTTATCCACCTTGACCGTGGCGCCGACGATGGCGCTCTGCACGTCTTTGCGGATCTCCGCCAGCGTCTGGTTGCTGTCGCGAAAGTAAATCTTGCCGCCGGGTCCGCTATCCGCGCGGAGTTCACGGTCCACCATGTCCACCACGATCTGCGCCTTATTCGGCGCATTGCCGCTGTTGGACGCCCCCACCGTCGTTGTGATCGTCCGTATATTGCCGTAACGTTCGATCTGCTCCTCGGCGATTCGCGTCAGTTGATCCGTTTGATAGATATTCGATCCTTCCGGCGCATCGATGCTCACCATGATGCGCTGCGGCTCGGTATCGGGAAACATCTCCGTGCCATTGCCCAGCTGCACTTGCAGAAAGATCATATACACCAAAAGGCCAAAGAAAAAAATCACCAGCAGCGCCGCGCCGCTTGAGTTCAGCGTTCGCCGCAAGATGCCCCGGTAAGCCCTGACGATCGGTCCGAATTGCGGCGTGGAGCGCAGATCGTCCACTGCGCCAGCCATGCCGATGGCGCGATGCTTGACGGATACGCGCACGAGCAGCGAACCAAGCGCGGGCGTGATCACCAGCGCGACGAACAGCGAGGCCAGCAGCGCAATAATCACCGTCAACGGCAGGTACATCATGAATTCGCCCATGATCCCCGGCCAAAACAACAGCGGGCCAAACGCCGCCACCGTCGTCGCCGTCGATGTAATCACGGGCCACGCCACTTCCGAGGTCGCCTCGCTGGCCGCTTGCTTCAGCGGTTTGCCTTCGCTGCGATGGCGATAGATATTCTCCACAATCACAATCGCGTTATCCACCAGCATCCCCAAGGCAAGCACCAGGCTGAACAACACAACCATGTTCAACGTGATCCCCATCGCATCCAGTGTGACGAAGGTCAACAGCATGGAAAAGGGAATCGCGAGCGAGACGAGAATGGCGTTGCGAAATCCCAGCGACACGAAAATCACGACAAGCACCAGCAGCAAACCCGAAAGAATGTTGTTCTCCAGGTCGGACACCATGTTATGGATGTCCTTTGAACTATCATTCGTGTAAATGATGTCGATGCCTTCCGGCAGTTTCTGTTCCCAGGCGTCGCCGATCTCCTTGATCTTATCCGCGATCTGCAGCAGGTTCTCGCCCGCGCGCTTCGTGACTTTCAGCGAGACCGCCTCAGTGCGATCCAGCCGCGCGAAGGAGGTGCGATCCTGAAACGTGTCCACGGCCGTGGCGATGTCGGTCAGATAGATCGGCCGTCCATCACGCACAGCGACCACGATATTGTTGATCTCGTCCGGCGTGGTGAATTCGCCCGGCACCTTCAGGCTGTATTTCGCGTCGCCGATGTCGATGCTGCCGCTGGGAGTGTTTAGATTATTGCTGCGAATCGCCGATAGAATCTCCGGCAGCGTAAGGCCGTACATCCCGATCCGCTCCAGATCGAATTCGACGCGGATTTCGCGCTCCAGCCCGCCGGAGAGTTTGGCCTCCAGCACGCCAGAAATCGATTCGATTTCGTCCTGAATGTCCTCGGCGATTTTCTTCAGCCGCACCAGCCCCACGTCGCCGGTGACGAAAACGAACATCACGGGGAATTCATTGGTGAGGGAAAACTCGATCACTTCCGGATCATCGAGCAGGTCTGACGGCAAGTCGCCCTTGGCCTGATCGACTTTCTCTCGCACCTTCTGGATGGCGTTGTCCACCTCGATATCCGGCTCGAATTCCAGCTGAATATGCGAGATTCCCTCCGTCGAGGAGGATTTCATCTCCTTGACGTCGGTGAGCGATTTCAGTTTGCGCTCGATCGGGCGGGTGATCAAATTCTCCACGTCTTCCGGCGACGCGCCTTCATACGCGGTCACGACAAAAATCCATGGAATTTCGATGTCCGGATTGGATTCGCGCGGCAATTTCATGTAACTGATCAAGCCCATCACAATGAGGACGACGAGCAGCGCGAAGACAGTTGTTACGTGCTTGATGGAAAAATCACTGATAATCATAGAATTTCTTTTCGCTGTTCGCAGATACGCAGTCTACGTGTAAAATAAGGATGCAAGGATGCCTGCATAGCGCAGCGTCTGTCACGCTGTTCCCGTTTATGGCGTGGGCGAATCCAGGCGCTTGTATGCGCGCATGACCAGCGCAGATAGATCTTGTCCCGATGCGACCATGTTTTGCGCCAGCGGCGTGAGGTCTTGCTCTACGCGCACCAGCTCGCCGTTGACCAGTTCGCGCTGCCCCACGACGATCAGATTGTCGCCTTCTTCCAGTCCGGAGGCGATCTCGATGAGACCGCGGCGGATGATGCCCGCGCTGACGTGGCGTTCAAGCGCCACGCCATCGCGCTCGATAAACACGGATTTGCCGTCTTCACGGTCAACCAGGGCGAAAAACGGCGCGGCCAGCGCCTTGGGATTCGTGCGCCGCACCAGTCTGGCGCGCACGATCATGCCCGGCCGCAGCCGGCCCTCTGTGTTGTCCACCACGATCTTCGCCGTGAAGGTGCGAGTGCGCTCGCTCGCCGAACGCGCCAGATACTCAATCCGGCCCGTGGCCAGCAGTTCGCTGCCGTCGCCGATGCCGCTTTGAATCCCGGCTTCATCGCCCTGTTGGAAATAAAGCACATCTTTCTCCGGGATTTCGATCACGACCTTGATCTTGCCGATGTTCACAAGCCGCGCCACGACAGCGCCCGGCATAATATATTCGCCCGGATCGACCGGCCGCCGGTCCAGCACGCCGGTAATCGGCGAACGGATTTCTCCGCGCTCGACCATCACCTTCGCGGCCTTGAGCGCCGCTTCGGAGCGCCGCAGGTTCAGCGCGGCTTCGTCATAGGCTTCCTGCGAGACGACTTTTTCCTTCAGCAGTTCCGCTTTGCGCTCGTATTGACGCTTGTCGTGATCGTATTGCGAGCTGGCGCGCTCCAATTCCGCTTGCAGGTCGGCGATGTCGAGCCGCACCAGCGTCTCGCCCTCCTGGATCGATTCGCCTTCCTCTTTCAGACACTCTTCGATCACCCCCGCAAGCTTCGTGCTCAGCGTGATGTCGTCATACGCCTCGACGGATCCGGGCAGCATAAGCACGTCTTCGAGCGGCATGGGAAACATCGTCAGGATCTTCACGCCCCGCGCTTTCTCCAGCCGCGAAGCCAAATCCTCGTCCGGCGCTCCAGCCACATCGGCCTTGAGCAACAACGGCGTAAAGAAAAATAAACCGGCAAACAATCCGGCCAGCGCGCAGAGTCCGGCCAGAAATACTACAAAACGTTTCATGATACTACTTCCTCCCTAGCTGCTTCCGTCCGTGTTCCATCCAGGAGAATCTTAAGCAAGTTTTCTTCAAATGGAATGTTCTTCAACCTCAGCGATTCATGCATGGAAACACCCACTGTCATATTCACCATTGCAAGAAAATGCCCAGCCATCGCAGGAGACGCCACATCCTTGCGGAACAATCCTTCTTCCTGCCCTTGCCTGAACATCGCGGTCAACCATCTGTGGATTTCTTTCTGATTGCTAGTAAAATCATACACTTCCGCATGCATTCCTGAGTAAATAGCCGAATTGACAAAACGCACAAGCACCGGATCGCGCCGCGCATTTTCCAGATACATACGCGTGATCGCCCGCAACTTCTCGACGGCGTCCAGCGAAGCATCCGTGATGATCGCATAAACTTTTGCGCGGTAATAGTCCATTGTCTGCTTAATGATATAATGCAGCAGCGCCTCTTTGCTCTCAAAATAATAATAGAGCACCGGCTTGGTCACTCCGGCCGCGGCGACAATTTCACGCACGGATGTGGCGGCATAGCCCCGTTCGCAAAACAAACGAATCGCTCCACGGATAATCCGTCCCTTGGCGCCGGTTTCTTCCGCGAAAGCCTGATCATGTTCCTGAAAATGTTGGACTGCATGATTTCCGCCATCTCGATCTGTCGCATAACTTTCGTAAAGTCCGCTATGTGCACATGTATTGATGCTTTCCATTACAGCTCTCCGTTATGTAAATTATATGATGCCAACATTGAGATTGTTCCAATTTTCTCAATATTAATTGCCGGTAAGTATGAGACGGGTTTACATCTTTCGTCAAGATAATTTCACATAATCGCTGATCGCTCAACACCTGAGAAATCGAGTATTTTATATGACCTATCCGTTGAAGAAAATGCGAGGTGAAATTTTACAAACCTGCGCTTTTACAGTGAATCCACTCTTTGACTGCATTGGATTGCGTTGAGAGTCATAAGGATGATTGATGATTTTCCGGCGCGAGAAGGATGACAAAAAGCGAATATAAAAAATCCGGCGAGTATTCCAAGAACATTGGGAATAAACAATGACGGCGAAGCATATCGTGTGACGTTGACGCTGCCGGCGGCAAACGCGATTTTTGATTGACGGCCATTGGGCGTTGGAACAACATCAACGCATCACGATGCATCAGGCGGCGCGGCCGATTGTCCGGCTGCGTTTTCGATCAACCGTCAATCCAACCAAGGCGCCCCGATTATGAAGTGTCCGTATTGCAGCGCGGAAAACCTGGAAAACCGAGACTCCTGCTATCATTGCGGCAAAGACCTCGCCATGCTGCGCGTGATTGTGAACAGGGCGCGGCATCACTATAACCTAGCCCTTGAGCATGCGGAGCGCCAGCGTTATCATGAGGCCATCACGGAGCTGAACAGCGCGCTGGAGCTGGATCGCAACTTCATCAACAGCCACGTGGTGCTGGGGACCATCTACGCCAAGATGGACGAGCATGACAAGGCGCGCGAATGCTGGAAAAACGCCCTTGCGCTCGATCCCTCGATTCATAAAGCCCACACCTATCTCGAAAAACTCGACCTTGTGGTGGAAGTCCGGCCCTGGGTGCAACGGCTTCGCGGCATGGTGGCCATCGCGGCGCTGATCGTGATCGCGATGATCGGCGTCATCGGGTATTTCATCCTTCCGGATCCCGCGCTGGACAACTTTGACGCGGCCGTTGCGGCTTATGAGCAGGGCAATTACCAAGGCGCGATTGATCAGCTCAAAACGGTGAAGAGCACCTTCCGCCATCGCTATCTCGCTTCAATCGCCCAGGACTATGAGCAATTGATCAATAAGGAATGCCGTCTGGCGATGATCCATATCCACCAACTGCTCGATAGCAGCGAGTTTCAAGCGGCGGCGGAGCAGATCAACACGCTGTCCAAGCGCCATCCGCCGAAAAGATACGCCGCGCAGCTCCAGGAAGTCCGCGATTCGGCGCGCCGGCGCAAGCAGGAGCTCGTAGTCGCTTCGCTGCACGCCATGCGCGAGGACATCGCCACGTCGTCCAGCGCGATCACGGAACTCGACGACTACGAACGGTTGTTCAGCGATGACGGAACCACCTTCACTCAACAAATCCGCGCGGAAATCATCAGCATCGAAGGCGAGCGCGCCGCGCGAAGCCTGATCGCGCAATATGAAGTGAACCGCCCCGATCCTTTCGCGACGTTGCAACGCATCGAACAAATTCAGCGCGATCATCCCCCCAGCGCCGAGTTGCTCAAGGATTTGCGCGCCCAGGTGATCGATGACATGCATGCGGATAAGTTGCTGGAATTCCAGCTGGCTCTGGAGAATCAGATGCCCGAACGTGTGGAAGAACTTTTTCAGCAGCGCGAGGAATGGATGCAATACCTGCCCGAGGAAACGGCCAGGGACATCACGCAAAACTGGCAGGCGTCGCTAGGCCGCATGAAGGGAGACGAGCTGCTCAAGAAACTCGATACGATCACCGCGCAAGGCGCCCATACGCTCGACACCTTGGCGAAGGAAGCCGAGATGATCATCGTCCCGGATCAGAAAAAGGCCGCATTGAAAAAAATCGACGCGTTGAAAAACAAATTCGCCGAGGAAATCTGGCAGCATGCGCTGAAGCAGGATTACCGGTTTCAAATTGGAAGTCCGCCGGAAGACATCGCCCGGCTGGTCGCGGATAATTTCGAATTCGTGATGCAAAACCTTGATAAAAACACGTTGCGCTGGGGCGGAGATTACAAGCTGACGTTATACGCCGGTTCCGCCAATCTGCGGCTGGGCAATCAAGAAGAAGCCCGCAAATTGCTTCAGCGTGTTGTCGACAAGTGGCCCGACAAAGTCTACGCCAAATTCGCCAGGAATCTGCTCGGTAAAATCAACTAACCCGGCCGCTTCATTTTATAGAGTGGGGGACGCTTTAGCAGAACGTTTATCTAACGCCGCCAATGATCCCCCGACTACCCCGCCGGCTACAAAACCGGCATCCCCATCGAACAAGGACTCTGCCGCACTGTCGACCGCCTCCGCAATGCTGATTGATTGAAAATCCTCATTGGGATACGTAGCTGCTTTTATAGAAACGCGTCATAAAACAATATGACATTCCCTTCATCAACTCGCTTGCGGTTTGTTTTCACTGATCATACAAAGACCAGTCCTTGACGCTGCTGCTTCTAGAACAATCTGATGTAAATTCGGCCATCAGAATCATGTCACGTATCACATCGGTTACAGTGAGCGGATTGCTGACCGAATAATACTCTCCACCTTCCATCCACTGATGGAATAAGCATTCCGCCGGGGCAATGGCCGTCACCGATGTGCAGTCGCCGCCATGTGCGACAGTTTGCGTGGTCGCCCCATCCAGCGTCGCTCCCGGTGTCCCATCGGTTTGAAAGGCCACGCTATACAGGTTGATAGCAAAATCCACTGATACACTGATGTTAGTAGTCACGTTTGCGTCCCTGCGCGTAGCGGCCAAAACTCCGTCACTCCACTGCACGAAGTGATAGCCTGTGTCTTCAACTGCTGTTACTGTCGTACCGTTATCACCGTGATCGACTGTTTGGCTTGTTGCTCCATCAATCGATCCACCCACTCCCGCCGTGTAAGTCAACGTGTATTGATTGATCACAAAGACCGCGATCAATGCCATATCATCAGCGACACTGTTCACTACCAGCGGATTCGAAGTCGAGTAATCCGC
>JAFGJS010000003.1 GCA_016928995.1 Candidatus Sumerlaeota bacterium | reverse complement strand
GCCTCGCTTGAAAAGGAATGGGAGTCATTTCTCGTCTCCAGATGTACTTTCGCATAACTTTGGGAGCTCCGTCAAGATGCGCCCCAGGCGAGGGGTTGCAGGGAGGCATGGGGCAGATACTGATTAAGAATCCGCTTCCACTCCACGGGGAGCTTTTCCCGGAATTCATCCTGAAATTATATTTATACCAATGGTTTGCTCAGCGTAGATGCGCTTCAGTGAAATTCTTGACGGCGACTTGCATCAACGTGAGATCATCAGATAATTGAATGGATTCCTGGAACTGTTGCAAACCTTTTTCAACATAGGCCAGATTCGCATTCTGTTTCTGCGGATAGCCAATCTGCGATAAAACGTTCAGCAGTTTATCCGGGGGCAGGGCGTTTTTCGGCATTCCGCCGGCTTCGATCGCTCCGTTTGTGTAGAACAACAGATGGTCGTTCAGATCAATGGGGAAGACTTCCGTCCGGTAATCCGATTCCAGATACATCCCCAGAGTCGGACCGGACATATTCAACACCTCGGTTTTTCCGCTGGTTTTGAATAACAGTGGATTGGGATTGTTCGCGCTGGCGATGGCGACGGTTTTTTTCGACAAATCCAGCTTGGCGCAGATGGCTGAGGCGAAGGTAGGCTCCACTTCCTGCAACGCGAACAGGCTTTGGTTCAAGGCGTAAAGCAAGACGTCGGGTTGCTTGAACCAGTCCGTGTGCAGATTCGACAACGAGTCGAGATACATGGTGTATAGCGCCGCCGCCACGCCTTTGCCCGTCACGTCCGCCAGGAGGATGCCGTATTGATCATCGGAGATCTTGTGAACCTTGTAGAAGTCTCCGCTCACAATATCATAAGGAATGCGATGCACGTTGATTTGAATGCGCGGATCGTTCGGCGTGGACATATTCATGACTGATTGTTGCATAGCCTTGGCGCGCATCAAATCTTTAAAGGTCTCGCTTAAATCCCGAAAGAATTGCACGCCGCCGATAATTTCGCCTTTTTTGTCTCGCACCGGCGATACGCTGATATGCAGCGGAACGCGCCGTCCGTCCCGCGAATTGGAAAACATGATGATCGGGACTTTTTCAGCTTCTCCGGTTTCGATGCAACGATGCAAGGGGCAGGATTTCTGGCGGCATAAAATGTTCATGTCTTTATCGACATGACATATGAAGCCGTCGAAACAGCCTTTGCCCATCACTTCTTCGGCTTTCCAGCCCGTGATGCGTTCGGCGGCTTTGTTCCAATAGACAATCTCCCGCTCCTTGTTTGTGGCAAAAACTCCATCCTGGAGCGAATCAAATATTAATTCTGGCGGAATTTGCATGATCAGCCTCGAATAGGATCGTATTTCACTGCGTCAATAATGCCGCACGGGCAGGAAAATCCCGCTTCCTTCCCAATCTAGGCTTTGTATCAATGGTAACCATCGTTATCGGCAGAACCTCTTTATGACTCAATAGGTAAATTATGGAAATTAAGAAAGATTATTTTTATCCATTCGAATCGCCTTGATTAGGCGATATTTGCCTGGAGCGCGGCAAGGTTGATTTCAAGATAAAAACCGGCTTTTTCACAAAAAAAACTTTGCCAAACGGCTTGCTCCCGCCAATACTCTTTCGCGCAAGGGTATGAAAAAACAAGGATTCACGAGGCGAAGGCGTTATGACGGCAAACAGCGGCAAACCAGTGTTGCTCAGCGGCAGCGCTCCATCGGGCATTTTAACCATTGGCAATTACATCGGAGCCGTGCGCAACTGGGTGCAGATGCAGCAAGATTACGATTGCATCTTTATCCTGGTCGATCTGCATGCCATCACCGTGCGGCAGGATCCGAAGGAGCTGCTGCAGCGCAGCTACCAGTTCATCGCGCAATATCTGGCCTGCGGATTGGATCCGGAGCATCATATTCTTTTCGCCCAGTCGCATGTGCCGGGGCACTCGCAGCTCGCCTGGCTACTGAATTGCTACACGCAGATGGGGCAGCTTTCGCGCATGACGCAGTTCAAGGACAAGGCCCAGAACGCGGAAAAGGCCAATGTGGGGCTGTTCGCCTATCCGACGTTGATGGCGGCCGACATCCTGCTGTATGACGCGGATCTGGTGCCCGTGGGCGAGGATCAAAAACAGCATCTCGAACTCACGCGCGATCTGGCGCAGCGTGTGAATAATATATACAACGCGGAAATCTTCAAAGTTCCCGAGCCGTACATCCCCAAGGTCGGCGCGCGCATCATGAGCCTGCAGGAGCCGACCAAAAAAATGAGCAAGTCCGACAAGGCGGAGACGAACTACATCGCGCTGCTGGACGAGCCGAAGCGGATTAAGCGCAAGATCATGCGCGCCGTGACCGACTCCGGCGAGGAAATCAAGTGGGATCCGGAAGGCAAGCCGGGTGTGGCCAACCTGATGTCGATCCACTCCGCTTTCAGCGGCAAGAGCTTTGCGGAAATCGAACGTGCATATGGCGGGCAAGGCTACGGCGGTTTCAAGGGCGATGTGGCGGAACTGGTGGTGGAGAGCCTGGCGCCGATCCAGAAACGCTACCATGAAATTATCGACGACAAAGTCTATCTGAATAACGTTTTGCGTGACGGCGCCGAGCGCGCCTGTGTGCGATCGCAACCGGCGCTCCAGCGCTTTCACGACGCCATCGGCTTCATTCCTGCGCAGCTGCATGGATAAGTCGAGGGATCATAGGACAACGGGACTGCAAACGGATTCGCGACCGAAATCGAGATATCTTTGCATTGTAAAAAATGTGCTAAAAAAAAATTGAAAAACGGCGAAAGATAACCGATACTTACAGTATTGAGTAGTCAGTGATGGGATGCCGGAAGTGCGAAAAGCGATAAAAATCCTTGCAAATCAGAGTTAAATGCCGGTTAATACATGCTTATTACAGCTATTCATGCCACATGATCATGTGACAACACAAAAAGCGTGCGCCTTCTACAGAGAAGGCCATGTGGAGCGCGGGAATGGCAACGCTCAATCGATCCTTTAATGAAATTTCATGTAAAATTGTTTACTACGGACCGGGCTTAGGCGGTAAGACCACAAACCTGGAAGTGATTCATGGGCAGATTCCCAATCGTTTCCGGGGTGATTTGGTCTCACTGGAGAGCGAATCCGAGCGAACGCTCTTTTTCGATTTCATGCCGTTGAATCTGGGCGACGTGCAAGGCATGAAGACGAAATTTCAGCTTTACACCGTGCCCGGCCAGGTGTTCTACAACGCCACGCGCAAGCTCGTCCTGCGCAATGTGGACGCCATCGTATTTGTCGCCGACTCACAAGCCGAGCGTCTTGATGAGAATCGCGAGTGCATGATCAATTTGCGCGAGAATCTCGCTGACTTCGGCTATGATCTCGATTCGATTCCGTGGGTGATGCAATACAACAAGCGCGATTTGCCTAACTGCTTGGACGTTGATGCCTTGCAGATGGCGCTCAATCCGGGCGTGGATTACTTTGAGGCCATCGCCACCGAAGGAACCGGAGTGCGCGAGACGCTGCGGTCGATCAGCGTCAAGTTATTGAAAAAACTGCGGCAGCAGATGGACGGTGAGCAGCAGCGTCCGGAGTCAGAAAGTCCAGTATCTGCCGCGCCTCGGTCAGTCGAGCCGCCGCCCTTGGCGTCGCCCTCAGCGCCGCCCTCGGCGCCGTCGCGCGCCAGTGACGGCATCGAACTGGAGATGGAAGAGATCCGGCGCCAGCCGCGCACGGCAGTTCAGCAAGGCGTCGCAGCCCAGCAGCCTCGGCGCACTCAGCAACCGAAGCCAGAGCCGCCACGCCCCGCCGTCCCTCAGGCGCCGCAACCGCAGTATGCAGTTCCTTCGCCAGTCCAGGAGCAAAGCGTTCCGCCGCCGGTCATTCCCCCTGTTATTGAGCGGCCGGTCGAGGAACCGGTGATGGAGGAGCCCGCCAGTTCCACTCAACCAATGGCCGTGTCGCAGCCTGCGGAGGAGAGGAAACCCGAAAAGAAAGAGCCGCCGGTGCATATCGTGCAGAAATGCGACGTGCATTGGCTGGGCATGCGGATCGGCTCGGCGCGCATCGAATTTCTCAGTTTGGAAGGCGACAATGGCGCGCGGCGTTTTCAGCTCAATGGAGACATTCGCACCTTCGGCTTCATGCGCACACCTTGCTACTATACATTGAAGCAGTCAGGATCGGAGCCGATGATGGAAAGCACGGCCGTCGCTCAATTCCTGATATACGGCGACGAGGACGAGGTGGATCGGCAAACCCGCAAGCCCACTGTGTCGGTGTACGTCAAAAATGCAATGGACCGCAATATATACATCTATCAGAAAGCGTTGATTAAAGGACTAAAACTGACGCCCGCAGGGAAGCCCAGCATCTTATAAAAAAACAGACGCGGCCATCTTTCGCGTCACGCGTGTCATTTTCTTGTTTTTGACTTTGCATTTGTTTATGCGCTGACAAAAAATAATTTTCACTATTGCGATCAAGATGACGCTGGCGATAATATTTCAGATCCCGTCGAAACAATAGCGCCATGCTCGACAGAGCTACGGAGCAATCACGCTATGGAACTTGAAGGCAGTCTCAAGGCATTCAGTCTCCCCGAAATCTTGCAATTCCTGGCGATGAGCAAGATGACCGGAACGCTATCCATCAAGCAGCCCGGCAATTCAATCGACCTGTATATCCTCCGCGGCCGCATCGTCAATTCCTCCACGCTGAAGCGCGAATTCAAACTCGGCGAAATGCTCGTCTATCGCGGCCTGGTTCAGCGCGGACAGCTGGATCGCACGCTGGATCAGCAGAAAGCAGCCGCCACAACCCAGCGTCTCGGCGAGATGCTGATCGAACAGGGATTGATCGACCGCAACATCCTCAAGCAGGCCATCAAACTGCAACTTGAGGAGGAGGTCTGGAAACTTTTCGACACGGATGAAGGGGACTTCAAATTCGAACATCACGATCCCGATGAGATCGACGACGTGGTGATCGAGATCGACATCGAGCCGCTGCTGATCGAAGGCACGCGCCGCATCGACGAATGGGAGCGCATCAGCGGCAACATCCCTTCCAGCGATTCCGTCATCACCATCGCTCCCTTGCCGCCCAACTGGGAGCGCGACATTTCACTCACCGAGAACGAATGGAAGGTGCTCTCGCTGATCAACGGATACTACACTGTGAGTTCGCTTGTCCGCCGCTCGTGCCTGGGGAAGTTTGAAACCTACCGCATCCTGAACACATTCCTCAAATCGCGCATTCTCGAAATCCTCGACGAAGAAGAGACGCCCCGTTCTCCTTGCCATGCGGATAACTACGAGGTTGAGGAAGAAGAGAAAACTGAGGCGCCCGTTCAGGAACGCAGGGAATGGACGCTGGGAAGCCTGTTTGGGCGGAAGGAGAACGGATCAACCAGCCGCAAGCCGCGTCATGCCTCGCCCCTTGGAATCTGGTGCGGATTCATCAATGAGTATGTCGAGGGATGCGAAAAGAATCGCGATTTCGGCGATATACGGTTGAGACATTGGGTGGATGCGATCTGGAGGGAATGTTTAAACATCTATCCTCGAGCGGATTTGTTTTACACCCGAAATAATCGGCTACGTCCTGAAATTTTCGAGAAATACAACCGCTTTCATAATCAGAACGACAACATGCAAGGCGTCTATGAAGACGCCCAGGAGGCCCTGCAGCGATTGATGCGCGAAATCACCCACGAGTGTTTCACTTGCATCGGTGAAAAGCAAACGCGCAAACTCCTGCAGAATGTCAAGGACGCCTTCAGCTCGCAGTATCGCGAGCACATGAACGCTGAATACAGCATTGACGCACTTTGCGGCGAAATCGACCGCCAGGAAGGATGACCAGAACATGGCCGGTGAACGCATCCTGATTATCGATCCCAGCGCGGCGGTCCAGGAGATTGCCCAGAACACCCTTGCCGAGGCCGGTTATCGCGTCCGCACGGCGTCCAACGGCATGTCCGCGCTCGTCAGTCCGGAAATCAAGGACTTCGACATTGTGATTCTCGACACTGGCATGGACGGCGTGGACGGCTATACGACCGCGCGCGAACTGAAATCCGACGCGGATACATTCCAGACTCTTGTGCTGCTGCTCGTGGACGAGGCCGAGGTTGAAAAGGGGAGCGATCCGCCATTGCGCGGGGCCAACGGCTATATCAAAAAGCCTTTTGATCCGGCGAACCTGGTGCATAAGATCCGGTCAATGATTGAGGAGCGCGAACTGGAGATCAAGACGCGCGCCTACCTGGATGAAGCGGCGAACAAGTTAATGAGCCAACTCGCCGAGGAGCACATCTCCAAGGCCGTTGAAAATAAAACCCAGCTCATCGTGGAACGCGCCATTCAGAACGTCGTGTCCAAGATCGACCAGCGCGCGACCGTCGAAGTGGATCAACGCGTCACGCAACTCACCGCGGAAAAAGAGCAGGAACTCGTGCGCATGACCGTGCACGAAGTCGCGAAGTCCATGGTGGAGAAACTCGCCGAGCGCAAGGTCGCCGAGGCCATCGAGACCATCCTGCGCGAGGTGACCGAGAAAACCGTCAAGCGTTCCGTGGAGCGCACGCTGCCCTCGCAGATCCGCGACCGCGTCAAGGAGAACCTGGAGATCGTGCTGCCGCGCGAAATTCAGGGACGCATGGAGCAGGCCGTCAAGGAAGTCGTGCCAGAGCTCTTCAGCGAAATGTCGCGCCAGTTTGAATCCGTCGCGCAGAAAACCGTGCAGAAAGCCGCGCGCGAACGCCTGCCTGAGATCATCGACCGGCAGCTTGAGATCGCCATCAACACCACCATCCCGCGTTACATCCGCGAGCAGGCCAAGAGTGAAATCGCCCAGATGGCCCGCAACAGCGTCGAGCCTGAGATCCGCGGCGCTCGCCGCAAACTCACCGCCCTTTGCGTGATTTTCTTCCTCATTTCGCTCGTATTGATCTGCGGCTACATCGGCCTCGACTTCTACGGTCTGCTCGATCAATACAAACCTCACCCGTGAACCGGATGAAGAATCAGCATTAAGACGAGCACACAGTAGTTTGAAGATTAAGAAGAGCACAGTAGGTTGAAGCTTCGATATTGAGAAATGTCCCGGCAGGGACAAAGCAATGCTAGCCCCGGTTTTTAAACCGGGGTAAACCGGCGTAATACATTCCGCGCCCCGGCAGGGGCGCCACAAAACCATCCACGAGGCGCGCCGCATGGCTCACACCTACACCGTTCTGCTGTATCACATCGTTTTCTCAACCAAACACCGGCAACCTCTCATCGACGCCGAAACCCAAAAATTGCTCTATCCCTACATGGCCGGCATCATCGCTAATCATGGCGGGAAGGCGATGATCATCAACGGAACCGCCGACCATGTTCATATCCTTTGCCGTTTGAAATCCAAACCAGATGTCGCCGACGTGGTGCAGGCGATCAAGGGCAGTTCCTCCAAGCATTATCACGATCAAACCGGACGCATGGAGTTCGCGTGGCAGGAAGGTTATGGCGCGTTCACCGTAAGCTACAGCCAACAGGACCGCGTATATCGGTACATACAGAACCAGGCGGAGCATCATCGCAAACGCAGTTTTGCGGAAGAATACGAAGGGCTGTTGATCAAACACGGCGTCAAATACGATTCGCGATTTTTTCTCGATTGATTCCGCTTGTCGCGCCCCTGCCGGGGCGCGGCTGATAATCAGGACATCGTACCCCGGTTTGAAAACCGGAGCTAGCATTGTCACGCCACTCCCGTGGCGTCAACGTAGCACTAGAACGTCTCGAAAGAAATAGCGCTTTCTGAAAAATGTGGCACAGCCGCCCTCGGCTGTGACCGCTGATCAATACGAAAAACTTTCGAGAAATGCTATAGCACACCGACCGCTTTATTGTGATAGGTATGAATGGTTGTCCTAACCGTCCGTTTCGGGCGATAGAGGACAATCGCCCTTGCCAGCTTTCCGTCATTGTCATTGTGTTGATCTATCCAGACGGATCACTGTTTTTTGAAATGACTGATTGTCCAATTCACCTGGTCCGCAAGCGGATCGGATTGCAAGCGTGGAGTATCTCGGTCGGCATCCACTTCTAGTGTCTCTAACTCGCCTCCAGGCATTGCGAACAGACTGTATGCTGGGGCGTTGTCGGAACTATAAACGCACAGTTCGATTTGGCTCCAGTCCATGTTGGCTGTGCTTTGCGCCAAGCTGATGTGCGGGATCGCGGAGTGATCCCGGACCAGCAGCACGATCGGAACTGGTCCGGCGTCGATAGTGTGCCACTGCGCTCCGGCGTAGACTTCACCGGTCTGGTAATTCAACCAGGCGCCCGTCGGCAGATAAACCTTGCGGCTATTACCTTCGTCGAACAGCGGCGCAACCAGCAGGTCCGATCCGAACATGTACTCGTCGTCGATCTGCCAGGCGCCGGGATCGTCCGGAAACTCGAAAAATAGCGCGCGCAACAATGGATAACCCTTGGCGGACGACGCCGTCGCTTGCGCGTAGATGTATGGCATCAAGGTATACTTGAGTTCCATCGTGCGGCGGAAGTCATCCATGAATTCCTCGTCATACGCCCACGGTTCGCGCGGCGGCGCGCCATGACAGCGCGTGTGCGAGGTCAGCGCGGCGAAGGCTATCCAGCGGCGATATAATCCGCGCGGCGCCCGCCCCACGAATCCTCCCGCGTCATGGCTCCAGTACGTGAAGCCGCAAAGTCCGAAGGACAGCCCGGCCCGCAACGTCGCGGCCATCGCGGAATCGGTGTTTTCCGCGTCGCCGCCCCAATGCAGCGGATAGCGCTGGCTGCCGGCCCAGGCGCTGCGCGCCCAGATGATCGAGTCGCCGGTCACTTCTTTGATGATCTCCGCCGCGGCCATGTTATAACGCAGAGGATAGAGGTTATGCTCGTAATAGCCCGTTCGGCCGGAGGCATAGAGTCCAACCAACGGCGCCTCTTCGCCAAAGTCCACCTTGATCGCACTGACGCCTTGTTTCAGCAGCCCGGCCAGTTTTTCCTGATACCACTTCACAGTCTCCGGATTGCTGAAGTCCAGCACGGCGTCTTCGGCGGGCAATTCGCCGCCGGCGTTGCGGACGCACAGGCTTTTTTTCACGATCTCGTCGAACAGCGGATTCTTGCTGGTGAAATAGGGATATTGCCATAGACAGATGCGGAATCCGTCCTCCTTTAAATTCGCAATCATCTTGACCGGATCATCGAAGCGCGATGATGAGAATTGATAATCGCAGCGCCAGTCGGTCTCGAACCAGCCGGTGTCGAGATGGATCACGTCGCACGGGATTTCGTGCTTGCGGAGTTTGGCGGCCACCTCGCGCGCTTCTTCTTCAGACTTGTAGGTGATGCGGCTCATCCAGAGTCCGAACGACCAGAGCGGCGGCACGGGACTGCGTCCAGTCAGCGCGGTGTATTCCTCCAGAATTTCCTTCGGACTGCCCAGGAATACGAACAGATCCAGCGTCTCGTCGCCGCTGTAGATCATCCCGGCCTGATCAAACTCCCGGCCGAAATCGAAGGTCAGCGGCGCGCTGGTGTGCACGAACATGCCGTAACCTTCGTTGCTCATGAAAAACGGGATCGGCTTATAAGTTCTTGTTGTCTGCACGCCCATGCCGTCCTGCGGATAGACATTGATCCGTTG
Organism: Candidatus Sumerlaeota bacterium; assembly: GCA_016928995.1. Lineage (GTDB taxonomy): Bacteria > Sumerlaeota > Sumerlaeia > JAFGJS01 > JAFGJS01 > JAFGJS01. Next base: position 23,094 of record JAFGJS010000003.1, on the reverse strand, counting down.
TCCGCGCTTGTTGAAGCGCGTGAAAGATTCGCCGCAGCCGAAGATCTTCTCGTCGTGCGTCAGTTGGAAATTCGCGCAGATGCTGCGTCCCATGTCGTTGGCGCGCCGGATAAACGAAAACGGAATCGGCGGCGTGAGAGAGTGAAAATCCCCTTGATTTTGCGTGCGAGTCACGAGCCTGCCGGTTGCATCCATGAATTCGATTTTCCAGGGTTGCTTCGCAATACGCACAATGCCGCAGGCGCTGGTGAAGGTTGCGCCATTATCGTCTTCTTCTATCTTCCATGAGTCGTCTTGCGGCACGTCGCCTGCCAGTATCAATGAAGGCGTATCCTGCAGCGGCATGGAGCGTGTCGCGAAACGCAGACGCACTGTGCGCGGTGAGACGAATGAAATGGAAAACGGCAGGGCGGGATTTTGGTCGTACTCGGTTCCGGGAAATTCGTTGCTGTCGGCGCGTAAGAAAATACGCGTGTTTTTATTGAAATCCATGTTCGCTCTGCGGCGATGCCGCGCCCATTCCAGCGCGCCTTGACCCGTGGCTGGATCGAATTCCGCGAGCCGGTCCGCAAAGAAATAGACCTGCTCCATCGGCTGGAAATCCTCGCTGACATCCACTGCGTCGCCCTGCAGGAATTGCGCCATGCCGGTCAGGGGCAGGAATAGCACGCCGCCGCCGAGGATGAAGGCTAGCAATAAGTCCCACGATCCTGATTCGGCGCCATGATGCGAAGGAAGGTTCATTGAGGCGTTTATTGTAATAGATTCAGCGGCATCGAGATGAAGGCCGACGCTCGAATCCGTGGGCTGAGCCATAGCGCCGGTGATGGATCGGCATAGAATTCCAGCCGTAATCAGAAACAATTTAATTCGCCAAGTCATTTGTCTATCCTTTCGTTTCCGGGGGATTTTCGTTATCGGACTTATCCGCATGAGTCAGGTTTGTCTCAGTGAGCTTTTTTTATGCAGTTCGTGGATTGATTGTTGCAACACCGATTTTCGTTTTTTCGGGAATCGCGATTCTCCCGGAAATCGTCTTGCGTATTGCGCGTTCAGGTTGCATACTGCCTTACTTCAGGACGTAATCAACCGATGCGCATTGTTTGGGGAGGACTGACCATAAAATGAGTTCAAAAGAGGAACAGAATCGTGTGCTCGAAGCGCTGGGCGCGGTGAATGAACCGGATGTCGGGCGCGGCGTCGCCGAGCTGGAGATGGTGAGAAATATTCAAGTCGAGGGCGGCGGCGTGACGCTGGAACTGGCTCTGGTCAATCCAGCCACTCCGCACCGTGAGAAACTCGAGCGCGATTGCATCGAGGCGCTGAAGTCCGCAGGCGGCTTCAGCGCGGCGAAGGTGACCATCGTCAATCCCGAGCCGGACACTGAAGCGCGCACGCGTGAGACGCTGCGCAACGTCAAGAACACCATCGCCGTGGCGTCCGGCAAGGGCGGCGTGGGCAAATCCACGACGGCCGTGAACATCGCCATGGCGCTGAGTTTCACCGGCGCGCGAGTCGGCATTCTTGACGCCGACATCTATGGCCCTTCGATTCCGACGATGCTTTACACCGATCAGACGCCGGAGGCTCCCGAGCAAGGCGTCATCCTGCCCGGCGTTGCTATGGGCATCAAGGTTATCTCGATCGCGTATTTCATGCGGCGCGGTCAGGCGGCGATCATGCGCGGCCCCATGGTCACGGGCGCCACGATGCAGTTTCTGCAACAGGTGGACTGGGGCGTTCTGGACTATCTGGTCATCGACTATCCTCCCGGCACGGGCGACATCCAGCTGACGCTGTCGCAGAACGCGCCGCTCACTGGCGCGGTGGTCGTCACGACTCCGCAAGATATCGCGCTGACCGACGTGGAGCGCGCGGTGGACATGTTCGAAAAGACCGGCGTGCCCGTGCTTGGCGTCTGCGAGACGATGAGCAGTTTCATCTGCGACGGCTGCGGCAAGGAGCACTTCATTTTTCGCAGCGGCGGCGGACAGCGCATCGCCAATAGTATCGGCGTGCCGTTTCTTGGCGGCGTGCCGATTGATCCGAAAGTGGCGGATTCGGGCGACAAGGGCTTTCCCATCGTGCACAGCCATCCCGATTCCGAACCGGCGAAAGCCTACAAGCAGATCGCGGAATCCGTCGCCGCGCAGCTGGCGATCTACAGCGCGGAAAGCGGCCATTATCTCAAATCCTTCCAATTGGATTGGCAGGCGATGTAGGTCGGGTTCCGGGGTTCGGGTCTCGGGTTCCGGGAGTAGGAGCCGGCGGGCATTTTTCAGGATGATATTGCAATGACATTTGTCGCAGACTTGAATGACATCTGGCACAGGCTTATTTAGGGAAGTTTCTTTATCCGTGGCGAAGCCGCACTATCCAGGACTCCGAAGCCCGAAACCCGAAGCCCGGAACCCGGTTTGAAGATTACGATTACGATTAAGATTAGGATTGAAAATTCGATCAATTACGGAGCCGGCCATCATGCCCACAATCAAAAAACCGCTGCTCGTGCGCAGCATTGAACAAATCGACGCCCACACCTTCGGCATCGAATGGACCGATGGCTGCCGGTGCCGTTGGCGCATCTCGCATCTACGGCGGAATTGCCCCTGCGCGAATTGCGTGGATGAATGGACCGGCCGGACGCTGCTCGATAAGAACAAAGTGGATGACAACCTGATGGCGCTTGGCATTGAATCAGTCGGGCGTTACGCATTGACCGTCAAGTTCGCCGACGGCCATAACACAGGCATCTTCACCTTCCGCTACCTGCGCGAGCTGTGTCAGAATCCGGGTTGTACGCATCCCAAGCGTCCGCCTGAGGAACTGCGTTAATTCTCGCAAGCTGAATATGCTGTTGATTCAAACATAAATCATTTTCTTCGTCATGCCGCCGTCGATGATCAGGTTTTGACCGGTGATGAAGCGCGAGGACTCGCTGAGCAGGTATTCCACAGCTGAGGCGATATCCTGCGGTTCGCCGACGATGCCCGCGGGATGCTGCAGCCGGTCGGCGTCGCTGTGCCTGGCTTCTTTTCGTCGCGATGACTTTTTCCACGGGCCGACCTCGATCCAACCGGGGCTGATGCAATTGACCCGAATCTCCGGACCGAGGCTGATCGCCAGGGCGTGTGTCAGCGCCACAATGCCGCCTTTGGATGCAGCATAGGCTTCGGTGTTCGGCTCGGATTGCAGCGCGCGCGTCGAGGCGATGTTCACAATGGCGCCGCGCGACTTGCGCAGATGCGGCGTCGCGTGCTTGGCCAGCAGGAAGCAGCCGGTCAGGTTGACGCCGATCACCCGGTTCCAATCCTCCAGCGCCAAAGTCTCAACAGAACCGCCATGCGCTGTTGCGATGCCGGCGTTGTTCACCAGGCCGCCGATCGTTTTGAAGCGCTCAACGGCAGTATCAACGCCGCTGCGCACCGAATCTTCATTCGCCACATCCGTCTGCGTGAACAGCATTCGTTGCGCATGCTGATTCCATTGACGCAGGCATTCTTCGCCCGCTTCGGCGTCGCAATCCAGGATGGCGACAGGAACGCCGTTTTCCAGCAGATGCGATGCGATGCCTTTGCCAATTCCCTGCGCCCCGCCTGTGACGATCACACATCCTTGAATCGTTGACATCATCGGATCACCTGTTCGACGAGAATGAATTCACTTTTTCCCATATTGGCTTCGTGCGCACAAGCCTTATTTGTATAACGCTGCATCGAGCTACCATTTGGTCAAATATGATGGGTAAACGAATGATCAATAAATGATTTTCAGACAAGTAAACACAAAAAAAGGATCATAAGCGGTTTAATAAAGCATCCACATGCTTTGAATAATATCAGTTGTTCGGTTTCGATGGAATTCACAGTGAAAAAGTGCGAGAAATATCCCATGAAAAGTGCCGGAATATCTCATGCGGAGAATAGAAATATTAAGTATTAATATTTTTCTGGATCATTGCGCATATCGCCGAATTCCGCGCCGTTTAGAGGGATGCAGGTTAAAAAGGAATGGAAAAAAAACATTAAACTGTATTTAACTTGACATTTTATACATATTGAACGTATAAGCTATAATTCCTTGAAAATGTAATATGGTGTTCGGACGAATAATATTTGAGGAGGAGAACGGTAGAAAGCGGAGAGTCTGAATACTGAACTCAAAGCCAGTGGAGAACTAAGCATCCCGAAGCTGGAAACTTGAATTCACTTTGGGATATTCCTCCATTAAGACTCAATCTATGGAGGGAATGTGCACGATGATTTGATTATCCTTTTAGCGCAGTGAGAAGAATGGTCTTATCTTCAGTGTGTCGTTTTTGCATTAACAATAAGTTATCGCGGAATAGGTTTTCTGCAACCGGCTTACCAAACACAAAAATTAAAATGGGACGCATCTGCACTGTGCGCGATTCAATAACGCATTAATGCGTCGGTGCTGTAGCTATCATCGAGGGTGTTTTTTTACATAGCGGTATTCAAACGATTGAAGCGGCGGTTTGGTTTCAAGCCTATATTATCATTGCATGGAAAACGAGGTGCGGCGATGCATGAAATACTAATGGCATCGCGTCCATTATTAAGCAAAGGAGGTGATGTGGAATTCTAAGAAGCGTTCATCCGAGACGCAACGTCCTTTTCAAGGACACCGTTTTAAAATGTATTGTGCTTGCTGGGCGGCTGAAGATTGATCGCCGCCGGTTAGACAGTGGCCGGGTAATGCTGTCACGCGAAAATAGAGGTATCGTTCGCGTGAAAGCTTTCTCTGGTTTCCATCCTTGCCGGTGGAACGGATACGAGAAAGCAGTGGGGCAGGAAAGCGGCGAAAGTCGCTCAAAAACGTCAAGGAAGGGTTTCAATTATGTCTACAGCGAGAAACATTGCAGTATCAAGCTTAGTCCTGATTCTTTTTATCGCGCTGGTGGCTGATGCTAACGCCCGCCGACCCAGCAGTTCGAGCAGTTCAAGCAGCAGTTCGAGCAGCTCCAGTAGTTCCAGCAGCAGCTCCAGCAGCAGTTCCAGCGGCAGCACGGACTGCGGCACGGGTTGGGTCAGAGGCTATCCGTGGGGCCTGACGCATAACGGATCCGTTTATATGGCTTGGTGCGGCGATACAATGGTTGCCACGCAACCGGGCGCCGAAGGCTACAAATACAACTCCGGCGGTTCTTACAGCACTACCAAGCTGTACATGTGGTCCGGCGACTCCTCTACGGGCGCCCAGGCTTACTGCAGCGCTCCGACCGTCACCGGCACCTGGCCGGCCTTCTGGATCACGACCGAAGGCGCCTGGACCGGCGAAGTGGACATCGCTGAGTGGAAGGGCAGCGGAACGGTTTGGCAGAACACATACGACGGCAGCTGGGAAACCAAACTGACCAGTTCAAACAATACGTACTATAAGACTCATATGCAGTTGAAGAGCACCGTGGCCGGTGAAAACGACGCGTGGGTTTGGCTGTACATCAATGGCAGCTGGACCGCGACCCACACAGGCAGCGATTTCCGGAACAAAAACTTCTGGCTGATCCGCAACTTGCAGATGGAAGGCTCCTCCGGTTCTCCGGGACCAACGAGCGCTTCCTATACCTGCCGCAGCGTTTCTCAGTGGTAATTTTACTGGCATGATTATATCCATGTGAATGAATGCGCGAAAATACAACCGCCCCGATTAAACGGGGCGGTATTTTTTTAACGTTTGGCTGAGGGGCAAGTCGTTTTTTTTGATTGGAATTAGGTTTGCCGAATAACTTATAAAACGCCATGGTGAGAATCGTTCGTTAAATTAAATAACTGATGTTACGTACGTCCGAGTCCGTGGAGTGCGGCGGCCATGCCGCCTTGCGTCGTGGCGGGATTCCGCCGGATTGTGGACAAAATTCCGCTCGTCCAAGGCGCAGGCATGGCCTGCGCACTCCAAAAAAACGGGAGGCGCGTAACATCAGTTAAATAAACCGGATGCAAAGCGGGTAGCGATAGCGTTCGCCTTGGTTGACTTTGACTGTGGCGATGATTTCGATAATCACCATGAAAATGGATAGGAATATCAGGAGCAGAACGCCGACGCCGATAAACGAAGTGCAGATACCGATGATAACTCCGACCAGCAGAGTCAGTTGAAAATTTAAGGATTCGCGCGCCTGGTCTTCGACGAATTCGGACACGTCTTTTTTAATCAGCCAGATGATCAGTGGACCAAAAAAACTGAATCCCGCCAGCGGCAGCAGATGAGCCGCCATGGCCCAGCCTCTTTCTTCGCTTTCCATCATAAGTCATGCTCCTTCACTGTTTTTCCCATATATATTCTGACTGTATCATTGAAGAAAAGTTTCAACTATTCGTTATTTTCCGCGGATAGTAGACTTCAGCGATTGTTTCAAACGGCTGAGGATCATCCCGCCGTGATGACGGGAGTTTTCGATGAACACGTGGCCGCTGACGTTGCCGGCGATGATCGTGCCGGCGACGAACAGCCCTGGCACATTGGTCTCCAGCGTGCGCTCGTTGTGCGATGGAATGTTTGTGCCTTCCTCAACCTCGACGCCCGCCTGGCGCAGGAAATCGGCCGGAGGATCGAAGCCGGTGCAGGCGACGACAAAGTCGTTCTCGATGGAAAATTCCTCGCCATTTTTCCGTTTCCGCAACGTGACGCTGTCCCAGCCGATCCGCACGGCTTCCGTGCCGGTGTAATCGTGGATTTCATCGTTCATGAGGCGGTTCTGGATGTCCGGCAGCAGCCAGTACTTGATGCCGTAGCCCTCCAGCGTTTCGCGGCGATAGGAGAGCGAGACGTCGCTGCCGGAGCGCCAGAGATGCAGCGCGACCTCGATCGCCGAGTTGCGTCCGCCGACCACGAGCGTCTTTTTGCCCACGTAGGGATGCGCTTCTTTGAAATGATGCGTCACTTTCGGCAGTTCCTCGCCCGGCACGTCCAGCATGCGCGGATTGTTAAACGCCCCGCACGCCACGATCACGCAACGCGTGGAAATGATCTCCGCATCGCGTCCGCGCGGTCGCGCTGTCACCTGAAACGTTCCATCCTCACTACGTGCGATTCGCTCCACATCAGTGTATGTGCGCACGTCGAGTCTGCGGTCGTGAGCGAATCGCGCAAGGTAGTTCAGGTACTGCTGGCGCGTCGGTTTTTCCTCCGTGATGGTCAGCGGAAAGCCGTCGATTTCCAGCAGATCGCGCGTGGAAAAAAATTGCATGAACGTCGGGTATTGACTCACGTGATCGGCCACGGCGCCGCGTTCGAGCAGTTGCACGGAAAAACCCGCGTTCTGCAGCGTATTAGCGACAGCGAGACCTGCCGGCCCCGCTCCAACGATAATCGCATTCAGCATGATATGTCGCTCCGTAATCGTCTCATCCAGCGAGCGCCGGAGACTTGATCCTGATCATCGATTAAGCCATAACACCGATTATCAGCGCGCGCAAGCCATGCTTGTGCCTTTTTGCCGCTTGGGGAATCGCAGTTCGTGGAGATTCGTCGAGTTGTCAGTTATGCAAACCGTGTCCGGTCCAGATGACATCGCCGTTGGAAATCGTGCCATTGGTCGGATCGTATAACGAATTCATACCCAAAGGTTGCTTGGCGCAGAGGTCGTCAATGATGTCTTCATAGAAATCCCGGTCATTGTCCGGCCCGGCGCAGACGATGGCGAAATAGGCGCTGATGTCCGCCCAGCGCTGCGGATTGTGGCTTGCGGGCCCCCAGTAGATGTATACCTCCTGCTGAGGGTCATAGGGATTGTGATGGTCGCGCCCCTGGATCAGAAACGGAGAATAGGGAACCGTGCTGATATACGCTTGCGGCGTGGTGAGCTGTTTCCAACTTTCAAAATCATTAAAAACCCAGCCGATGCTCGTGCCATATTCCTCGTCGTAATCAATCGGATAGGAATTATTGTCAGCATTATAGGCTTCAAGGCCGGTGACGAGCGTGCGCATGTCGACTTTGGCCTTGGAGACCTTGGCGCGAATTTGTTGCTCCAGAAAATTCGGAACGGCGATTGCAGACAAGATGGCGATGATAAGCACGACGATCAGCATCTCAATCAAGGTGAAGCCGTATTTTGCGGCGAAGCCATGCTTCATTGCAGCCGCCTCCTCGTTGAAAGGTCGTGTGCATTAAACCGAACTAGTTGTCGAGGCTCAATCAAATTTATCACAATTCGAACTTTTCAGGGAATGGGATGTCATCCCAAGTCCTTTATACAAACATGTTGCAGAGCATAATAACTGCTGGAGGCTTCGTCAATCATTTCGATGAGCCAGTTGATCAGAATTGTTCAGTAGACGTACGGGCGTAAGCCTTGGATTGACAGCGCGGCTTCAGAACCCATATCATCATCCCGATGCTGATTGAATGAAGGAAACAGCTGATCGAAGCAAGGAGGCGCTGATGCCGGCCAACGACGCTATGCGCGCATTCATCGCTCTGCCGCTTTCACCCGCAGCGCTGCAGCGGGCGCAGGAATTATCCGCCAATCTGCAGAAAGGCGCACGATTCACCGGCGCGCATCCGAAGTGGGTCGAGCCGGAGAACCTCCATATTACGCTTTTTTTTCTCGGCCAAATCCCTGCGCAGCAGGCTTCGGCCATCAAGGCTGCGCTTCAGCAAATGGCCGCGCCGATGTCTTCCTTCGTTTTTCGTCTCAAGCGTCTCGGCGTTTTTCCCCATGAACGCCAGCCGCGCGTGCTCTGGCTTGGAGTCGGGAAAGGGGAGGAGCCGCTCAAGGCGCTGCAGAAATCCGTGGTTCAGGCGATCCGTCCGCTCGGTTTCAATCCCGAAGGCAAGCCCTTTCATCCGCATGTCACCCTCGCCCGGATGCAGTCGATCAAGGCGGTTCGGCCGCTGATGGACCTTGTGCGCTCGCATCACCTCGCCGATTGCGGTGAAAGCGTCGCTGATCGCGTCGTTCTATTTCGCAGCGAGCTGCTTCCCGGCGGACCGAATTACACGGAACTGGCCTCTGTTGCGTTGAGGCAAGTTTGATTTGACATCCTTCCAACCTGCGCTGATGATGCGCTCCAATTGCTCAGAAAACGCAAAAGGCCCGTCATGAAGATCTGTTATCTATGTTGCGATTCCGGCATCCCGATTCTAGGGCGCAAAGGCTGTTCCACCCACGTTCGGGAAACGGCGCGCGCCCTGCAGCAAGCCGGGCATAAAGTCTTCGTGCTCACTCCGAATCGCGGCACGGATGACCAGGGCAACGACGACATTGAGATTATCGAGACGCCTCCGTTTATGCGAAAATGGATGGGGAGCGACTTGCGGCATTGGCTCTACAACTGGCGCGTCATCAACAAGGCGCGTACGATTTTTCAGCAGTACAAGCCGGATGTGATCTATGAGCGCTATTCACTGTATTCCACCGTCGGCATGCGGCTGGCCGCGGAATACGGCCTGCCGCGCATCCTGGAAGTCAACAGTTTTCTCGTGCAGGAACAGCGCACGCGCCTGCACTTTCCCCGTATTGCGCAAATATTGGAGAATCGCGTTTTGCTGAACGCCCCTTCCGTGATTGTGGTTTCCAAACCGCTGAAGGACTCCTTCATCAAGAAGGGGGTGGAGCCTGAGCGGATCGTAATCATGCCGATGGCCGTGGATGTCGCCACATTCACGCCGGACGTGGAGCCGCGCGATATCAAAGGTGAATTGGGCATTCCGCGGGAGCATACTATCGTGGGTTATGTCGGCACGCTGACCGACTGGCATGGAATTGACCTGTTGTTTGATGTCGCCAAGATCCTGAAGAGCCGGCAATGCCCGGTGCATATCGTGGTGATCGGCGGAGACACGCTGCAAGTGCAGCAGAACCGCGTTGTCGCTTCGGAACAGGGATTGAAGGATCACATTCATTTTATGGGCAGCGTCTCCTACCAGTTGGTGCCGAATTACATCAAGGCGCTCGATTTTACATTGATCTCCGGATCGCATACATGGGCCTCGCCGACCAAATTGTTTGAATACCAGGCCATCGGCAAGGCGGCGATCGCCCCGCGCCTGATTCCAGTGGAGGAGGCGTTGACGCATGGCGAGGAAGGGCTGCTCTTCGAACCTGGCAATGTGGAGGAGATCGTCGATTGCATCACACGGCTGCATCAGAATCCTGAAGAACGTGAAAAAATGGGTCGAGAAGCGCGCGCGCGCGTGGTACAAACACGCGCGTGGGAATGCAATACGTCCCAAATCATTGACATGTTTGAAAAAATGCTGGAGACTAACCGTCATGATCGCTCCGACAATCAATAATCTGGCTCGCAGCGCGCCGGCCGTGTTGCTCATCGCCGCCGCGCTCGTTGCGTGCTCCGCCTATCCGCAGGTTTTCCGCCTGACAGAGGAGCGTTATGCTTCGCGGCCGCCAGAGTATCCCATCGCTCTGACCGAAGACACGTTTCAGGAGCCGTTTCAAAAGATCGCCATGATCCGCACTCATGTTTATGAGGACTGGGCCGTGGAAGAGGCGGGCAGGGCGGAATTGAAACGCCAGGCTCGTAAATTGGGCGGCGACGGCGTGATCCAGATGCGCAAGGCGACCGTTTTATACGAAAAAGTCAGCTACACCCCCAACGCTCCCAGCCGCGTCGGCGCAATACCGGCGGGGAAATTCTATTTGGAAGGGATCGTCGTGCGATTCGACCGCGCGCAACCCCGTCTGGCGGTCGATGTGGGTGTTGAGCATTCGGCGGATCAAACGGAAGATTCCGCGCCAGACAATTCCATCACGGAGAAGCAACCATGAACAGCAAACGCGTAGTGCAGATTTTGACCATCGCCGGATTCGCCGTAGCCATGCTGGGTTGCCGGCTGGATCGGGAGAACCGGGTTTTCTTGCCTCCGCATAAATGGGACCAGGTCGAGGGGCTGTATGAGGAGACGCAGAATATCGATATGGTCCGTCGCAACCTTGAGGATCTGCAATGGCCGCCCGCGGAGATCAACGAGGCGGTTTACCGCCTGCAAAAGGCGTACGCCGTGGTTGAGCCGGAGGAGCACCCCGGCCTTTAATATTGCCGCATTCCACAAAGAATCCTTAAAGGGCTTGACAGTCCGGGCGCGGAGCCGAAAACTTCCGGTTTCGAGGCTGTGCGGCCCGATATTCCATTACATGACTTCTCCGCTCGAGCGTTTGAAGCGGAAAAACCTGATAATTCCATGACCAAATCGAAACTGATCCGCAATCTGATCTACCTGCTAGTCGTTGTAGTGGTGGTCTACTCCACGATGATCATCTTTGGCGACTTCAAAAAAAATTTGAAAGACATCGGCCAATTTAAATGGTGGGTGCTGGCGCCCGCGTTGATTCTGATTCTGATCAACTTTCTGATCCGCGAGCTTAAGTGGGATTTCTTTCGCCGCCAGGCGGGGATCGATGTTCCGCGCAAGGGAAGCTGGCTGATTTACTTCAGCGGCTTTTCCATGTGCATCTCGCCGGGACGCATCGGCGAACTGATCAAGCCTTTTTTACTCAAAGACATCTATAATGCGCCCTACAGCAAGTCCGTGCCGCTGGTTTTTTGCGAGCGGCTGACCGACCTGCTCGGTATGATCTTCCTCTGCATCGTCACGATGCCGATCTATCTGAAAAGCGCGCAGAATTCCGCCGCGGCAGTGGAAGGCGGCGCCTCCGGGTTTTTGAGCATGCGTTCGCAATTGATTATTTACCTGCTCGTCGCCGCGGTTTTCATGATCGCGCTGATCGGCATGGTCCGCTGGCGCAAGTTCGTCTATGGCTGCCTGAACCTGATGCAACGCATGCTGCCGGAAAAGATTTCCGGCAAGATTACGGAGAAGATTTCGAACCTCTATGAATCGACCTTTTCGCTGCTCACGGCGCGGAATCTGCTGCTGATGACCATGCTCGCCGTGTTCAGCTGGCTGTGGGAGATCCTGGGCGTGTGGGTGATTGGCTATGGCTTCGGCGTCAACGAAGTGGCAACGTTCGCCAACATCGTCTTCATGTTCTGCATCGCCAGCATCATCGGCGGCTTTTTCTTCTTTCTGCCCGGCGGACTGGGTGGCTTTGAGGGTTCAATTATGTGGCTTCTCGCCATGATCGGCCTCACGGGCGCCCAGGTTTTCATCTTCATGCTGCGCGTTTGCACCTTGTTTTACGGAGCGGCGGTCGGTTTCATCGTGCTATTCTACACCTCGCGGATCTTCCACAAGAACCTGCTGGCGGACCTGGAGCAGATGGAGCAGGGAATCGAAGCCGACGATTCATCCACCGGGCAAAGCACAGCAAGCGAAACTTGATGCGGAGTCAAGATGCGTCCTCTTTCTTTGATCTTCTTCATTCATTGTTGATAGAATGTGATCAATTCTGGTGAATTAAATATCGCTGCTGGTGAAATCACCGTTTCATCGGCGGGGATGGAGCCGTTGAAACGCTCCTTGATTTTTGCCGCGACAATGGGATGAGAAAGATCGAATTCAGAGATGGTTTGAAGTTCGCCGAGCTGAATATCCGCCGCGCGGTCATAGACCTTCCAGACGAGTTCCGAACAATAGATGCGATTATCAGACCATTCGAAGTAAAGATCGTAGTCTTTGCCAGCTATTGTATCACCAGCTGATTTCATTCGTTTCAATATATCAGGCGTCAGGCGTTCCGAAGCATCTTTCAGGCGTTTGACGACAAAATGATTTCCTTCGCCGCGTTCGATCCACTCCGCAAGGGGAGTGGATTTGACCGGCTGCACGGCTTCGAAAACAAAAGGCTTGCCATCTTGAATGTAAACAATGCCCATGTGACTGTATGGCGAGTTAGTGGCTAGTTGGATCGCTTTGCTTTGGCTGGAGGTTGAAGTATGGAAGATGATATCGCCGTTCTGAGGCGCGTAGTTCTCCTGAGCTGCGCAACCAATTAAAACAATCATCAAAAACAAGCATGAACGCAGTTTTATCATCTTTGCGACCTCCGCGTCTTTGCGCCTTGCGTTATAAGCAACGGTAGACCTATTCCGCCGCTTGCTCGCCCCACTTGTTGAAGTAGGCGATTTCCCGCATGTCTTTCCGGCTGCGCTGACTCAGCTTTTCCTCAGCCGCTTCGTCATAGGACGCGCCGGGAGGATACGCCAGCGGCGTGGCGATGACCACGCGAACGTCCTCGGGGATGTTCAGGAGCCGTTTCACTTCGGCCTCGTTGAAACTAGCCACCAGGTGCGTCGCCAGCCCCAGATCCGTCGCCGCTAGCAGCATATTTTCCACTGCCAGCCCCAAATCGAAGAGGTAGTACTCTTTTTCCTCGACCGTCACGTCGTCATCCGGCCGGGCGCAAACGAAGATGATCACCGGCGCGTCCCCGACCACTACGGCCGGTCCGAAGAACGCCGTCTCGGTCAGTTTCTTGATCGTATCCTTCCCCTGTACGACGACGAAGCGCCACGGCTGCGTATTGCGCGCCGAAGGCGCCAAACGCGCCGCTCCCAGGATCGTCTCGATGAGCTCCGGATTGATCTCCTTGCCGGACAATTGATTCTTCAGGCTGCACCGTTTGCGTATCGCTTCCAGTGTTTCCATTGTCGCTTCCTCCATCAAGAATGCGCATAACCAATTAAACGCAAAGGCGCAAAGACGCAGAGAAATACAAGAATGTTATTTGTTATATATCTTTGCGCTCTCCGCGCCTTTGCGTCTTTGCGTACAATCAGTTCCGCGTTACACGATATTCGCCAGTTGCTCGCGGATTTTTTCGATGATTTTCTTCATCTCCACCACGGTCGAGTTGACCGAGGTCAGGCGCGCCTTGGAGCCGATGGTGTTCACTTCGCGGTTGAGCTCCTGCGTCAGGAATTCCAATCCTTTGCCTACCTCGTCCGTCGTATCGCCGGTCAACTCGTTGTTGAACGCCTGGAAATGCGAACGCAACCGCACGAGCTCCTCGGTGATGTCGCAGCGCTCCGCCATGATCAGCACTTCGGCTTCGATCCGGCTGTCGTCGATGGCGTCGGGCGCGCGCTGCATCAGCTCCTCCAAACGTTTCATCAATTTCTCCCGGTATTGTTCCACCACCTCGCCGCGCACAGTTTCTACGGTTTCTGTCATCGTGATCAATTCGCATATCTCCGCCAGCAGATGCTCCTTCAGCGCATTGCCTTCGTTCGCGCGGCTCTCCAGCATCGGCTTCAGCGCCGCATCCACGGCTTGCTCCAGCATCTCGCGCGCCGTTTCGAGGTCGATCTCTGGCTGTTCGATGGACGCCGCGCCGGGCAGCCCCAGCAGATCGCGCCACGGCACGTCGCTTTCCGCGCCCCACTCGCGTTGCATCTCCATGATTTGCTCGCGCAACGAGTTGATAATCTCCTTGTCCAACTTCACGGTTCGCGCCGCTTGCTCGGACGGCGACCATTGGATTGCTACGTCGATCTTTCCGCGCAGCAGGGCGTTCTTCACCCGGTCGCGCAATGGAATTTCCAGCGCGTTGAATTCTCGCGGCATACGCACTTGCACGTCCGCGAAGCGGTTGTTCACGCTTTTGAGCTGCACCGCAAATTCGCCCAGCGGGGTTTGTGTGCGGGCTTGTCCGTAACCTGTCATGCTGTAAACTGGCATTGTTCGCTCCATTTGCATTGAATCCTGCGACGATGCCGAAAGCGGCTGAAAATCGCAATCAAAAACAACGCGCGATGGATCGGCTCGAAAAAAATGGCGAGGCAAACGGAAGGGCGCTAGATTGAGTCAATATGACAAAGCCGAATGGATGAAAGGTATCTCTGAACTCATGACTCAACGCACACTGGCTGTCATCATTCTGTTAGGATGTTTTTCGATGAGCGCACTTTTCGCGCAAACGGAAACCTCCACTACTTCAACAACGCCGACTTTCCGCACAGATATAACGCCAACTCATGGGCGCTTGACGGTCGATGCGGCGAAGGTGCTCCGCGAGATCGATCATCGCCGCCTGACGGGAACCAACATGGCCGGATGGTCGCCGAAGGAATTTTATGACAATTCGGCCATCCGCCAGTATTACCGCGACCTGGGACCGACCGTGATCCGCATCCCTGGCGGCAGTTGGGGCGATATCACCTGGTGGAACGGCAATGGCGTGCTGAAGGACGGCCGGTTCGACATGCCCAAATTTTCGCCCGAGCCGTATTCCGAATGGTCCGCGCCGTTCGGTGTGTGGGATGTGGACTATTCGGATTACGCCCCCGGATTTCTGGCGATGGAGGGCAAGCCGTTCTGTGTGGATGAGAAAACTTCGGAGTCATGGAACGGCAATATCGACGTGAAATACATGCACGAATTTATTCGGGACGTCGGCTGCACGGCGATGGTGATCGTCAACATGGGCCAGGGCACGCCGCGCGACGCCGCGGAATGGGTGCGCTGGGTTCAAAAGAAAAGCTATCCAGTCGAGTATTGGGAACTCGGCAACGAGCTCGGCGGCAGTTGGGAGGCCGGTCACAACCTGCCCGGCGGCAAGAAGCTCAACGGCGAAATCTACTGGCATCGGTATCAGGAATTCGCCACGGCGATGAAGGCGGTCGATCCGAGCATCAAGGTCGGGTGCATGGATTGGTACGAAGACGTGCTGCGGAATTGCGGCGAGCTGGTGGATTTCGTCTCCATCCACACCTATCCGGCCAACAGCGCGGATAGCGACGAAGACCTGTTCTCCCGCGCGATGATTCCGCAGTGGGATATTCAACCCGTTCTCTCTGCGATTCGCCAGCACCAACCGGACCGCGCCGACGAAATCGAGATCGGCTACTCGGAATGGAACATGGGCTGGCCGAGTATGCACGGCGCGCAGTGGCACGCGCTGTTCGTGGGCGAGATGTTCCGCGCGGGCATGACGTTCTCGAATCAGTTCGAAATGACCAACCTGACGCCCGCGCAAGCGGAGCCCATGCGTGCGGCGCATTACTGGGGCTCGTGGATGTGGAGCCGTCTGATGGGCGATGCGCTGCTGGAATCGCGGCTCGACGGCGCGGAGAATCTATCGGCATACGCGACTCACACGGAGGACGGCGTTTCAATTTTAGTCGTAAACCGTTCGGGCGACCGGGAAGGTCAGCTCGTTATGGTTTTGGAGAATTTCCAAGCGGAGGCGCGAGGCGATCAGGTGTGTTTCACCAGCCAGGAATATTTTTGGTACGATGACAAGCCAGATCGTCCGCGCCATGAGAAATTCGATACGGTTCGCTGGAATTTCGGACCCAAGATTGATCCAATGCAATGCGGACCAGTCTTTTTCGTCAAAGTGCCGCCTGCCAGCGTGATCGTCTATCGCATTCCGGAAACCGGCCACAGTTTGACTGTGCCAAGCGAAATTATAAGTATCCCCAAGGAAGCCAAGAAATCCTTTCTGAATTGGCGCAGAAAGGCCGTCAAGTATGAGCCCATCCGCTTCGAAATCATCCTGCCTGACGAAGAGTTCGCCAATGCGAAGGTCCAAGGCTGGGTTTGCGCCTATGATGGAAAAACCAGTGAACCAATATATTACCCTTACTGTTCGCTTGAGGTGACGGGTGTCGCGCAGGCCGACCGGCAGGTCGTGCGTTTACAAGAGGCTGCCGGGCGCTTCTTCCTGCGTTCGACGGGCGTGGGCGAGGCTACAGTGGCGATTAAGTCCGGCGGCAATCTAGCGGCTGAAAAGACGATCCGATTCAAGGAGTCGATTCCGCAGCTGCGTATTCTATGGCCGTTTGAGGAGACCGCCGTGCCGTCCTGCCTGCATTCGCAGTGGGCGCTGGCGATGGACTTCAGCGTGCGGCCCAATGAAGGCGTCGTGCGCGTGGACTTCGACGGCAAGAATCCGGCCGAAACGAAAAAGCAGGAGGCGCTTGTGATTCAGTCGTTGCCGGACGGCGTGGCCAAACGCAACATCCGCGGCGTGCGGCTCGACCTCAAGACCGCTGACAATTTCCGCTGCGACGATCCCGAAGCCAAGATTCAGATCGTGATGCAAAGCACGCAAAACTGGTGGATGGTTCTTGGAGAAATCCCTCTCGCCGAATGCCGCGAATGGAAAACGCACACCTTCCTCACGGATAATCCTGAATACATCAAAGCAATGGAAGATGCGCTGAACGTATGGATCGTGCTCCACGCCGAAGCCACAGTGGAAGGCGCCCTCTATATCGATGATGCCGCTCTGATGATTCGTTGATTTCCAACATATAATAGTGCTCAATAGTTTATCCGAATGAAATAGGTTCACAACCAAGGGCGGCTGTGCCACATTTTAGGGATAGGGCCTCAACTTTCGAGAGATGTTCTGTATCCGTAACACCCCTGTGATGGTCGGGCTTGTGATGGGCGATGCGGCAATTATCTTCGAGAACCGTTTGATTTGTTGAAAAGCAATGAATTTATGGTCGTACTCGCACTCATCTTCGAAAATGTGATTCAACAGGGACAACAGCGCTAAAATCGCGTACGAGTACCGCTGCGCTGAGTACGAGTACGAATAAGATTTTAATAAAGTAAGAATCGTTCAAAATAGACGGTTTAGCGCGCATTGAAATTTACATGAATATTTCAAGCATTGGGTTGCAAATTAGCGTTGCCTGTTGTGAATGAACAATATATATTTGACCCTATAGTTGCATGACAAGCGATACGATAGTTTTGCTGTGTTGCGGTTCAGATCGGATTAGCATGCCTCGTTTTTTGCTTTCTTACCTTCAACACTCAATTTATTAACAGAGGGGTGGATAGATGATGAAATCTAACTATACCATTATTTTGGCTATAATCCTGATGGCTTGCATGGCGCCGTCCATGCAGGTGTCTGCTGATTTTGGACTTACGACCAGCACTGACGCCTATACCGTAGACACTGACGCTGGATTGGTCTTCCAGATTCGCAGAGTCGATTACGGTTCCAGCACGCAGTCTCCGGGCGACATCATGAGCCTGGTATACAACGGTGTTGAATACCAGGATCAGAGCCGCGGTTCGCACATCAATTCCGGCTTTGACTGGCTCGGGTACGACACCTCGAATGTGACCGTCAGCGCACAGGTGGTGGATGCGGATCACATCAAGATCACGGTTGTGACGGATGAACTGACGCACTATTACATTGCGCGAAATGGCTATCCGCAGATCTATATGGGCACTTACTTCACCACGCAGCCGATTACAGGCGGCGGATTGTGCCGTTACATCGTGCGAATGCCGTATAGCAATCTGCCTTATGGTCCGCCGCCGTCTGACCTGACCGGAACCACGGGGGCCATCGAATCGGCCGATGTTTATGGCATGGCGAATGGCGAGACGCGCTCAAAGCATTATTCCAACATGCGCCTCAAGGATTGGGATTACATCGGGGCGACCGGCGATCATGTCGGGGTGTGGATGTTGCGCGACAATCAGGAGGGCGGCTCGGGCGGTCCTTTTTATCGTTGTTTGCTGAATCAGGGCGGCAGCGATCAGGAGGTCACTTATATCATCAACTATGGCGAAGGTCAGACCGAGGATCTGCGCAAGGATATTTTGAATTCCTATACTTTGGTTTTCACGGATGGAGCCGTGCCGGATTCGGTGGATTCTTCCTGGCTCAACGGCATGGGGATGATCGGCTATGTCGATGCCCCCGATCGCGGCAACGTGCATTGCGGCGGCATCACGGGACGCGACACGCGTTACGACTACACCGTCAGATTTGCCAATAGCGCGGCTCAATACTGGGCGGATGCATCGGATGTTGACGGTTCGTTTTACGCGGAAGGTCTGATTCCGGGCGTCTACACGCTTACCGTTTATAAGAATGAATACGGAGTTCACACCGATACCGTCACCGTGACTGCCGGTCAGACGACGCCAGTCAGCGCGATTGCCATCACGAGCGATCCGGCTTTCACCACGCCGCTGTGGCGGATCGGCGAATGGGACGGCACGCCGAGGGAATTTGTCAACGGCGACAGAGTCAACATCATGCATCCGTCGGATGTGCGCATGGAGAGCTGGAATCCCGGGACGTTTGTCGTCGGGACTTCAACCGCCGCGGAAGGCATTCCGTGTTATCAGTGGAAGGATATCAACGGCACCCAAACGATTCAGTTCGCACTCACTGCCGGTCAAGTCGTGGCCAGCGCCCTTCGCGTGGGCATCACCTGCGCCTATGAAGGCGGCCGGCCGAATATCGGCGTTAATTCGTGGACGTCGTCGTTTCAAGGCCCTTCGAGCCAGCCTGACACCCGCACGCTGACAGTCGGCACCTATCGAGGCAACAACGTCATCTATTCTTTCAGCGTGCCGGCCAGTGCGCTGGTCACGGGAACCAATACGCTTTATGTTTACCCCATCAGCGGTTCAGGAAGCACGGGTTACTTAAGCGCTGGATATAGTCTCGACTGCATTGATTTGATCCAGGGCTTAGCGACGACGAGTTTGCCCGCTACGCCGGCGAGTCTGAACGCTACGCCCAGTACGGGCAGCGTGGCGTTGAGTTGGCCGGCGGCGGCCGGTGCTACGAGCTATTTGGTGCGGCGCGCCACAGAGAGCGGCGGTCCGTACATGACGATCACTGAAACAGCTTCGACGAACTACTCCGACAATGATGTGAACGAGGGGACGACGTACTATTACATCGTGAAGGGGCTGAACATTGCCGGCGCCGGCTTGCCGTCATCCGAGGCGATAGCCGTGACGTCAGGCACATTCGGTCCGTATGTGCATCTGGAGTTCGATGAATCCAGCGGCGTCACGGCGAGCGATTCGTCGGGCAATGGCTGGGACGGCACGCTTGCCGGCGGAGCCACATTCGTCAGCGGCATGATCGGCAACGCGGTGAACCTTGACGGGAGCAGCCAGTACGTTTCGTTTACGACCGGCGTGGTCAGCCAATGCAACGATTTCACTGTCGCCACGTGGGTGTATCTCGACAGCTCCGAAATATGGACGCGCATTTTCGATTTTGGCGACAGCGAGATCTATTACATGACGCTGATCTCTGAAGCGAGTTCCGGTAATCCGCGTTTCAAGTTTTACACGGCTAGCGATGTTGAGCAGATCATTGACAGCACAGTGGCGATACCGACCGGGACATGGACGCACATCGCCGTTACGTTGAGCGGCGATACGGGAATCATCTACGTCAACGGCGTTCCCACAGGAACGGCAAGCTCGATGACATTGCGCCCGTACCATTTGGGCGACACGGAACAGAACTATCTTGGCCGGTCCCAGTCGGACGATGATCCTTATCTGGACGGCATGCTGGACGATTTCCGCATCTACTCGCGTGGATTGACCGGCGCCGAGATTTATGATCTGTGGGGCGGCAGCGCCAACAATGCGCCGGCCTTTGACGCCAGGCCGACCGTCCTTTCCGCGATTGATCCGGACGTGGATTACAGCACGCTGGGAGAAAATCTCACCAATGAAGTGACGGACGATGATGGCGACACGCTGACCTTTACGAAAATCAGCGGTCCTGAATGGCTGACGGTCGCCTCTGGCGGCACGCTTTCCGGCGCCCCGGACAATTCCAACATCGGCTTGAATCAATTCGTCATTCGTGTCTCCGATCCAAGCGGCGCTACGGACACTGCGGAAGTTCAGATCACCGTGAACAACGTGCCCATTGCTCCCTTGGGGCTTGACGCCTCGCGCAGCGGCTCGGTGGTCGTTTTAAGCGGGTACGCCAGTCCCAACGCCGATTCCTATAACATCAAGCGCGCCACAGTGAGCGGCGGATCCTACACGACGATTGCCACGGGTGTGACCGATGATGTTTATTCGGACACTACCGCAGACGAGAGCACTGTTTACTTTTATGTGGTCAGCGCGGTCAACGGACTAGGCGAAAGCGACGATTCTGACGAGGCCGACGTGATTGTTTCCGATCTGGTCGCCTGGTTAAAGTTCGATGAAACCGATGGCGACGCAGCCTCGGATTCCAGCGGCAACGCCTGGGATGGCGCCCTCATCAATTCGCCGGCATGGAGCGAGGGCGAGTTGAGCAACTCCCTTGCCTTTTCGAGCGGCTCTTCACAATTCGTCACGCTGCCGGAACGTGTGGTGAGCGGCTTGGGCGATTTTACAATCTGCGCCTGGGTGAATGTGACGAGTTTCGAATCGTGGCCGCGCATTTTCGATTTCGGCACGGACACGAGCAACTATATGTTCCTCACGACACAATACTCGGGCTCATCCGCATTGATGCGTTTCGCCATCCGCACCGCCTCGGTGAGCGAGCAGCAGATCGACAGTTCCACCGCCATCTCGGCCGGCGTCTGGACGCACGTCGCCGTTACATTGAGCGGAAGCACCGGCCGCCTATACATCAATGGAACGCAGGTTGGCTCCAATCCTTCCATGACGCTCAACCCCGCCAGCCTTGGCAACACGACGCAGAACTATCTTGGAAAATCGCAGTGGGACGATCCTTATTTCAATGGCGCGCTGGATGATCTGCGCATCTACAGCCGCGCCCTCAGCGTCGCCGAATTGACCGCGCTTGTCTATCCTGATCCCGAAGCCCCGGACAATGTCACAGGGATTCCCGAAGACGGCGGAGCGACCCTGAACTGGGACGCCGGCAATGCCGCGGATTCGTATAACGTCAAGCGAGCCATTGTAAGCGGCGGACCATACACCACCATCGCTTCCGATTTGACGATAAGGACATACCCCGACACTGGTTTGACCAACGGCGTGACCTACTATTACGTCGTCAGCAGCAACAATACTCAGGGCGAGAGCGGCGACTCTGCCGAGGTTGCTATCACGCCCTCCACGCTGCGTATGCACTTGAAGTTCGACGAGACTTCGGGTTCTGTCGCATACGATTCCAGCGGCCGCGGTCTTGACGCCGGCACAATCAATAGTCCCGCATGGGAAACCGGACAACTGGACAACGCTGTGCATCTGGTTTCCGCTTCTTCGCAATACGTGGAACTTTCCCAGGGCGTGCTGGACGATCTGACTGATTTTTCGATCACGGGTTGGGTGTATCTGGACAGCGTCACCATGTGGACGCGCGTTTTTGATTTTGGCACGGACACGACGCCCGACGCAAGCACGGGGAGTTACATGTTCCTGACTCCTTATTCCGGCGGCAACGCGATTCGTTTTGCGATGACAACATCCGGATATAACAATGAGGAGCAAATCAACGGCACAGCGGCGCTTTCCAGCGGGAGTTGGATTCATGTGGCTGTGACGTTAAGCGGAAGCACCGGCCAGCTTTATGTCGATGGCAGTCCCGTCGGCTCCAATACATCCATGACAATCACTCCCTCCAGTCTTGGCAGCATTACTCGGGGCTATATCGGAAAATCAATCTTTGCCACCGATCCTTATCTCAATGGTTTGGCCGACGATTTCCGCGTTTACTCTGAGGCGCTGAGCGCCGATGACGTGGCGACGCTGGCGAATGGCGAAGAACTCAACAATGCGCCGTATTTCATCAGCGATCCAATCGCCAAGAGCGATGCGACGGTTGCTGTGGCGTACACGGGAGAGACGCTATCCGGCGATGCGGCTGATTCCGATCCGGGCGACATGTTGACATTCAGCAAGGTGAGCGGGGCGTCCTGGCTCAGCGTCGCCAGCGACGGCGCGCTTTCCGGAACTCCAGGCAGCGGAGACGCAGGCGCCAACAGTTTTACCGTTCGCGTCACCGATTCCGAGGGCGACTATGATGAAGCGACATTGAATATAACCGTTATCGCCACGAACAGCTCTCCATACTGGCTGAGCGATCCTGTTGCCAAAGTCTATGCGACCGTTGGCGTGGCTTACACGGGTCAAACGCTTGCCGGCGATGCGGCTGATGACGATTTAGGCGACACGTTGACCTTCAGCAAGGTGGACGGGCCTTCATGGCTCAGCGTCGCCAGCGATGGCGCGCTTTCCGGCACGCCAGGCAGCGGAGATACAGGCGTCAACAGTTTTACCGTTCGCGTCACCGATTCCCAAAGCGCCCAGGATGACGCGACATTGAACATCACGGTCCTGAGCGTCGACGAAAGCAGTTCAGTCTCAGGCCATTGGGTTCTTTACTAGGGCAGTTTAATGAAATGGAATCCTGCTAGTACTCTGTTGATATTTAATTGACGGGTGATAGTTTTTCCGGTTACCTTCGGCCATCCCCTTGAGATCCTTGTGGAAGGAGGC
>JAFGJS010000086.1 GCA_016928995.1 Candidatus Sumerlaeota bacterium | reverse complement strand
AGGCCTCGCTTGAAAAGGAATGGGAGTCATTTCTCATCTCCAAAACATAATCTCCCATAACTCCCGTAGCTTCGTCAAGATGCGCCCTGATCAAGCGTTGATGCTTTTAAGATTGACTCTGCATCGCGAGTGATTTATTGAAAAACATGTGAAAAGCCAGCAATCGTCAGGTTTTACCGTAGCGATTTCGCGATGTAGAGCACAAGCATCAAGCAAACTCTATAATACACGGTGAGGCCTTTCTGATTCATGATTTTTGAGGAAAACAGTCTTAATATTTTATTCTGGAGAAGGATGGAAACAATGATTTCTCGCACCTTGACTCGCGCTTTGGGGGTGTTGTTGCTCCTGTTTTTGGCTCAAGGATCGGGTCACGCCCAGATTTATGTGAGCAATGACACGGAATTTGTCAACGAGATCACTCAATTCACGCTCGTCAGTTTGAGTCTGGGCTTATCCGGATCGGAAGAATTCATTTATAACGGCGTGTCGTATGTCGTGGAGGTGTTCCCTGACGGCACAATTGAAATGTCGCAGGGCGGGACGATCATCTATTCCGGATATGACTTCGGCGAGTTTGAATCGTACTTGTTCGGCTATCTGGTCGTCGTCAGCGAGGACGGCACGATCATCATTCTGCCGGAGGAGATCGACATCAGCACGATCGTGCAGCAAAAGACCTCCCAAGTCGTCACCGAAGTGCCCGGCGGACCGATGGACGAAGTTTTCTCGCAAATCGTGCTGGGGCGCAGCGTGGGCGGCCGCCTGGCGATTGACGTGGACAAGCAGGGCGCGGGCGTGGCGATGACGGAAGGAAGCGCCATGCTGCGATACACGCGATTCCAAAGCGGCGGGGCCGAGGGGAATATCTTCGGCCTGACCTTTGGCTGGGAAAAAGAGACCGATCGCTGGCGTTATGGCGTGGTGGTTCCGTACGACCATATCGACTACGACTCCACGGTGCGCGACGGCGACAGTTTCACAATCAGCCCATACCTGCAATACATCGCGTTGCGCGAGCCTGTAAGAATCACCGCCGGACCTTATCTGATCTTCAACTATACCTTCATCAATAACAATGACGATTTCGACATGCACGGCGCGGGTCTTTCGGCCTCGATGGAAAAATATTTCAATCGCATGTATCTCCGTTATGGCTCTTCGGTCGAATACGTGGACACCAACGTAGACCTGCCCACGAACAGCGTCGTGCGCTGGCGTAACGGCATCACTCTGGGCGCGACCATCACGGATTCGATTGAATCGCGCCTTTATTTCATGAACACTATCTCCGATGAGGGATTGCTGGGCGGCGACGACAATTACAGCAGCCTGGGGGCTGAAGTGGCGGCCAGAGTCAGCGACGCCTTCGCCATGACGCTGGGATTGCAAACCTCCATCGGCCACGCGGACACGACGGTCTACAGCGTGTATTTCGGCGGCCAGGCGCAGATGCGCTGACGCGCCGGTTTCAGTGAAAGCGGACATCGTCAAGGCCCGTTGCGAATGCGCAGCGGGCCTTTTCCTATATTGACATTCCATTCCGCGCGTCACATGCTTGCTCACTCTGCGGCTTAGAACGCACAAGACTAAACGAATCTGCGGCCACAAGAGTCTAGATTCCATACAGCTATTGACACGGAGCGGCATTGCATGAAATTGCGCGTGGAAACTCACACTTCACTGAGCGTTCTCAAGACGGCTTTTCTGGCGTTTCTCGTCGATCTCGATCAGGAGAAGCCTCTCGCGGCCGAATCGCGCGGCGTGACAGCCCGGGCGCTGAAGCGCTATGCCCTTGAGGTGAAAAAAGAGCGCCAGGGCCAGCCGTATATCTGGGGCGACGGCGAAGGGAGCATTGAGCACTGCTGGGTATTCGCGCCGCAAACGCTGAAGAACTTCGCCCCAGGCGAACAACTGAAAATCGCAGCCGCCAAAGCCTACAACGCCGCGGAAGAGCTGAAGAAAAAAGACCTGACCATCTGGCTGGAGGGACCTGATGCGGCCCAAGACGCCGCCGGCGCGGCAGAAGCCGTCCGGATCGCGGCGTATCAATTTGATAAATACAAAAGCCAGCCCGCTCAACCGAGTGTGCAGACCGTAACAATCCGCGTGCCGGCCAAGGCGCTGCAGACCGCGCGCCATGCGGTGCGGACCGCTGAAATGATCTGCGCGGCCATGGCCGCCGCGCGGGATCTGGTCAATGAACCGGGAACGGCGCTGCCGCCCGCGGCCCTGGCCCGGGCGGCGCAGAAAATAGCGAGTCAATGCGGACTGCAATGCAGCGTGCTGGATGAAACCCGGCTGCAAAAACAGGATTATAATGGACTGCTGACCGTCGGCAAAGGAAGCCCGAATCCTCCGCGCATGATCATCATGCGTTACAAGCCGGACGCCGGGAAAAAAAGCGGCAAACAACAGCGGCATATCGCGCTGGTGGGCAAAGGCATCACGTTCGACACGGGCGGCATCAGCCTGAAACCTTCCGCGAAAATGTGGGAAATGAAGGGCGACATGGCCGGCGCGGCCGCAGTGATCGCCGGCATGCAGATTGTGGCGGCGCTCAAGCCGGACTTCCCCGTGACGGCGATCGTGGCCGCCGCGCACAACGCGATTGCGCCGCACGCCGTGCATCCCGGCGATGTGTTTACGGCGAAAAACGGCAAGACCGTGCACGTGGACAACACCGACGCCGAAGGCCGGCTGGTGTTGACTGACGCGCTGCACCGGGCAGGCGAAGAAGGCGCCACGCATATCGTGGATTTCGCCACGCTCACCGGCTCCGTGGTCAACGCGCTGGGCTGGCGGATGGCGGGGATCTTCGCCAATGATCTGGCATGGCGCGATGCGGTGCTGGACGCGGGAGCGTGCGCGGGCGAGGATTACTGGCCGCTGCCGCTATACTGCGAATACCGGGAAAACCTGCAACATCCGATGGCGGACTTGAACAACATCAGCAAGGAGAAAAGCGGCGGCGTGATCACGGCGGCGTTGTTCCTGCAGGAATTCGTGCCGGACGGCGCCTCCTGGGCGCATTGCGATATCGCCGGACCGTACCTGATCGACAGTTGCTGGCGCTATTTCAAGCCCGGCGCCACCGGCTTTGGCGTACGCACTATCGGCAGGCTGATCGAGGCGTTGTGATTGCCGGCGCTATTCGTTGAGATAAGCGGAATACGCACGCGGTTGATCGAGGGAGAAGGATGATACTGATGAAAAAGCACGCGCTCTTCTGCATCATCGCCATCATTGTCGTAGTGTTGTTTTCCTGTCGCCGGCAGCACAACAGAAGACAAGACGAGATCCGACGGAACAACGCCAGCAGAGAAGCTGCACGAAACGAGAATCGGCCAACCCAGCAGAGCAGACGATCCAACAAGCAATACAACAACCCGGACAACGCCCTGGAAATTCTGGCCGGAGAAAGCACCGCGATCCTGGAGGCGCTGAAGCAATATCATGAGATCCATGGCGTCTATCCCAATTCGCTCGAAGATTTGAACCAGGATTTCGATCCGCCGAGTGCCGGCGACGAAGAATGGCGCTATAATAATACGGGAGACGGCCAGGATTTCCGGCTGTACGTCAACATGATGCCGCAATATGAAGGTTATGAAAACTGGTGCTATCAATCGGTCGATCCCGGTTGGCACGCCGATAAAGATTAATGACATCAACAAGCAGGATTAAATCCATGAGTGAATCCAAAATCAACAATGCGGCGCGGCATCCCGCGCCGGAGCCGGTTCCCCCGGCGGAACCTTCAAAGAAGCGGCAAATCATCTTGCTCATCGCGCTCGCCGTCCTTGCGCTCGTCGCGCTGATCTATCTCTGGCGGACCACTCAGGCCAAACAATTGAGTCAGGCGCGCATGGACCTGCAATCGACGGCGGCCGCCTTGCGGGATTACAAGTATTTGAACAATGAACTCCCGCCGATGCTGAGCCTGGCGGAGCTGGCGCACGGCCGGAGCCTTCCGTCCGCGGATAACGGCGAGTTGCATACCTACGATCAATCGACTTTGCGCGTGGAATTCGTTGATCCATACTCCCCTGGCGGCGATCTGCCGTTCGCCTGGCATAGCAACGACGAGGGATGGATCCTCTATTCTCCCGGCCCTGACCGTGTATATGATCTGACGGCCGAATTGATTGATCAGCATCTTAAGCGGCCGGAATCCGGCGATGCCTTGCCTGCTGAAATTATGCAACGCGAATTCGATCCGCAAACCGGCAAAGGCGACTTGATCCAGTATCAGCTCAATCCCAAGCCAAAAACCGATCCCGAACCGGAATCCAAACCTGAGGCGCAATCTCAGGCGGATAAAAACGCTCAACCGTGACTCCAACAAGCCCAAGCCGGGAATTGATTGGATTCTTCCAAGCCGAACTCGCGGAGCTGCCGGAATGTGAGGCTGCGCCCGCGGACCTTGCCGCTTTATGCGAGGCTGTGCATGAGCAGAATCAACGGGCGAACGTGACAGCGGCGCGCTCGCCGCTGGAGATCGCCCGCGAACACGTCCTTGACGCACTGACGCTGATTCCGGCGATCCGCGAGCGGCTGCCGGAATGTGACACGCCGCAGCTGATCGATGTCGGCGCGGGCGGAGGTTTCCCCGGACTGCCGTTGGCGCTGGCGCTGCCGCAATTGCGCGTCACACTGCTGGACAGCATCGAGAAAAAATGCCGCGCGGCAAGGGCCGCCGCCGACGCCGTTCCAGCTCTCGCTGAAAGCGGATGCGTGGAGGTGATCCGGGGACGCGCAGAGGATTGGGCGCGCGAAGATGGGCATCGCGAGCAATACGATTTCGCCACGGCGCGGGCCGTGGGCGCATGTGCCACGCAAGCGGAACTGACGCTCCCCTTCCTGCGCATCGGCGGATGGCTGTTGTTGCAAAAAGGCGCCGCCGCTGCGCAGGAAATCGAAAGCGCAACCGGTGCAATCGAAATCCTCGGCGGGCGGCTGGAATTCGTGCAAACAATTGAGCGATCCGGTCAACTCGCTCCCCGGTTGCTGGCCGGTGTGCGCAAAGCAGCCCATACTCCGGAGAAGTATCCTCGCCGCTCCGGCCTTCCGTCGAAACGCCCACTCTGAGCCTCCCACGAAACCGGCTCCTTCCCCTATTCAGATTGACAGCATGACCGGTTATCGGGTAGCATCAAATTAAATGCTTAAACAAAAAAGAGAACCCCTTATGATCGATATCAAAAACGATATTCAAAGTTTAACCATGTTCAAACGCAATACGGCTGAATCAATCAAGCGGCTCAAGGCCAGCGGTCATCCTCTTTTTCTGACGGTCAATGGCCAAGCCGAGGTAGTGGTTCAGGATGCCGAAGCGTACCAGAAAATTCTAGACCGCTTGGATGCCATCGAAGGAATCCGCCGGGGATTGGCTGAAATGACGGCTGGCCAAGGCGAACCTGCCGTTCAAGTTCATTCTGAAATGCGCAAAAAGTATGGCATTCCAAGTTAAGTATACTCCCAGCGCCAAAGCCGACCTGCGCAAAGCCTACCAGTGGCTTTTAGAGGAATCACGTTCCCCTGAGATTGCGTATACATGGTTCAACGAAATCACTCAGGCCGTTGAGTCCTTGACCGATAATCCGAAGCGATGCAAACTAGCTCCGGAGAACAATTATTTCTCGCAGGAAATCCGGCAATTGCTGTACGGCAAACGGCACGGCCAATATCGCGTGTTATTTACGATTGAAGAGTCCACTGTATGGATTCTTCACTTGCGCCATTGCGCTCAGGAGCATCTCAGGTAAAGGGACAAGCTTCCTGCATTTACCGAATCTTGTGTTCGAAATTAACTCGCCCTGTCGCGCTAAGCGTTCAGGCTAAAGGCAAAGCAAACGATGGCGAAACGTCAGCCGCCTCGCATATTTCCGCCGGATGAAGGCGAACCGAATCCCAAGCAGCAGGCCAACGGCGGAATCTTTCGCCGTGCCGGAGAACCGGAGATCAAGCGCGATCCCGAGCGTGAACAGGCGCGTCAGGCGTTGGAAGCCGCAGTGCAATCCGCCGCTTCCCGCAGACAATCCCGAGTGAAATCCCAGTACCGTGAGAAAAGCGCTTCTCTCGAGCAGAAAGTCAAAAAGAACGAATCCATCGAGCGGGAATCCAAAGAACGCCCCCCACGGCGGCGCGGTCTATTTGGAGCCTTGCGCGCGCTGACGGGAATCATCCTGCGCTATACGATCATGACGGCGCTGATCTGCGGCGTGATCGGCTACACGGGCTACAAGGCGCTGGATCATTTCATCTCCGGCCGCGAGGTGCAGGCGCCGGACGTGCGCGGCACAACCTTGGATTTGGCTCTGCGCACCCTGAAGAACGCGGAGTTGACGCTCGAACTCAAAGACGAAGAAAACAACGGGGAATATGCCGCCGGACGGATCCTGCGGCAATCGCCGCGCCCCGGCGCGATCGTGAAATCCCAGACGCCGGTGCGCGTGACGCTGAGCCTGGGGCCTGCGATGCCGGAACTGCCGGACGTGACCGGTCTGCGCCCGGTGGACGCTGAAATCAAGTTGCGCGGCGCGGGATTCGAAGCGGGCGAGCGAACATGGATGCATGACGCGTCCACTCCGCGTGGCGTGGTGATCGGACAGGATCCGCCCGCGGGATCGCGCATGCCGGAGGATTCGCGCGCGCAATTGCTGATCAGCCTCGGTCCGCCCATTGCGGAATATAGCATGCCGGACTTGCGCGGCGAGACGCTGGAGCGGGCGCAAGAGCTGATGGAGCGCTTGCGGATCGAATCGGTGGAAGTTCGGCGCGCCGTTCGCGAGGGACGCCCGGAGGGGCTGATCGCGGATCAGGAACCGCAGCCGGGCGAAACGCTTCAACCAGATACGCCAGTGATCCTGACCGTGGCTTTGCGCTCAGGCCAGTATTGACGCTGCTCGTGCGAGCATTGTTTTTCATTTGCTAATTCAACCTGCGTTTCGCTAAGGGATTGGCAGCGCTGAATTGTATCGGCGCGAATTTGGCGCGAAAAGAAACGGCCTGCATGCGACTCTCCCTGATCATCCCGATATATAATGAAGCCGAGCTTTTGGAACAGGTGCTGGAGCGTGTGCGAAAGTTGCCGTATGAGCTACAGCTGGTGCTGGTGGATGATTTCTCCACCGACGGCACGCGCAAGATCCTCAAAGACGAAGAGCAGAAGCCCGACACGCTTGTGCTTTATCATGACCGCAACCAGGGCAAAGGCGCAGCGATCCGCACCGGCATTCCTCACGCCGACGGCGAGATCGTGATCGTGCAGGACGCCGACCTGGAATATAATCCGATGGACATCCCGGCGGTGATTCAGCCGATCATCGACGGCCGCTGCAACTGCGCCTATGGCTCGCGGTTTCTCGGCAGCATCAAACGGATGCGCCTGCCCAACTGGGTGGCGAACCACTTGCTGGCGTGGTCGGTGAGCCTGCTCTATGGCCAGCGCATCACCGACGAAGCCACGGCGTACAAAGCCTTTCGCCGCGAGTTGATTCAGAGCATCCCATTGCAATGCCAGCGTTTCGAATTCTGCCCCGAAGTCACGGCGAAGGTGCTCAAGCGCAAGGAGCGCATCATCGAAACTCCGGTGCAATTCAACGCGCGGAATTTTGAGGAAGGCAAAAAGATCGGCTGGCCCGATTTCTTCGTGGCGATCTGGACGCTGCTGAAGTGCCGGTTTAAGGATTAGAGCATCGTGAAAAAAATTGTCATCATCGGCGGCGGAATCTCCGGACTTGCCACGGCTTATGAATTGCTGAAACTCGGCGATTACGATGTGACGATCGTCGAGAAGGACGACGCTGCCGGCGGGCTGGCGCGCAGCATCGAGCATAACGGTTTCCTGACGGACCTGGGTCCGCACCGGCTGAACACGGAACTGCCCGAAGTCCACGAGTTGATTGAGGAAATCGCCGGGGAAAAAGTGATCGCGTTGAAACGGCAAAGCAAGATGCGACTGGGCCGCCGCTACATTGAGTATCCGGTGAAGCCGTTCGAACTCGCGTTGACCATCGGCCCGTTCAAACCGGCGTGGTTCATGCTCAGTTTTATGCTGCACCAGGCGCTGCACGGCCGCAAGGAAATCGATGGCACGCTCGAACAATACATGATGCGCGCGTTCGGTCCGTCGCTGTATCATTATCTCTTCAAGCCATACGTCGAGAAGATGTGGAAGATGGATGCGACGGAGCTTTCCGATCAGATCGGACGAGTACGCCTGACGGTCGGCGGGCTGGACAAGTTGCTCAAGGGCTTGCTGAGCCGGGACACCTCGCCGGAGGCCACCGGCGCCTTGCGCGAATCATACTACTTGCGCGGCGGAATTAATGAACTGGCGAAGCATTATCTGGAGAAGATCGAAGCGGCCGGCGGGCGCATCATGACGGGCGCCAAGGTTACGGGCATTGAGGCTAGCGACGCGCAACTGAACTCCGTGCAGATCAAAACCGGCGGCGCGCATCAACGCCTGGAATGCGATATTCTGATCAACACGATTCCGCTGCCGTTGTTTCTGCCGATGCTGCTGCGGCATCGGCCCAGCCAGGCCGCGGCGGATACCATGAAGCGGTTGCGCTATTTGTATCTGCGGCTGGTCTGCCTGATCGTCGAACGCGGGCACGTCAGCGCGAACCACTGGCTCTACTTCCCCGGCGCGGATCTTATTTTCAATCGGGGCCATGAGGCAAAAAATTTCGACGAGTCCATGGCGCCCGCGGGCCAATCCTTGATTTGCCTCGAAGTGACGTGCCACGAAGGCGACGAACTGGCGAATATGCCGCGGGAAGAATTGATCCGCCGCGTGCGCACGGACATCGTGGGCACGGGGCTGATGCGCGACGATGAAATCGTGGACGCCTTTGTCCAGGACGTGCCGTGGGCCTATCCGGTGTATTACAAGGACTACGCCGCTGATCTGAGCGTCATCTGGGATTATCTCGCCGGTTTCCCGAATCTGCTGAGCTGCGGCCGGCAAGGGCTGTACAACCACAACAACATCGACCATTCCATCGTGATGGGTTTGGCTTGCGCGCGCTGCATCCATCAAAACGAAAGCCCGGCTCAGGCCTGGCCGGAAAAATTCTCCGCCTTTGATCAATTCCGCATCGTCGATTGACGATATAGTTGGAACAGATCCGCAACAATTTGAGCCTTGTCAACGAAGCCCCTGCGCCATATAATTGGTAAGAACAATCAATGCAAAATTGAATGAAAAGATCGCGACGATTTGATCATGAAATCACTTTTATATACATTCATCCTGATTTTTATTAGTCTGCCTCTTGCGCTTCTGGCTGCGCCGGACGCGAGCGAGCTCAATCAACGCGGCGTGGAGGCGCTGAACGATGGACGGCTGGAGGAAGCCGAGGATCTGTTTCGGCAGGCGCATAAGATCGCGCCCGAGGAGCAGACAATCCTGGATAATCTGGTGGTCGCCTATAACGCCCAGGCGCTCTTCGAAATCAAGCAGGGGCGCATCGAACAGGCGCGCAAGCATTTCAAACAGGCGCTCGAAATCGATCCGGACGATCAGCAAACCCACAATAATTATTTCTCCGCGGTGAATAATTTCGCGGTGAGTCTGACGCAGCAAAAGCGTTATACAGAGGCTGAGCCGGTGTTTCTCGAAATGAAAAAACTCGAGCCGTATGTGAATGACGACGACCTGCTGCAAACCTCGCGCCACAATCACGTCTCGATGCTGGTGATGTGGGGCATGGACGAACTGGATGCGGGCGGTTCGATCCGCGGACGCAATCTGCTCTACCGGGCCATCGACATGGATCAGGAAAACGCCACGGCCCTGCGCGCGCTGGCCGACCATTTTTACAACTATGACCTTTATTCATTGGCCCGCGAATATTACGAAAAGGCGATGGCCGCCGATCCGTTGCGCAAACGGCAGGACAAGGAACGCATCGAGCAATGCCTGGCGGACATGGAGTTCGAGCGCAACGCGGAGCAGATGACGGATGAGCGCCATCGTTTCCAGGTGAGTTACGACGCCTGGATCAGCGAGCGCAAAATTCACCTGTTGATCGCTGTGATGACCGAAGCGTACGAGCATTTATCCGTCGAGATCGGCCACAAGCCGCGCCCGCCGTTGCGCGTGAAAGTCTACGACAGCGACGACTTCTACGAAATCCACGGTCTGCCGCATTGGGCCGGCGGATTCTTCGACGGCAAACTGCGGCTCCCCTCGCACTTGCTCAATCTGGACGAGAAGGCGATCCGGCGCGTGGTGTATCATGAAATGACGCACGTCTTTCTGTCCAGCTGGCTGGGCGACAAACTGGAGTTCTGGATGCACGAGGGATTGGCGCAGCACTTTGAGCCGGACTGGAGATTGAATCCGCAGGAACTGGCGCACCTGGTCAACGTGGTGAAGTACTCCAGTTTTAAATTTGAGGAGATCCGGCTGCGTGAATTCGAGACCTTCTCCGAGCGCTCGCGCGCGCAAGAGGCCTACGCGCACGCTAAAGGCTTCATGCATTACATCATCGAAACGCGGCCGGAAGGCTCGCTGGGCGAATTCCTGAAGCTCATCGCGGAAGGCAAGACCACCGATCAGGCCTGCAAGCAGGCCTTCGGCGCCATGCTGGAGGACCTGCACGTCGAATGGCGCATGTGGGGCCGCGCAAAATACCCCAAGATCTACGATGATACCCTGCGCGAAAAAATCAACGACCGCGCCAGCATCGGCCACTCGGACAATTTCAACTGAAAATGAAGAGTCATCGATTAGGTTCTCTATGATGTGTCTTCCGACGATGCATCAGGCGGGATCTTCCCGAGAAACATCGCGTGCATTCTCTTCGCCTCATCCGACAACGCGATGCGGTTGAACGCGTTAATTTCCTCCAGCCATTGCAACTTTTCTTCCGCGGACAGTTGGGCGTATTCAATGATATCTTTGTCTTCCAAACAATATCGAAGGCCGGCGGCCATTGCTGCGCTCCGAACCAAATAATGTATATATTTTAACGAATCATCTTCATAGGAGTCAATTGAGAAGCTTTAGCCGCTTTTTAAGCATCTCAACATCGCTGATGTCTTTATCCCGTCCGCTGACTTCTTTCATTTGCATCAAATCCGCAATCGGCGCGAGATGCACCATAATCTCTCTCATTTCAATCGTAACTTTTTCCTGATAAGAGCGATCAAAATTCAAGGGATGCAAAAGCACAATATCAACGGTCTTATGCATCTCTTTGGGATGAAAAAAACTGAAGGCTTTAAGGTTTCTGTTTTCGATCCAATCCCGCACTTTTTCCGCATCGGCCAAATCATCCGCGTCCACTGGCAGGCGCGGGGCATACCCTAATCCCTTTAATGCCGCCGTTGTTTTGCGAACGTTTTCCGGCGCCATCGAAATGATGATGTCAATATCCTGAGTCACTCGCGGCACGCCGTGCAAATTCACACACAGTCCGCCCACCAGGAGGTATCGCACATCATTCCGATAAAGCGCCTCAAGAACGTCGAAATAGTACATGACCTTATTGTTTATCTCTCTCCTTCATAAAGTCCGCCTCCTTAAAGGCTGCTTTTAGATCTTCCTTGGCCCAAAAGGCGACGGCTCCCATCAATTTTTCAATATTCGCCATCACCTGATCCCGATTCACAAGACCATCCTCCTGCAGCAGCCATAAAAGGTCCATATGATCCTTGCCGCGGCCAGCGAGATACTTCAATAACACCATCCATTCCGGCGTGATGATCGGCGCGCCATGCTCTGTCATCTCCGCCGCTTCAAGGGCGGCTTCATACACCAGCCGCTTGTCGTCAGCACGGACGATCCAATCAATTTCCACACGCGTCCCATCAATCTCAAGCTGATAGATGGCGCCTCCGAATTCCAATCGCTCATCCGCGGGCAAATCCAACTCATCCGAGGCGATCATATCGATGTCTTTTGTCGCCCGGGTGAAGCCGAACAGCTGCATCGCCAGCCCGCCCGCCATCGCCGCGCGCTTCCCCTCTTCGGCGGCCTTTTGGTATATTTGCTGAGCAGCCTTGAGGGCCAATGCCGGATCAATCGCCTTATCCCCTGAAGATCGCCGGAATGTGTCCATCGCTTTGCACCTTTACGTTAAATGACTCGCTTAACAGGATTTCACGCCAGCCGCTTCGCGTTCGATGTAGACGCGGCGCTCCAGCGCGCGCTTTTCCATCAGTCGCTCGAACTCGGGCCAGAAGTGGAACGGCAGGCTCTGGCCGATGTTGACGCAATGTGTGCAGCTGCATTCCTTCGTTTTGATATAGCGGCGCTGCGCCTCGGCGGCTGGCGAGTTCCATATCGCCGCGAAGTCGTAGCCGAAGTCGCGCAGGTTGCCCACGGGCTCGAACATTTCGCACAGGCGCACCTGGCCGTCATGTTCCAGCACGCCAATCACAGTCCCGGCCTTGCAGTCGATGCTCAGCCGGCCGGACTCCAGCATGCGTTGTTGCTCGCGATGCAGGGCGCGGATGTGCGACAGCATCGTGCTCGCTTCGAGCGGCTGCTTGCGCGAAAGCAGGCCAACGTTCAGCTCGTGCAGCAAATCCTGAATTTTCCTCAGCTCGTAAAACAGCGGCGCGCGCAGCCCCTGCTTCATCGGCGCGCCGCGCAGAGGCTCCACGGTAAGGTAATCGACGTAATCCAGCCGCGCCATCTCGCGCAGCAACTCCGGAACTTGCTTGTGATTCTCATCGAACACGGTAGTGAGCGAGGTCAACCGCAGGTTCGGATGCTCCGGTTTGAGTTCACAGAGCAGCCGCAACGTTTCAATGGCCTTGTCGTAATTGCCCGGCACGCCGCGGATCCGGTCGTGCAGCTCGCCAATGGCGTCGAGCGAGACGCCGACCACGAAGCGGTTGTTCGGCCGCCGCTCGCAGATGTCCTTGACCATGTCGCGGATCTGGCGGCTCTTGATGCCGTTGGTCGGCATGGTGATCGCCTGCTCCGGGCGATGGATGAAGGTCTCGATCACGTCCGGCAGGTGCGGCGCCAGAGTCGGTTCCCCGCCGCTGATCAGGATGTCCTGATACGGCGGCAGCTTCGCCTGAATCTGGCGATACTCATCGAGCGTCAGATCCTGCGACTGATTATTCAGTTCCTGCCAATAGAAGCACGTCTCGCAGCGGGCGTTGCAGCGATTGGTGATGAAGATGGTAAGCACCTTGAGGAACGGCACGGGCCGCACAAGCCCCTTCCATTCCGCCGGATCAAACAATATTTTCATGCGGATCCCCGCCCTGATTGTGATGCAAATGAAAGGCGTCACTCTATCGCCGGAAGCCGGAACCGTCAAGCAAAGTCAAACTCCAGAGATCAGTTTTCAGTGTTTATAAAGTCTTCAGGATTCACAAAAGAGAAGGATTCTGTACTCATTGAAGACCGTGACTCAGCTTTCACATTGCCTTGTTCCTCAATCACACGGACAAAAGAACGAACAATGTCGCCTTCACTCTCCGCTCCATTGGTCGGATCGAAATGCAGCGCATTGCCGCTTAGGCTTCCGACTGCCGTCAAATATTCTGGCGATGGCTGAGTTACATTTAAACGAAAGGATGGTTCGAAATTACGATCGGCGCCGGTCACAGGATCAATATCTGCCACGCAGACGGTGTTATTGTGATCTCCGGGATGCGGCTTGGCGTTTTCATCCCTATCCCGGCCAAAGCTGATCAGCGCCCATCCATTTTGATAGGCTCGATAACCGTAAGTCGTATTTTCACTATCCGCCGCTGGATCCAGCGGATAATCGAAAAGATAAGCAATCGGAGTCGTTAAACCTGCGGCGAACTGATCCGCCCGGCGAAAAGTGCAGATGCGATATGCGCCGGACTTTTCTTTTGCCCGCCAGTTTTCGCCTTCGGCTCCGGAAGCCATTAGCGGATATGCGCTGTTATCAACGTAGTATGCTTCCAGTGCTGTCGCAATCGCCCGCATGTCCGACTTCACTCGCGATACATTGAAATCAGCTTTGAATTCCAGAAAATTCGGCACGGCTATCGCGAGAACAATAGCTATCAGCAAAATGATGATTAGGGCATCGATCGTTGTTATTCCCTGACAGTTTCGCTTCGATTGCATCAACATGATCTCACGCTCCTTTTATTGCTTCACTCGCACGATATCGCCTTCGCTGACTGTGCCGTTGCTTGGATCGTAATGCAATGCGTGCATACTCTTGACGCCTAGGCTGCTTAGATACTCCAGCGATGGCTGGCCGATATCGAGCTGGAAACTGGGCTCGAAATTTTTATCGAAATTACGGCTGGCAAAAAACTTGCCGAAAATTCCTCCGCCTTTCTTATTTAACTTCACCGTGCAAACGGTGTTATAATGATCGCCAGAATGCGGCTTGGCGTTCTCATCACGGTCCGGACCGTAGCTGATCAACACCCATGTGTATTCGAATTGCCGGTAACCAAAAGTTGGACCTTTTGAGTCCGCAAAGGGATCCGGAGGATACGCCGGGATGTAGCTGATCGGAGTCGTCAATGTGCAAAGACCGCTCCCATTGGACGACCGAAAAGTGCACATTTGATACGCCCCTGTTCCTGACTTGAACAATTCATTCTCGCCATTAGCTCCACTCGCCATGGCCGGATATGCATTATGATCCACAAAGTAGGCTTCGATGGCCGTGGCCAAAGAACGCTGATCGGCCTTCACGCGAGAAACCCAACTCCGCACACCGCGACTCTGATTCTGCTGGCAAGCGATGGTTGTCAGAATCATAACCATCGAAATGATAATCAGCATTTCGATTACACTCAATCCCCGGCTGGTTTGTCTCGATTGCATCGCCATGATCTCACGTTCCTTTCGGCGTATTGCGCAGCGCCTGGCTCAGGATTATTTTCATCCGACAACAGACAGGCGCGATGGTTGCATTTTTTTTCGCGAATCTGCTCAATGCTTTTCAGAAATAATTCGTCATTCGCAATTCATAATTCATAATTACATGCCGAAAAACCTTATCGAACATTGAATGGAAAGGAAATTAGCCTTGCGTTTCAGGCTCCGGCAAGGGTTGAGTAAAGACGAATTCAAAAGCAGGAATTGGAGAAAAATGGAATCACACGAGGCGCTTTCGATACCGAGGCTGGGCGAGGCGGCGCATGCCTCGCCGCTGAACCTTTCCGAAGTCCACGGCGACTTCATCGCGGACTTCGTGCCGGAGGACGCGCGGGTATATTACAATCCCGGCGTGCAGGCGATCCGCGCGGCGCTGGACCAGGGCGAGGAGCCGCTGGCTTTCGAGGTGGCCGGTCCGCGCCGCAAACTTTACTTCGATCCCAAGGCCGACGGCCTTTCCGCCGCGATCGTCACCTGCGGCGGACTCTGCCCCGGCATCAACGACGTGATCCGCTCGCTGGTGATGGAACTCTGGCATCGCTACGGCGTACGGCGCATCCTGGGCTGCCAGTACGGCTTTCTCGGACTCACGCCCAGCTGGATCGAGCAGGCGCTCAACCTGACGCCGGAGATGGTGGACCATATCCAGTGGGAGGGCGGTTCGTTCCTGCGCTCCTCGCGCGGCGCACAGGACGTGCCGACGATGGTGGACATGTTGCAGCGCGAAAACGTCAGCCTGCTGTTCACCATCGGCGGCGACGGCACAACGCGCGGCGCGCTGGAAATCGTGAAGGAAATCGAACGGCGCGGCGCAAAGATCGCTGTCGTCGGCCTGCCCAAGACCATCGACAATGACGTGTGCTACACTGAGAAGACCTTCGGCTATGAGACGGCGTTCAGCACGGCGCGCGACGCGGTGATGTCGGCGCACACGGAGGCGCGCGGCGCGCTCAACGGCGTCGGGCTGGTGAAGGTCATGGGGCGGAATTCCGGCTCCATCGCGGCGCAGGCGGCGCTGGCCTCGGGCGAGGCGAACTTCGTGATCGTGCCCGAAGTGCCGTTCGAACTCGAAGGGCCGCGCGGCTTTCTGGAAGCCCTGCGCGCGCGGCTCGAAGCGCGGCGCCATGCGCTCGTCGTCGTGGCCGAAGGCGCGGGACAAAGCTTGATGCACGAGGAGGCGGAAATCCTCGGGTTGGATAAATCGGGCAACAAAAAACTGGCCGACATCGGCCTCTATTTGAAACTGCGCATCGCTGATTTTCTGACAAACATCGGCATGGAGCATACGGTCAAGTACATCGATCCGAGTTATATCATTCGCTCGGTGCCGGCCAATGCGGCGGATTCGGTGTTTTGCCTGAAACTGGCGCAGAACGCCGTGCACGCAGCGATGACCGGGCGCACCGGCATCATCATCGGGTATTGCAACCAGCACTTTGTGCACATCCCGATGAGCCTGGCGATTTCCGGCAGCAAACGCCTTGATCCGGACGGCCCGGAATGGCGCGCCGTGCTTGAGGCCACGGGTCAGCCGACCGTGATGATCAACCATTGAGAATATACTGAGGCCTGAAAAGTATTTTGTTTCCAACTCTTCGCGATTGAGCCTTGCGCTGGCGCGACACATCTCTTATGCTAGGTTTGATTTTTGAATCAAAATCCTGAAAGGATCAATGCTGATGTCATTTTCGAATCCATCAAGACGTGAATTTATCCGCGCCGCCACAGCCCTGGGCGTGGGAGCGATGGTCGCGCCGCACGCCCGTGTGTTCGGCGCCAACGAACGCGTCAACGTCGCCGTGATCGGATGCGGCGACAAGGGGGGCGGCCATATCAAGCAGCTTTCAGGCATGAACAACGTTAAAATCGTCGCGCTTTCGGACGCCGATTCACAGCACATGAATCAGCATGCGGAGCGAGTCGGCGGAGGCGTGCAGACCTATCAGGATTTCCGCAGGGCGCTCGACAGTAAGGATGTGGACGCGGTCGTCATCGTCGCGCCCAATCACTGGCACGCGCTGATGACCGTATGGGCCTGCCAGGCCGGCAAGCATGTGTACGTGGAGAAACCGGCGACGCACAGCATCTGGGAATGCCGCCGGATGATCGACGCGGCCAAAAAATCCGGCCGCATCGTGCAAGTCGGCACCCAGCACCGCTCCGATCCGGGCATCACGGCGAGTGTCCAGGACATCCAGGCGGGCATGCTGGGCAAAGTTCTCTGGGTTGACTCGATCCATTTTGGCCTGCGAGGATCCATCGGCAAGGTCAGCGCGCCCATGCCCGTGCCAAGCAGCGTGGATTATAACCTGTGGGCCGGTCCGGCGCCGGACGCGCCGGTGATGCGCAGGAGATTCCATTACGACTGGCATTGGCAGTGGCCTTACGGCAACGGCGAGATCGGCAATTGGGGGCCGCATCGGGCGGATGACATCTGCAACATCCTGGGCTGGACGGAAGCGCCCACTAACGTGGTGATGTGCGGCAATCGCTGGATGTGGCACGACGACGGGCAGACGCCGAACATGGCCCTGGCTTATTTCACGCATCCCAGCGGGATTCCCGTGACGCTGC
The DNA here is from genome assembly GCA_016928995.1 of Candidatus Sumerlaeota bacterium. GTDB lineage: Bacteria > Sumerlaeota > Sumerlaeia > JAFGJS01 > JAFGJS01 > JAFGJS01. The sequence goes on along the minus strand of JAFGJS010000086.1, from coordinate 58,987 downwards.
AAATCCGCAATCTCCCCGCGGAAAAGGGAAGCGAACGCTCGCCATCCTATTTCAGCAACCGCGCCCGCGACGTCAACATCGTCATGTGCGAAAACGGCTACTTCGTCGTCTTTCGCGGCGGCGCCCGGGCATACGATAAAGACGGCAAGCAGATCAAGCGCTACGACGGCGACGGCGGCCAGCAACATCTGCCGCGTTTTATCGACGCGATCCAGAACGACGATCACAGCAAGATCGCCGCGACCATCGAGCAAGGCTGCCTGAGCGCGACGATGTGCCACATGGTGAACGCCAGCTATCGCGTGGGGCAAGCCGCTTCGCCCGAAGAGGTCAAGGAGAGTTTCCAGCAATGCGACGATGTCAAAAACGCCATCGCATCGCTGGTCGATAATCTGCATCAGCTTCAGATCGACCTGGCCCGGGAGCCGATCATCCTGGGTCCGCAGCTGACTTTCGATGCGAACGCACAGAGTTTCACCGGCGATCATGCCGACCAGGCCAATCAATACTTGAAGGACGCCTATCGCGAGCCGTTCGTCATGCCGGAACAGGTGTAAGCGATCATTCAGACTCATGGTTCGAAAAAACAGACAAAAGACTGCAACCGCGTTCGAATCGAGCGCGGTTGTTTTTTTGGTGTTGTCTTATGCAAAATTTGCGCTAGGTTGTTTTGGCTTGCGAGAAAACGAAATTCGTCTCAGCAATATAGCATCTCTCGAAAGTATTGTCCGAATGGGAAGAGAACACAGCCGAGGGCGGCTGTGCCACATTCAAGGGATGCGAACAAAACATTCGAGAACTGCTCTGAAACGAAAGCGAATGGAACAGGGAGCTATTCATGGAACGCAGCGAGCTGACATTCTCACCCAGACTCGATCTTCATGTGTCGCCGGATAATTCGTCGCCGTGCTACAAATACGCAGCGACGGAGCTCATCCGCCTGCTCGGACGCATTCATATCGCCACGAGTCAGATTCGCTCCGCCTCGACCAGCCTTCATTGTCTGCGACTAGCGTTGCCCAATCGCAGCCATCACGACAAAACGCCCGAAACATCCGGCGTCAAGTGGGATGGATACATTCTACGGATTGAAAAGGATGAGGCGATCATCGCCGCCAACAAGGACAAAGGCGCGCTCAACGGCGTATACGCCCTGGCCCGACGGCTTGGTTTCTGGTTCGAACTCCCCGGCTCCGGCGGAGAATGGCCGCCGCTCGACGCCGCCAATGAGATCGCCCTGGAATGCGGCGAATGTCGGATCAATCCCCGCTTTCCCTGGCGCGGAATTCATGAGGGCTGCGGGCATCATGACTTCACCCCGGAGGAATGGGTGCGCTTTTACGCGAAGCTGGGTTTCAACGCACTCGCCAACGATTACGGCTTGCTTGAACTTTGCAAACAATGCGGCATTCGATTGGAAACCGGCGGTCATGATTTCAAGAAACTGATTCCGCGCGAGCGCTTCGACGAAGAACCCGAGCTCTTCCGCATGTTTCAGCCCGAGGATTTCCGCGGCACGCGCCAGCCGGACAGCAACGCCTGCGTCACGAATCCGCGGACGGTTGCGATCATCAAGGAAAACTTCAAGCAGCGGCTGTGCGAACAGCCCGAGGCGTACGCGATCCACACCTGGGGCGACGATCTGCCCGGCGGCGGATGGTGCCTGTGCCCCTCCTGCCGGGCGCTGCTGCCCACGGATCAGGCGCTGCTGGCCATGCGCCATCTGGTTCAAGCCGCGCGCGAGGAAGGCGCCGCAACGCAGATTCCCGTGCTGGCGTACCACGACACAATCTTCCCCGGTCCGGAAATCGAAGCGCCGGAAGGCGCGTTCCTGCTCTTCGCCCCGCGCGAACGCTGCTACGGCCATGCGCTGGACGATCCCAAGTGCCGCCGCAATCGCCAATACCTGAAAGCCCTGCGCCAATGGCTGCAAAAGTTCGACGCGACGTACGGCGACGAGGGCGAAGCGGAGCCGCGTCACGATTCCCACACCTTCGAGTATTACTTCGACCAGCTGCTGTTCCGGGGCATGCATCCCTTCCTGCCTGACGTGATCGCATGCGACATGGCGGTGTATGAGCAGCACGGGATCCAATCGCATATGTCGCTGCAAACCCGCGGCCCGGCCATCGCGGCGGAATTCAATATGCACGTCTTCGCGCACTTGCACTGGGACGCCGAGCTGGACGCGGACGGCGCGATTCTGCAACTGGCGCACTGCATCCGGCCGCATGATCCCCTGCCCTGGGAGCATTATCTTCGACGCAAGGCGGACATCTTCCAGAACGCAATGCGCCTCTGTGAACATGAATTCGGCAGCTACTTCGACTATCGCTGGCTGCCGGAGACGAACGACTCGGAGTTCGGACGGGAGATCGCGCAAACGTACCAGGCCATGGGCCTGGAATTGCTCGAAGCGGCGGAGGAATTGCAGCAAGCCGTGCATACGGACGCATCTCCGCGCAACGCCGCGAGTCTGCGCGGCGAACTCGGCCGCGCGCAATTCGAAGCCGCCGAGCTGATCGTGATGTCGTTCCAGCAGCAGGCGATGAACCGCCTTGGCCGTTATTACAACACGCAGGATCCCGCCGACGCGCAGCAAGGCGCCGCGCTGCTGCGGCAGGCCATTGAGGCGCAGGAAATCGCCCGGCAACAGGCCGTTGAGGCAGGACTGCCCGAAGAGGCCTGGTACTTCAAAATGATCAATGGCTGGCTCAAGCAGGAATTCGAACGCAAGGCCGACCGCTATGCAACGAGCGATTGAAGCGGCAAACAAGCATCCGATGAGAACAGCGTTACAGGAGCGAATGGTTTTATTGGAGCCAGGCTTGTCCATCGGCTATTGACGCGCGGATGGCGCGTGTACGCGCTTGGACGCTTCCAGGCGAACGTTGCTTTCGCGGATAGAGTCAAAGCATCGCTCGACGACATCGCCGGGACGCCGGTGGAACGCGACCTGCTGGCGAACTTGCATTGCCTTGAGATCGACATCGCCGATCCCGGGCTGGGCCTGTCTCGACCAATCACAGAAGTGATCCCCGCGTCCAACGCCATCCTTTTTCACGTCGCCGGAGACACTCGATTCAATCCAGCGAATCCGGAAAGCCAACGTCAGATTAACATTGATGGATCGCTGAATGTGATGCATACGTTGCGCGGCTCAATCGACTACGCTGTTCATGTAAGCACGGCGTACGTGGCCGGCGACAGAAAAGGATTGGTCTTGGAGAGCGAGCTGGATCAAGGTCAGACTTTTCGCAATTGCTATGAGCAAAGCAAACTGGATGCGGAAATCGGAATAGCGGACTTGTGCGGCGAAATAGACCTTCCGCTATGCGTCGTCCGGCCGTCCATCATCATCAACGACACGGCCACAGGCCGCTCCTCTACATTCACGCATCTCAACGCCCTGGTCGAAGTGATCAACCGCATCCAGCAGCACTACCAGCTTGGCGACGGCGAGGCGATCAGCGAAAAGATCAGGATCCCCATCGCTCCTGATGCTCGTCCCAACCTGGCGCCGATCGATTCAATTGTCGATGCGATGCTCGAGATCGGCCTCCGCTCGCCGGCGGCAGGCCGGACTTATCACCTCTGTCATCCATGCCCGCAATCCAACGCAGAGATCGTGTCTCTGCTGGCCCAGGCCTTTGGCGTTCATCACCTCATCCGCATGTCCTTTGTTTCAGCGCTCCCCGAGAATCCGACCTGGACGGAGAAAATGATGATCCGCTCGCTCAAGCCCTATCTGCCGTATTTGAATGAATCCTGTGTGTTTGACCTGACGAACACCCGATCCGTGATTCCCGATTACGATTCGCGCTTTCCCGCCCTCATACTGGAATACATCCAGAGAGTGATCGAGTTTCAGAGGTCATTGGCCTGATCAAAATCGACGATACTGGACGAATCATTTTTTCAAGATGCGCTCGATGATGCTGAGCAGGTCGTTGGGCCGATAGGGTTTTTGCAGAAATCCGGCGGGCTTGAGGTGCTCGGTGGCTCCCAGCACGCTCTCCTGGGTGTAGCCGCTGGTCAGGATGACCGGCACGGCGGAATTGACTTTGCGAATCTGTTCAAATACTTCCTGTCCGGAGATATCGGGCAGGGTCATGTCGAGCAGCACAATATCGATGTCTCCGGGCGATGTGGCAGCGAGATCCACCGCCTTGCGTCCATTATCCGCCAGTCTGACCTCGAATCCATTTTCCTTCAGGTAACTCTGCGCGATCTCCAGGATCATCTCGTCATCATCCACGAAAAGCACAACGGTTTGATCCTGTTCCTGCGGCTTCGCTTGCGGAATTTCCGGGGCCTCCGTTTTTTCCTGCAACAACCCTTCGCGCGGAAAGTAGGCGGTGACGACCGTGCCATGATCCTGCACGGACCGCATATCGATCACGCCATGATGCGAGCGCAGGATCCCCTCCACCGCGGCCAGTCCAAGTCCGCGCCCCATGAAGCGGGTGGTGTAGAATGGTTCGAAGCAATGCTCTATCGTCTCATCATCCATGCCGATGCCATTGTCTTCGACTCGGATGTAGACGTACTCTCCCGGTGTGACGTGCTCCAAATTCTCCCGCATGCTGAAATTCGCCCGTGGAAGCGTGCGCACTCCGGTCTCTACGGAAATCTTACCGTTTTCCCGTCCAGTCAATGCTTCAGCGGCGTTAGTCGCCAGGTTCACGACGAGCTGCTGGATTTGCTTCATGTCTCCTTCGATGCACGGAAGGTCATCCTGCAATTGAAAGATCATCTCATGATGTTTATGCAGTGAAATTAAGAGAAGTTGTTTGATGTCGCGCACCAGCCCGCTGAGATTCAAGCGCTCGAGAAAATACTGGCCTTTGCCGGCGTAAGCCAGGATTTGATTCGTGAGCTCCGCCGCGCGATTGGCGCTGCGCTCAATGGAGTTCAACTTGCGCATGATGCTTTCCGGCGGCGAGCTCTCCATCAACAGCGAGGTGTTGCCCAGAATCCCCATCATCAAATTGTTGAACTCATGGGCGATGCCGCCGGCCAGCACGCCCAGACCCTCCAGCCGCTGGGTTTCCTGGATGCGCTCCACCATGCGAAGCTGTTCCGCTTCGGCGTGCTTGCGTTTCGTGATGTCGAGCACGACGCCGACCATGCGGATCGCCCGGCCGTTTTGATCGCGAATCACGTTGCCCCGCTCGGACAGCCAGCGCACGGAGCCGCCCGGATCCTGAATGCGGAACTCCGTGTTGTAGTCCTTGCCATGATGGATGCAATCCTCTTGCGCCCGGCGCACTCGCGCCTGGTCTTCGGGATGAACCATGCTGTAAAAATCGTTGATGTTGTCGCTGTCGAAGAAGGTCTGCGAGCCGGGGATCTTATACGCTTGCTCCGCGCGAGTGGCGCGGCCGGTCACCAGATCCCAATCCCACACGCCCAGATGAGAGAATTGCTGCGCCAGCCAAAAGCGCTCCTGGGATTCGATCAGTTTCTGGTTTTGCTCGCGCAAGGCCTTGAGCGCCATTTCCTTTTCATGAATGATGCGCAGGCGCTGATAGCAGCGCTCCACTTTGAATTGCAAATCCGAAGCGCGCACCGGTTTATAGAGGACGTCGAAAATATGCATGCGATAAACGGGAAACGTCGTTTCGGAGCCCGATTGAATGGAAAGCAGCACGACAAGCGTATCGGGAAAACGGTTATGGAGAGCGGCCAGCATTTCCGTATGCGCGGCGCGCGACGGCAGAAACTCCAGGAATGCGATGTCAGGCTTGGTGATCTTTAAATGAACCATCGCCTCGTTGTAGTCCGCGGCAGGAAGGACACGATGGCCGAATCGCGTCAGCAGCCGCTCCAGGCGCTCCAGTTCCGCCGCGTCGCTTTCCATGACCAGAATCTGAAACAGGCCATCGTCGCGGGCATCGTTATGTTTCGCTGAAAAAGACATTACATCCTGACGTTCTGCCGAATTTTACGGATCTTGCGAGTATGGTTTCATTGTTGATACGCTTGGCTGGAATGCAAGCCTAAAACAGAACGCAGCTGTTCCAGCATGCGCAAATCGCTGCCAGCCTTGGCGGCGAGCGCGGCAGAGGCGGCGCCGGGCGCACGCAACGCCAGCAATAATTTTTCGGCCTGATCGGCGTGCCAGGAGTTGCGGGCCTTATCCTTGGAGTTCATCAGCAACTGTATATGGCACTGCGCGGCCTGATACCGGATCAACGCCATTTCCTCCGGATCGGATTCCCCTTCCAGGCACGGCTCCAGAGTCATTAACGCATCCGCATAGCGTCCGTCGCGGTATCGCGCCTGGGCCAACTGCGCCAGCAACCGGTGCGCTAACGGCTGCCGCAAATCCAAATCCATCCGTCCGATCGCCCGGATGGCCTGGATCAAATCCGCGCGCGCCGCGCTCCAATCTTCACACGACAGAAACAAAGCTGCGCGATCCGCCGCGGCGTCGAGTTCGCATTGCGCCGAAAGCTGGGGATGCTCCAGCGCCTGGCTCCACTGCGAACGCGCCGTCTCCGGATCCCGCTCCAGCCGCGCGATCTTGCCCAGCCAATATAACTGGCGCGGCGCGCTTTCGCCTTCCGGATCATATTCCAGCAGCATCCTGCGTTCTTCGGCGGCCTTATCGTACAAGCCGATGCGATACAAGCTGTCGGCGCGAAGTTCACACGCCCGGAAGGCCCATTCCAAATCCTGCGGCGCGGCTTCATGTAAATTCGGCGCATAAGAAGCTTGAAGCGCCGCCTGCTCATACAGTTCCATCGCCCGCCAGGAATCGGCCACCCGAAAGGTCAATTCCGCATTGGCTTGAATCACTCCCGCAAAAGCCGGATGGCGCCGCACCAGATCAACAACCTGCCGGTAATTGCCGGCTTCATGCGCCCCGCGAATCGCCGGCACGAAGATTTCCTCCGCATAGGCGCTGATCTGACTCAACAACTTCGAATCCGGAAAACGGTCGCTCAGTTCGGTCCAGATTTTCAGCGCGTCCGACTCGTTGTTCTCGCGCAGGTAACAATGCAGCGCGTAAATATGCCCCGCGGCTTGCGCCGTTTCATCATGCGGCGATTCGCGGAATACGCGCAACAGCGTCTGCTCCGGCTGTTGATACGCTTCCAGCTCGGAATAGGCGCGCTCGATTCCGGAAATCCGATCCCGCAGGGCCATTTCCGCCAGATCAATCCGCGCCTCATCCGCCTGCGGCGAATCGGGAAACGTCTCGATGACATCGCGGTATTGTCGCATCGCTTGATTAAACTCGCCCAGGCGGCTGAGAGAAAGCGCCAGACCATACGCGATTTCCGGCTTTTCCGCGACAAGCTGTGGATACAGCAACGCATAACGTTCGAACGCCCTTCGCGGCATGGAAAATTCAGGCGCCGTGCTCGCGGCGTTGACATCCTGCGCCGCGGAACGCGCATTGGCGGTCAGCAACGCCTGCTCCATCGATGCCTTGCCCCATGCTTCGAGCAGTTCGGGATTGCTTTCCAGCAATCCGGGATCCGCCTCCCAGGCCTGCATCAACGCGGAAAATGCCGCGCCTGGATCGCCCAAAGCATACTGGCAGCGGCCGATCCAGGCTTGCGCCAGTTGCGCCTCGGGAGCGCCGGGATAGCGCTCCAGCAAATCCTCAAGGATCGTTCGCGCCTCTTCCCATTTTTCCAGGCCGGTGAGGATTTCCGCCGCGTAGGCCAGCAACTGAGGATCCCATTCATTCGGACCGAAATCATTCAGCCATCCCAACGTCGCGGTCGCTTCCGGAGTGAAACCCAAATCGCGGTAGATCTGCGCCAGGCGCATCAGGATCAGCGGCGCGAGGCGGCTGCCGGGATGCCTGCGCAGCGCCAATCGCGCGATGTCCACCGCGAGCAAGGCCTCGCCAGGATTCGCCGGGGATTGATCCTGCCGGAATCCCGCCTGCTGCGCATGCGCCTCGACCAGCGCGGCCAGACAGACCTCTTCCGGCAACGTGGGGCGCGGCTCGAGCGCGAAGGTTTGGGCCAGTTCCTGCATCTCCTTCCAGTCGCTCCGTTGCGCCAAGGGGAGGAAGCGTTGTTCAAAAGCCGGCCAGTCTTCCGCCGCCACACGCAGCAGTTCCTCTCCCAGCCGCGAAAAATCAAGCTTGCGTAGATTCAACGGCGAATACGCCGCTTTAATTTCTTTTTCCACCGGAACGATCGTGAGAACCTCTTCCATGTCCGGCGGCGGCAAAAACACATCCTCCATGCTCGGTGTTACACTCACGGGAGGTTTGGGGATCGGCAACCGCAATGATGGCTGCGACTCGGTTTGAGTGGTTGCAGCTTCGATCTCAGCCGTCGGCGAGCTGAAAAAATCCGCCACCAGCGTCGGCGGATTCCGCAGCATGAAAAGTTTAATGTGATCCGGCGGAGCATTAAGCCGCAAGGTCAACAGAAACTCGGTTTGATCCAAGGTCCATTCGATGTTTTTGATCCGGCCATCGTTGATTTTTTCCGTTGTGAGACCGGCCCTGACTTCCGCCGGCCGTAACCGTAAAATCCAACGCGATGGATCGTTCGTCGGGAAAAGATGGCGCACGTCCGGCGGATTGGAGAGTTCCACGACCACGCGCGAGCGCTGCATTTCCGTGATCAGGCGCACATCGCGGACCTCGGCCAGGGTTCCATCCGCGCTCCACGCTGAGTTTCCGATCACTGAAAAAACAGTAATTAGAGCGTACACAGCCGCGAATGTGAATATTTTTTGGAGTAAACCTTCCATGTTTGTCCACAATCGATCAACATACCGAAACGTAAGAAATCTCAGATTCATTGCAAAAATCCATTGCAATGAGGTATTTGATATTTTCAAATGTATTATCGGCAAGGCGATCAAAAACCTTTTGATCCAAAACCATAAAAACAGCGAAAACTCCGCGAGCGGTCCGGAGTTAAATGTTTATTATTCAGCACCAGCGGTATCCAAGTGGCACAATTCAATTGTACTGTGAGGGAAGCATCATGAAACCAATCCGCATCGTATTGCCCGCTTTAACGTTGATTCTAACAATCAGTCTGATGACAGGATGCACTCGTGTGCAGAAAGGCGCGGCCCTGGGCGGCGGCGCCGGAGCGGCCGTTGGCGCCCTTTGGGCCAACAATTACGGCCTGCTGAGCGCCGCGGAAGGCGGCATGGTCGGCTTCGCCACGGGCGGCCTGGTCGGTGCGCTGGCTGCCGATTCGATGGACAGCATGGGCGGCCCGTCGAGCGGCGAACTGGACAATCTCCAGCGCGATCTGGACGCGCGCCAGGCCATGCTTGACCGGCAAAAAGGCGCGAACGATGATCTGCAAAAGGAAATTGACGCGCTGAATACGCGCATCAAGGATCTTGAGAAAGCCTTGGGCGACGCTCGTGGCACGCAGCCCGTCTCGGCGGAGAAACCCGGCGATGAGAACATCACGGTGAAGGAAACCGTCAAGGGCGTCGAATACACCATCCTTGGCAGCGTTCTGTTCGACAGCGGCATGGCCGAGCTCAAGCCCGAAGGCAAGGCGACCCTCGACAAACTGGGCCAATTGCTGCAGGAAAAATACGCCGGTCATGAGCTGAACATCGAAGGTCACACCGACGACGAGCCGATCCAGTTCAGCGGCTACGTGAGCAACTGGGAACTGGGCGCGGCGCGCGGGCTTGTCGTGCTGCATTACCTGCAGGACAACTACGGCTTCAGCGGCGGCAGCCTCTCTTCCACGACCTTCAGTCACTATCGTCCCGCGGGCAAAGAGCGCAAAGAAAACCGCCGCGCGGTGATCGTCGTGATGCCGAAGAAAAAGTAACCGCGAATCAAATCGATCAAAAAAAACAGCGCGCCGTTCCCCCCGAACGGCGCGCTTTTCTTTTTGTACCCGTTAAATAATCCAGCCGCCGCCGAGGAGCCATTCGGCGCTGGGGTCGTAGAAGGCGAGGGCTTGTCCGGGCGCGGGAGATGTGACAGGCTGATCGAAGACGAGCTCGACCTTGCCGTCTTCACGGGGATGCAGCACGCCGGGCGTGGGCCGGGCGCGATAACGAATCTGCGCCGCGACATTGATCGGATGCACGGGGCGCTCGACGCCCATCCAGTTCATATCAGCGGCCCAGACCACGCTGCATAGCGTCTCTTCGCGCTTGCCGACGATCACCTGGTTCTTCGCCATGTCGAGTTTCAACACATATAGCGGCTGCTCATGCGCGATGCCGAGTCCGCGGCGCTGGCCCACGGTGAAGTTCGCCAGTCCGTCATGACGGCCAAGCACGTTGCCCGCGCGATCCACAATCTCGCCGGGCTTCAGAGCTCGTTCGCCGGCGTGCTTGCCGATCCCGGCCATGAACGCGCGATAGTCATTGCCGGGTAAAAAACATATTTCGTTCGACTCCGGCTTATCCGCGCAGGAAAGCCCCAGCCGCCGCGCGTAATCGCGCACGTCTTCCTTGCGCATGCCGGCCAGCGGCGTCGTGAAGTTCGAAAGCTGCCGTTGCGTCAGGCAGCTCAGGAAATACGTCTGGTCCTTCTCGTAATCCTCCATGCGCTGAATCGACCAGCGGTCCGTCGGCTCATAGCGGCCGACGCGCGTGTAATGACCGGTGGCCATTTTCTCGCATCCCAGCCGCTCCATCTGTTCCATCAGCAGACCGAACTTCACCGTGCGGTTGCAATGCACGCACGGATTGGGCGTGCGGCCGTTCAGATATTCTTCGATGAAATAATCGACGACGTTCTGTTTGAAGTCGGCGGCTAGGTCAATCTCGTGGATTTCGAAGCCGTAGCGTTCGGCGGTTTCGCGAGCGTCCTTGAGCAGCGCATCCGTCGAGCAAGTTTCATCCGCCTCAGCGCCGTCGCGCCAGATGCGCATGTGCAACCCGACGACCTCATGGCCTTCCTCGCACAGTTTCGCCGCCGCCGTGGTCGAATCAATCCCGCCGCTCATGGCCGTCATTACGCGCATGACGCATCGCTCCAGAAACCGATATTAACGCAGAGACGCAAAGGGCGCAGAGAAGGATAAATCATGGATGCAACATTCAAGCGTCCCATGCCAAATATTACGCAACGGAAAATATTACGGGCGTCGTTCCAAGGCAAGTCTGAATATAAACGGCCTTATCGCTGATGCGGCAGGCGGGAGTTGAGTTCGAGGTCGACGGTCTCAAGGTCGTAGCGGTTGAGATCGCTGAGGCGGCCGGTGAGGATGAGGATTTCCGATTTGAGCTTTCCCTGCCGGTCTCGCAATTCAATCAGTTCCTGCTCTAGCTGCGGAATGCGGTCGTTCTGGATGTCGTCCTGTTCGCGGCGCAAATCGCGCAATTGCTGTTTCAGCGCGTCTTCCGTTTCAGATTTCAGCTGGTAGATCTGCAGCCGCATGCGGCGCAGTTCATCCATGCTTTCGTGCTTGAACTGTTGAATCTTTTTCTTCAGTTCGTCGCACTTGTTTTCCGCGTAATTAAGCTGCTGCAGGGATTCGGAGCCGCCGATCTCAACACGGCCCAGCAAGTCGCGACGCCGGTCGTCCCGGCGTTTGAGTTCCAGCTCCAGCCGGTGCAATTCAAGTTCCTGACGCTCTTTATACTCCGCCATCTCCTGGGTTTGCTCGCCCAGCTTTTCATTGTATAGTTCCATTAGCGTACCACAGATTCCTTATTAGGATGAGGTTCACGGCGAGGGGTGCAATCAAAGTCGCCATTAATGATCCTTCATCGGACCGCTGAGCGAGGACATTTTCCCATTTTTACCAAATCAGCTTCCAGACTTAATCGTTGGAGGCATTCCATTCTGCGCCCATCTCTGCTTGGATTTTGACCATTACAACCGCGCGCATCGCCAATAAGTCCTTATTTTTCAGGCCCATACGTGCAACCCGACGCATTGATCTTTGTGTCCTTAGCCATGGATCGTCAGATGCCAAGACATGGCGTTTCTGTTCATTCCAAAGATGAAGCCGCAAGAGAGAAGAAAATTTTGATGCAGCGGATGCGCAAAGTCAAGATAGTCCTTGCCGGATCGCCAAAAGATTTTTTTGCTATAGATGCAAGATTTTGGTTGATTTTTAGCTGACAGAGCCGCAGAACATGCCTCCCTGTTTCGCGTCAGGCGCGCTGAACGGAAAAATTTGATTGTGCATCGGAAATAAAAAAATCAAACATATGGCCAACTCCGGTTTGCCAAGGGAGGCCTTAAAGTGCTAGGCGTCGTCAGAGATTTCACAAAAGACCAACTGAGAACAGACATCCCGCATTTCCGTCCGGGCGACACGGTGCGCGTGTTTCTGCGCATCAAGGAAGGCGATAAGTCGCGCGTGCAGGAAATTGAAGGCGTATGCATCTCCCGCAAGGGCGGCGGCATCGAGGAAACCTTCACGATCCGCCGCATTTCGTTCGGCGTCGGGATGGAACGCATTTTCCCGCTCCATTCACCGCTGATCGAAAAAATCGTGGTCAAGCGCCGCGGCCGTGTGCGCCGCACCAAACTGTTCTACCTGCGACAGCTGCGCGGCAAAAAAGCCCGCATCACCGAACTGAGTCTCGCTCAGCGCCGCGCGCTGGACGAAAAACTCAGCGCCGCCGCGGAAGCGCAGGCCGCGTTGGACGCTGAAGCCGAAGCTGCGGCGGCGGCCGATGCGAACGAAGAGTTGGAAGCCGCTGTCGAGTCCGAGCCCGTTGCGGAGCAGCAGGCTGCCGCTGAAGAAACCCCAGAGCAGGAAGAAAAGACCGAGGAATAAGCTCGTCAGCGCCAATCAAACGATCTCCCCAAAAAGCGCCGTTCGAAAACGGCGCTTTTTTGCATATAACACGCCTTTCGATTTTCAGCTGAATATTCCTTCAATCAGCTATTTTTTTACAAAAAACACACAATCGCCACTTGCACATCGCTTCTGCGAGAGATACGATCCATCCGCATATTCAATCGCAAAATCGGCAGGATTTACACCAGAATAGCCCATTTATTGCATTGTATTTCTTTTACTTAGAGCGTCTCGCGATGGACCGTGACGCAATCGCCTGAATGTTTCATTGAGGAGTTCTTCCCATGCAGGATCAACGGCAACAGATTCTCGAAACGAACATCGAAGACGAGATGAAAAACTCGTTTATCGATTACGCCATGAGCGTCATCGTGCAGCGCGCCCTGCCCGATGTGCGCGATGGACTCAAACCGGTCCATCGCCGCATCATTTACGGCATGAAGGGATTGAACCTGGTCCACAACCGGCCCTACACGAAATGCGCGAAGATCGTCGGCGAGGTGCTCGGAAAGTACCATCCGCATGGCGATATGGCCGTTTACGACTCGCTCGTGCGCATGGGGCAGCATTGGTCGCTGCGCTGCATGCTGGTCGATGGTCAGGGCAATTTCGGCTCCATCGACGGCGACCGGCCCGCGGCCTATCGTTATACCGAGGCGCGCATGACGCAGTTCGCGGAATTCATGCTCGAGGACATCGAGAAGGAAACCGTGGACTTCATGCCCAACTTCGATGGGCAGGAAAAAGAGCCCACGGTGCTCCCCTCGTCCTTCCCCAACCTGCTGGTCAACGGCTCAACGGGCATCGCGGTCGGCATGGCGACGAACATTCCGCCCCACAATCCGGGCGAGGTGATCGACGCCGTTCTGTTGCTGCTGAAAAAGCCGGAAGCCACGCTGAAAGAGATCCTGGCGAAAATGCCTGGGCCGGACTTCCCCACGGGCGGCTTCATCTGCGGCCGCAGAGGCATCCGTGACGCATACAAGACCGGACGCGGCAAGCTGACCTGCCGGGCGCGCATCGCCACGGAGCAACTCAAAGGCGGACGCGAGGCCCTGATCGTCACTGAAATCCCCTACATGGTCAATAAATCCAAATTGATCGAGGACATCGCCAACGCCGTGCGCGACAAGAAAATCCAGGGCATCAGCGAAGTGCGCGACGAATCTGACCGCGACGGCATGCGCATCATGCTCGAACTCAAACGCGGCGAGGTTCCGCAGGTCGTGATCAACCAGCTCTACAAGCACAGCCAGCTGCAAACCACCTTCGGCATCATCATGCTCGCCCTGGTGGACAACCGCCCGCGCTACCTCTCGCTGCACAAAATGCTGGAGTTCTTCATCCAGCACCGCCGCGACGTGATTGTGCGGCGCACGCGCTTCGATCTGGACAAGGCCGAAGCCCGGGCGCACATCGTCGAAGGTCTGCTCATCGCCGTGCGCAACATCGACGACGTCGTGGACATCATCCGCAACTCCAAGGACTCCGATGAAGCCCGCGAGCGGCTGATGGAGGAATTCGAACTCACCAAAATCCAGGCGCAGGCGATCCTCGATATGCGCCTCGGACGCCTCACCGGACTGGAAATCGACAAACTTGAGCAGGAATATAAAGATCTACAGAAGTTGATCAAGGAACTGCGCGGCATCCTGGCCAGCCGGGATAAAGTGGATCAGATCATCCATGATGAACTGACCGAAATCCGCGGAAAAATGAAAGACAGCCGCCGCACGGAAATCGTCGAATCCGAAAGCGAGGTCTCCATCGAGGATCTGATCGCTGAGGAAAACATGATCATCACGGTCAGCCATGCGGGGTACATCAAGCGCACCCCGACCAGCCAATATCGCAAGCAGCGGCGCGGCGGCAAGGGCATCGCCGGCATGGACACCAAGGACGAGGATTGGGTGGAATATCTCTTCGTCGGAACGACGCACGACTACATGATGTTCTTCACCGACCGCGGTCGCGCTTACTGGCTCAAGGTCTATGAACTCCCGCAAGGCGGCCGCGCCACGAAAGGCCGGCCGATTGTCAACATGCTGGAGATCGAAAAGGGCGAGCAAATCCAGGCCATGGTCCCCGTGCGCAACTTCACGGAGGACAACTACCTCGTGATGGCCACGCGCAAGGGCATGATCGTGCGCAACTCGCTCAGCCTGTACAGCAACCCGCGCAAGACCGGCATCAATGCGATTAAAATCCAGGAAGGCGACGAGCTGATCCACGTCAAACAGACGCGCGGCGATCAGGAGATCATCCTTGGCACGCGCAAGGGCATGGCGATCCGCTTCCATGAGACCGACATGCGGCCGATGGGACGGCACGTGCAGGGCGTGATCGGCGTCAATCTCGCCGACGACGACGAGGTGGTCGGCATGGAGGTCTGCCGCCCGAACGCCACGCTGCTCACCGTGTGCGAGAAGGGCTTCGGCAAACGCACCAAGATCGAGGACTACCGCCTGATCCGGCGCGGCGGCAAGGGCGTGATCAACATCAAGAACATCGAACGCAACGGCGACGTGATCGCTGTGATCGAAGTGCTTGAGGACGAAGAACTGATCATGATCACGCAGAAAGGCGTAAGCATCCGCTGCCCGGTGAGTAACTTCCGCGTCATCGGACGCAGCACGGCCGGCGTGCGCCTGATCACGCTGCAGGAAGGAGACGCCATCACCGGCGTCGCCCGCCTCGGTGAAAAGGCCGACGAGAAGATCAATCCCGCGCTGCAGGATGCAGACGATGCGGACGACTCCGAAGACGGCACGGACGAGGAAGAATAAAAAACACAAGGGCGCGAAGTTTTCAATCGATGCTCAGGAAAACTTCGCGCCCCTTGGATTGATCCATTTTTTGTCGCTAATCCGGTGAAGAGAATCAGAACCCCGTCACGACTCCGCCGGAATCCACAATATAATCCGTTCCGCTTCCATCAAATGTCACTTCGTCGCACTGCGTATAGGATGAATTCGTCGTTCCGCGAATGCCGCAGGTATAATTGCTGATTGTGGTGCTCGGCGCGCCAAAGCTACAGATGCTATTCGCCTGTGTAAAAATAGCCATCGCGCAATTATTGATTGTGCAGCCATAGAGTTTATCGATCACGCAGCAATTTCCAACATCGATTCCATGAGTGAAATCTGAAATTGAACAGCTATCCAGGGTGAAGTAACAAAAATTCCGTCCAGTCACTCCCCAGATCAGCGTCTCATATCCAGATAACGGAGCACTGATCTCGACATTTGACATTTGGATCGTTGATTTATTATAGGCGAAAATACCCTTGGATACATGCATGATTTTACAGTTCTGCACAATCACCGACGAATAGGATGTGCTAATCCCGCTGTTTTGAAAATAATCAATCAACACCCCAGAAATCTGAATCCCATCCTGGTCAATGAGCCGCAATCCACACTCAAGAACCGGCGTAGTTTCTGCGTCGGCCTCAGCGCCAGTGATGCGCACGAGCTCCGGTTGGGCGACATTGCCGACAAAAGAAATCGTCGTCCCCCCAACGACTGTTTTGGAGTCCAGCTCGAGCGCTTCGCGATAGACGCCGTCCGCGATTTGAATCGTCGTCGCATGCTTGACGACACCTGGAATCGTATTCCAAGCCGCCTGGATGCTTTGCTTGGCGGTGTCCGTGGTCAGGCCGTTATTGGAATCGTCGCCGTTTTCGGCGTCCACATAGAGCGTGATGCCCTCGTCGAAGGATTGCTGACCGAGCAGCGCGGGATTCACGACGCGGCGGTCGGGAGCGAGACACTGGAATGGCGAGCCAAGGTCGTGAGAAAACCAGACGCGCAGATAAATCCGCTCATCCTCATTGAAGACCGTGGGAATCAACGGATCCATCCCGGCCAGGGTGTCGCCGATCGCCACATTGAAAAAGCCGTCGATCACCTGCGATGTGACATAGCCCGTCGGCTCGCCGCCCTCCGCGCTCGTGCTGTCGTTCGACCAGTATGTGGTTTGGCCGGCCTGATCGACCAGTGCGAATTTGAAGTAGCCTGCGCCGTCGAACGGATCGCCATTGTGCTTCACGCGACCGTTATAGGTGAACTCCACCTCCTGCCCGGCGTTTGCGAAGTTCGCCAGCAGCAGGATCAGCGCCGCCCAAGCGATGAAAACCCATGCTCTTGCATTTCGCTTCATGCTCGCGTCCATATTTCCATTCTCCTCATGATGAAAATCCATGACAAACATACCACGTCAGCCGCTTTATTTGTCCACATTTCTCACTACCTAGCACGTTTTGGCGGTGAGAAATCGTTACACTTGCTCTTGCTCTTGCTCTTCATGCCCAACCACACATTGTTTTTAAGCGAGAGCAAGAGCAAGAGCACGAGCAAGAATATTCAGTCTCAACCACGATACAATTACAATCTTATCCACCCTGGTGAAAAGACCGAATAAGCCTCCTATTATATAAGGAGCGTCTGCGGCGGAAAATCATGAAAAAAAATTTCGTTTTTTTCGATTTGTTATCCAAGACAGGATCGTCCGGATGAACCGGATGATACAAGAAAAAACACCGAAATAGTACCGGCGCCATCATTGATTGCGCTCATGCATTGAATTCAGGGGCGTTATACAACGAAGGAATACAGCACATCAGGAGTCGGATCCGGAATCCGTGACTTCCTCTTCCGTCGGCTGGCCAGTGAATTTCCAGAAGAAACTGCCGTCGTGCTTGATGTAGCCTGTGATCAGCTGCTCCTTGCCGCCTGAACGTTTGGATATTTCGACATACGCCTTGGCCTCGGAGAAGGGGTACGCCCGGTCGAATTGGGGTTTGATCAGCATCCTGCCCTGCGCGTTGATGTAGCCCCATCGCTCGCCGACTTTCACCGGCGCAAGGCCGTCATTGAACCACCAGGCGCCGTCATAATCCGGATTCACCATGTACCCGCCATTCGTGTTGATGAAGCCGTACTTATCGTCCAGCGAGAGCATCGGGGCCAGACCGTTGATGAACGGCATGGCGCGTTTACAGCGGAGCTGCGTCACGATCTCGCCGGAATGATCCACATAGCCCCAGCGGTTATCGGCGCGGCTGATGCGCACGCAACCCAGCCCTTCGGTGAAGGTCTGAGCCCATTCAAATTGGGGCTTGATCACAAGCGCGCCCTGTTTGTCGATATACCCCCACTTTCCATCCACGCGCACGGGCGCGAGACCTTCGGAAAACCGGCCAGCGCCTTCGAAGGTCTGCTCGAAAAGCGGCTCGTTCTGCCGGTTGATGAACATACGCTTGCCGTCCTTGCTCACTACGGCGGCGTCTTCATGGAAAGGCGTGGCCAGCTGGTAGTCTTTGTTGATTAAATCCATTCCATCGTAATATATGTAACCGAACTTGTTCCCCTGGCGAATAGGCGCCATTTTCTCGCCGAAATTCATCGCGCTGGAGTAGCGCGGCATCACGGCGATCCTGCCGTTCATATTGATATAGCCCCATTTGCCGTTCATCTTTACAGGAGCGAAGCCGCCAAAGAATCCCGGCCAGAACTCGTTGACCTTGCACAGGTCCGGGGAAACCGGACCAAGAGAGGCGGATGCATCGCTATTTCCGCCAGTGTATCTCTCGTGCCAATAGTATGCCGCCGCCGCGATGCCGATAATCGTCAGAATTGCCAGGAAGCGTTTCATTGGATTTGCGTCTCCGAACTGGAATCCCACAACGGGCGCAAGGCCCATCCATGCCGCCACTACAGATGCACGTCGTCAGCATCATCCACCGATACAATTCAACCTTGTTCGATGCCCCATTAAACCGTCCATCAGCGATGAGCAGGAACGCTATGACTATCAGACCCGGCTCCGGCTTCATGCGTTTGGTGATGGATATACACCGTTTCGATTTGCGGAAAGACCGCCTTGAGCCGGTCGCGCACCTGTTTCTCGACGTCATAGGTCTCCTGGGCGCTGATGTCGGGCGGAACCACGATGTGCAGATCCACCCAGATTTCGTTTTCCGTTCCGCGCGAGCGGATGTCATGGCAATCGGAGACGTTCGGCACGGCCATCACCAGGCCGCGAATATCATCCGCTTCCAGCCGCGCGCCATCGAGCAGCGTGACGGACTCCTTGCGCAGAATGTCCCATGCCGCACGCAGCACGAGCATGACGATGATCACCGCCGCGACAAGGTCAAGCCATAAAATGCCGTAGAGCGACGCGGCGATGGCCGCGAGCGCCAGAAACGAATTAAAGACGTCGGTAAGCGTATGATAGGAGTCGGCGATCAGGATTGGACTGTTGTGCAGCTTGCCCTGGCGGCGCTCGTAAACAGTGATGCCGATGTTGATGACGATCGTGCCGAGCACAACTCCGAAAACCCAGGGATCCGCATGGATGTGATCGGCGGATTCGTCCACGAAGCGGCGGATAATGCTCTGCATGATCTCCCATGCGCTGATGATCAGCATCACGGCGATGGCGAGCGACGCCGCGCTTTCGAACTTGCGGTGGCCGTAGGGATGCGAGTCGTCGGCGGGCAGCATGGAGATCTTCAGGCCGATCAGACCGACGATGTTGGCGCCGGCGTCGCCGATGGAATGGAAGCCGTCGCCGATCAGAGCCAGACTGCCCGAGAGGTATCCCGCGACCAGTTTGAAGGCCGTCACGACTACATTGATCACGAAGATCCCCAGCAGGGTCGCGGTCACGGCGCTGTCGCGCTTTTTTCGTTGATCATTTTTTTCGCGCATTTATCTCCCCAGATGATGCAACAATGGCGGCAACGCCTTGCTCCCCAGAGACATCCCCAGCGCTAATGTCAGCAAACCTGCGGCGTTTTGCAAGACAAAATTGCCCAGCGCCAGACCGTACTCCGCGCGTTGCATGTAATGCGCGGTTTCGTAAATATAGGTCGAAAAGGTCGTGAAGGCGCCTATGAAACCGGTCAGCAGAATAATGCGTATCCCGCTGTCCCCCCAGCCCTCATGGTCCGCCAGCGACCAGATCAGGCCGAATAAAAAGCATCCCAACAGATTCGCCGTCATCGTCCCCACCGGCCAGTCGCTTTCGGGAAGTTGCTTTTGCATGAAAATCATGATGCCGTAGCGCGACAGCGCTCCCAGCCCGCCAGCGGCGGCGATCCAGATTATCTTTGGAAACACAGATGCGTCCTTTCAACGGATCAACTGAAGTAAAAAGGAATCTACCCCTGAATCTTGCCGGATGCAAGCCCCTAATCCGCACATCCCGGCGCACAGGCAGATCGCAAGTTTGTCCGGCTTATGCGCTTCCGACTCTTGCTCATGCTCTTGCTCATGCTCTCAACCGGATTCCGGCATCTGGGTTCGAAATTCGGATTCAAACGGCTGACGTTGCGTTGAAAAGGAATTTCAAGCTGCGTAGCGGTTGAGCGGAGCATGAGTAAGAGCAAGAGCAGGAGCAAGAGCAAGAGAAAAAAAAGGCGCCGGGCAAGGTTAAGATGCGCATCCCGGCGCACGGCACGTTTTGTATTGACACGTCATGAGCCATAAATCAGGATGTCGCATGTCAACAACGGCATAGATGCGTGCCTGGGAAGGGGCGAGGCATGGGTGAAAGTCTGTAAAATGCGCGCCCAAACGGGAAGTTGATCATCTTGCCAAGGCTCCCAGCCGTTGTCGTATGTTTAAAAATTTCGCCACTGGAAAAGAAATCGTATGGATTTCGAACAAATCAAAGAACTCATCTCGCTCTGCGCGAAAAAGCAAATCTACGACCTCGAAGTGGAGCAGGGCGACGTGCGGCTGCGCGTGAAATGCGGAGAACGCACGCCCAAGGTCAAATACACTCCGCTGATGACCGGAGCGCTGGACATGGCGTCCTTGTCTGCGGCTCAGCCTCCGGCGCCGGCTCAGGCCTCCGCGACGCCCGCCGCCGAAGAGGAGCAAACGCAGAATGAGGCTTCCAATCTGATGAGCATCACGGCGCCGATGGTGGGGACGTTTTATCAAGCCCCCTCTCCGGATTCCGAGCCGTACGTCAAGGTGGGAGACATGGTGTCGAAAGACACGGTCCTTTGCATCATCGAAGCGATGAAGTTGATGAATGAAATCAAAGCGGAATGCAACGGACGCATCGTTAAGATCGTCGTGGAAAACGGCCAGCCGATTGAATACGGTCAGCCGCTGTTTTTGATCGACCCGGCGTAAACGGAACTTCGGATTCAACGCCTGGAGCGCAACGCCGGAAGGTTGAAACTCCGGACGCTGATTGCTTTGTACCAAACGATGAACAATCATTACTGACTACTACATCCTGAACAGTGACAGCATGTCAAAGAAACCACGTTTATTCAAAAAAGTCCTGGTCGCCAATCGCGGCGAAGTGGCGTTGCGGGTAATTCGCGCCTGCAAGGAACTCGACATCCGCACCGTGGCGGTGTATTCCGAGGCGGACGCCAGCAGTCTGCATGTCCAGTTCGCCGATGAGCACGTCTGCATCGGCCCGCCGCCCAGCAATTTAAGTTATCTGAACATCCCGCAGATCATCACGGCGGCGGAAATCACCGACGCCGACGCGATCCACCCGGGATACGGCTTTCTGTCCGAAAACGCTCAGTTTTCCGAGATCTGCGAGCAATGCCGGATCAGTTTCATCGGCCCGACGCCGGAGATCATCACCCGCATGGGCGACAAAGCGGAAGCCAAGCGCACGATGCAAGCGGCCGGCGTGCCGACCGTTCCAGGCAGCGACGGAGAGATTCACAGCGTCGAAGAGGCGCAGGAAATCGCGCAGAAAATCGGCTATCCGGTGATCGTGAAGGCCTCCGGCGGCGGCGGCGGACGCGGCATGCGCGTGGCGCATACGCCGATGAGCCTGGGCCCGGCCTACAGCATGGCGCAGAGCGAAGCGGAGAAAGCCTTCGGCAATCCCGCCCTGTATCTCGAGAAATACTTCGAGAATCCGCGCCACATCGAGTTTCAGATCATGGGCGACAAGTACGGCAACGTGATCCACTTCGGCGAGCGCGATTGCTCGATTCAGCGCCGTCACCAGAAGCTGGTGGAGGAGTCTCCTTCGCCGGCGCTGACGCCGGAAATGCGCGAACAGATGGGCGAGATCGCCTGCCGCGCGGCCAAGGCGGTGGGATACACTGGAGCGGGCACGATCGAGTTCCTGTTTAACGACGGGAAGTTCTACTTCATGGAGATGAACACCCGCATCCAGGTGGAGCATCCGGTGACCGAAATGGTGACGAATCTGGACCTGGTGAAGGAGCAGATTCGCGTCGCCGCCGGCCATAAACTGCGCCGCGAGCAGCGTCAATGCGGCCTGCGCGGACATGCCATTGAGGTGCGCGTGAACGCCGAGGATCCCGAGCGGGGCTTCATGCCAAGCCCCGGCCGGATTGTCACGTTCCATCCCCCCGGAGGACCTGGCGTGCGACTTGACAGCCATGTATACGAGGAGTATACTATACCACCATATTATGATTCGTTGATCGCGAAGCTGATCATCCACGCCAGCACGAGGGAGAATTGCATCGCCCGGCTGCGTCGCGCGCTGGACGAATTCGTGATCGAAGGAGTCAAAACCACGCTGCCGTTTTACAAGCGGCTGTGCCGGAATATGCGCTTCATAGAAGGCGTATACGACACTCAGTTTGTCGAACAATTTTGGAAGTGAGAGGCTGGACCGTGATTATGAAAACTGACTATCGGGATTCGCAAAGCAAAGCGATGGAAGAAATGCTCAAGGAAGGCCCGGGGCGCATCGACGTCCATGAGGAGGTCTTCCAGACGATCACCGCGATGGAGACGCAGAAGGTGGAAGGCGTCCAGTTTCCCGAACAAAAGAGCTGGATCGGCCACTCGCGCGGCGAGCTGAAAGATCTGCTGAAAACCGTGCAGATCGAAGTGGTGGAAAACGTGGTGAAGTCGATCAACATCAACATCGTGGTGGAGTACGGCTACAACGTGTATGAGTGCAGCCGGACTCTCCAGCGCCGAATCAAAAACGCCGTGGAAAGCATCACGGGCAACGTGGTGGAAAGCGTGAACATCACAGTGCGCGGGCTCAAAATGCCCGAGCCGAAAGAGCCGGAAGTCGAAGAGACGCCCAAGGCTTTGCCGGAAAAAACCAGCGACGAAAAAAAAGAAGAAGCCCCCAAAGCTGAGCAGAAATAGCGATACCGCTCAGCTTTCAATACCCGGCCATACCGTGCGCCGTTGACCTTGAATCGCGAAAGGATCGAACCATGAAAAGTTTTCTGCACCGGGTGGCGATTTCATTAATGATTTTTTGCGTCCTGGCTTTGAGCGTGCTGGGGCTGCTCTATTTCGCCCGTTGGACCCAGGGCTGGGCCGTGGAACACCTCACCTTCTTCTATGATCCGTTCGTCGTGCATCTTTATTGCGTGCTGGGCGTGCTGGTCACTCTGTTCGTGCTGATCACCAGCCCAGGCCGCCTCGGACGCCACGATGCGGTGCTGATCAACGAGGAAGGCGGCTCGACGCTGGTTCTGCAGACCGCGATCAACAAGTTCCTCCGGGCCGTGCTGCGCGAGATCGACGGCGTGAACAACACCGACACCCAGATCGCCACGCATCATGGCGGCGCGCTGACCGTGGAAATCACGGCCAACGTGAGCGGCGTCAAGTCGCGGCCGGAACTGGTGAAGGAAATTCGCGACACGGCCCGGCGCACGCTGACCAAAACACTGGGCATCCCCAACGTGGAAAACATCAATGTGCGCGTGGAAGAGTTCAGATACATCAAAGAAAACGAAGGCGGCTCGCGCGCGCTGATGCCCGTCAAAAAAGCGAAAGAAGAGCAGGATTCCTCCGGCGACATTTCCTTAAGCCAATCGGGCTATGCGTCCGAGGAAGACAAGGATGACGATGACGCGATCAACATCTCGGCTTATGATGTGACCGTGGAGAAGGACGCCGGGGAGGAAAGCGCGCCTAAAACCAAGTTCGGACCGCAATAAAGCCCTCCGGAGCCAATCAAGATGGGTTTAATCATTTCCCGGCGCCGCCATGCATTGAATCGATAAAAAAACGCAGCTTCGTCTGCGTTTTTTTCATTGCGATGAGTCTATGCCCTTTTGAATCCAATAAGGAATGCCGACATCATGAGCCGAAACGATCTCCGTTTGTTCCTGCTGCAATGCGCGATCCTGGCGCTCGTGGCGGGCTTGTTTCACCTGCCCGCGCTGACCTATAATGACGGACCGGTGTATTCCAGTCCGGAGGCGGCGTTGCGCCATCTGCGCGTGGCCACGGCGCAGCTGGAAAACGCGCCGGAAGGATTGATCCGCGTCATGCCGGAGGATGCGGCGTTGCGGCAAGCGATGGGTCATCGCATCGCCGCGCTGTTGACCTGGCTGGCCACGCTGGCAGCGCTGATCGGATTGCTGTACGTTTTCCGCCGGTGGCTCACGGAGCTTTCCGGCAGCACGGTGGCGAACGCAGGCGGCTTCCTCTTCGTATTGCAAGGCGGCGCGATCGGCAGACTGAGCGGCAATTTCGCGCTGACGCTCGGCGTGCTTGGACTGCTGGGATTGCTGCGCTGGCTGTGGAAATGGAACGGCAAGCCGGAATGGTTGAAACAAAAAAAGAACTACGGCCTGCTGGCGCTGTTCGCAATCTTCACATTGGCGCTGCATTACCAGACGCCCTTCGCTGTCTGGGTTGTGTTTCCCTTGCTCGCGCTGTGCGCCTGGCGCATCGCCCCACGCAGCAAGAATCTCATGCAACGCGGCCTGCCCGCCATCATCCTGCTGGCGATCCCGGCCGTGTTTCTCGCAACACACGCGCTGTTCTCCGGAGCGCTGTTCGCGCCATCGATCAGCAAAGCGGCGGCTGTCGGGGTTTACAACGGCTTCAATGCGCCGGACGGCTCGTTCGTCAAAGGCATGGCGTTGCTGGGGCGCGGATTGGCTGATTTCTGGCTCAATGCGCTGGCCGGATTGCCGTTGGGCCGGCTGCAATGGGCCAGCATGCCGCTGCTGGCCGTGCTGGCCGTGCGTCCGTTGCTGATCCGCACGGCGAACGCGGACAAACCGTTCAGCGTCTTCACCACGATAGGCTTGTTGCTGCTGATTCTCCCCTTCCTCGGCGCCTTGCAGCCGGAGATCGCGCAATCGGCCGGGCATGCTCCGGCGATGCTGCTGCTCACGCTGTTCGCGGTGATGGGGCTGGAGCAATACGCGGGGATCTTCGGCCAGATGGCGCAGCGCATCTTCATCGCGCTGTGCTCCGCGATGGCGGCGTTTCTGTTGGCGTTCCTGCCTTCGCTGACCGGCGAATGGAACCAGGGCTACAACGAACAGATCGCCGTGGACCGCAACGTGGGAACGGGCATTCGTTCGGCGCTCATGGAGACCGACACGCTGGCCGCCACGCTGTTTCATCCCGCGCTGCTCAACGCGCCGTGTCCGATCCTGCCGCTGACCGCATTCAGCGCGCAAACGCCGCATGGCGCGCATCGGCTGGAGCAGCCGGCTCAGCGCTTCGCCTGGTTTTACCGCCAGCCCGATGCGCAACGCCCCACTCTGATCTTCAGCGGCGGCGGCGATTGGCCGAGTCTGAATCTGTTCAAATCATTCGTCGCGCTCCACACTGGCGCGGTCGAAAAGAGCGGCTTGATGCTGCTCAGGCCCGACTGGGACGCGATCAGCAGCGGACGCCGTCCGTGGAGATCGCCCGGTCAGATCGCCTATCCCGATTGGCCGCAGCCGCCGGAATGGACGTATGGCTTGGATCTGGTGGACGAGTTGAACGTAGGCGACCTGATCGGCGAGGCGGAACATCTGTACGCCTCGCGCGACGACAGCGGCACGGCGCGCGTGATCCCGCGCACGCCGATGTGGCTGCTGCGCAAGCCCTATCCGCAAAGCAAAGTGCTGGAAATGTGGGATTGCGGACGGCAGATCCACTTCTTCGAGGAATTTCAACTCCGGCCGAAGTACGGCAACAAGGCCGCCGTGCTGGTGTTGCGCTCCGACACGCGCTCCGATTGCATGTTGAAAGTCAACATCGGCGGCTATCAAAAGGAAGTCTTCATCGAACCTGACGCCAGCGGCGATTTCTGGAAGGATTACGGCTTCTGGATTCCTCCGGGCAAGCTGCAGCTGCGCAAGGACGTGGACGGCGTGGAATGGCTCGACGTGCGCGTCGAGGTAGAGCCAATCGATCTGGACAAGCCGTACCAATCAGCGCATTACTGGTTCTATCAGACCAAGCAGGACGTTGTCGAAAACGAAGAATAGCCTGATTTCTCTTGCCGCGCCCGTTTATGGCCCCGTGATCTCAAAGGGCTCGATGCGGGCGTAGATGCGATACTCTTTGATCTTGCCCGGATTATCACCCGGCCGATGGACGCAGACGACGGTCTTGAACTCCGTCGTATTGCCCAGATCGATCACGATCTGGTGCGGATGCGACGGCTGTTCGCCTTGCCATCGTGTGTGCCAAATGCTGCGCGGATTATCGTCGATGATATAATTCGCGCCGGCGGATTCGCCGATCACTTCCTCGCTGTCGGCGTATACGACGGTCCATTCGCCGCGGTCGATGGATTGACCATCGGCGTCGAGCAGGCGCAAATCCGCCAGCGAGGCGAAGTTGTCATCCTTCTGGGAGGAAAGCGACTCCAGGCAGATGTATCGCGCTTGCCGCGCGCTGTCGAGTTGAACGAGTTGTTCGTCCACGTCGAATGAAAAAGTTCCCGTGGCGATGATGTCATTGGAAGACAGAATTAATTCTTGCCCCGGCTCGCGGTGCAGCTTGATGTCGTCGTCGGCCTTGGTCTCCCAGACCGGCGCTTCCAAGCCTTGCACGGAAGGATGTTCGACAGGCTCCAGGTCGAACACGATGATTTCGTTCGCGCCTTGCTTCAGCCAGCAGCCGGGCATGAACAGCGTCATTTGCGGACCGACGTCCCAATAGCGCCCGAGGTGATAACCGTTGACCCAGACGTGCCCCTTGCTCCAACCGCGCATGTCGAGATACGTGTCGCCGGTTTGCTCTATGTCGAACGTCGCGCGATAGAACATCGGCTCGTCGGACGCATCACCGTCTTTCTTCGCTTCGAACTTCAGTTTGGCGATGTCCTCGACCGGCAACGGCAGCGGGAACATCTCCCAGCCGTTCAGCGTCTCGCCGCAGAACTTCACTTCACCCGGAATGCCTTTATATTCGTCGCGGATGCAATAGGAGTAATTCAGGTAGCCGACGTTTTCCACCAGCACCTCGAGGGTGGAGTTCTTCTCCGTCACTTCCAGCCGCATGGACGTGTCCCCGTAACGCCGGTCCAGCACGCCCTCCACCTTGCCGTTCAGGCGGATGATCGCGCGGTCCTTGACCGTGGCAAACGCCAGATTGCCCGCGCTGGGCTCCTTGATCGTCGTGCGATACAGCATGTAGCCGTGATAGCACTCCAGCGCCTCCATGTGCAGCGGCGTGTCCGCCGTTTGCGAGCGCGTCATCAATTGCGTCAGCGGCGCGCATTCGGTCATCTCGAAGGCAGGCACAGTGATCGTGGGAATCGGCTCGGGCAGCGGCGGCAGCTGCGCTCCTTCCGGCAACTGCGACTGGATCAGCTGCTGGAACGCCTCGAACTTCGCCGTCGGCTCGCCGCGCTCATTCAGGATCGCCGAATAATCGTAGCTTGTTGTGTCGATCTTGAATTCATTCCGCCAGTTCCAATCGCAACCGGAGTTAAAGCCGAAATTCGTGCCGCCGTGGAACATGTAGATGTTGATGGAGATGCCCTGGCTCAACATCCATTCGGACTCCGCGATTTTATCCTTCACGCTGGACTCGTGGTGCGGATCGCCCCAGGAGTCGAACCAGCCGATCCAATATTCGCCGCACATGCGCGGCGCGTCGGGATATTTACTCGTCAGGTACTCAAACGCCTTTTGCGGATTGCTGCCGAAGTTCAACACGTAAATCGCGCCTTCGATGTGCCCGATGCGGTCGGCGCTTTCGTTGGCCCAGTCGCAACGCATGAACTGCGCGTCGAAACCGGCGTCGATGTATTGCTGCCGGATCGCGTTGGTGTAATTCGGCTGCGGCTCCTTCGCGAACACGCCGTATTCGTTCTCCACCTGCACCATCAGGATCGGGCCGCCGTGCGTGATCTGCATGTGGCCGACGCGCTTGCCGACTTCGCTGAAGTAGCGCGCGGTCGCCTCCAGAAACGCCGGATCGTCGCTGCGCAACTCGACGTTCTGGTCTTTCATCAGCCAGGGCGGATAGCCGCCGAAATTCCACTCCGCGCAGATGTACGGACCCGGCCGCAGGATGACCCACAGCCCCTCTTCCTGCGCGATGCGCAGGAATTCCTCAAGGTCCAGATTGCCGGAAAAATCGAATTCGCCCGGCCGCTTTTCGTGCGCGTTCCAGAAGACGTAGGTGTCGATGCAATTCAGCCCCATGGCGCGCGCCTTTTTCATCCGGTCGCGCCAATAGGGTCGCGGCACCCGGGGATAATGGATCGAACCGGAAATGAGCACGACCGGCTTGCCATCCATCAGAAATTGCTGCTTGCCGATCTCGAATTTCGGTTGCGGCTGACCGTAAGGCTTGGGGGGCGGCATTAAATTCATAATTGCACCATTTACAAAGGGATTTTGTTCTTGGACAAAACTGGAACTGCTCAACACCAGCATCGTCATGAGCAGCGACAATGCCGGAATGCAGCGTAATTTTTTTTCCGCTGAACGCGATCAGTTTTCATCAGTTTGGGGAATTTAATCGGTCAAAAAAGAGGAGTCAATCGCTGCTTGGCGATTTTCCCAAGGTTTTTCGATGAAATTATTGGAGAAATTTAGTCGGAAGGGATGCGTCTATATATGCTATCGAAGCAATCTAAACCTTGCTTTTAAATGGATGATTGAATACACCAAAACCGCGTTCGTTATCTTTTTCGTGAATAAGTCAAAGGAATCGAGTGTTTGCCCTTTCAAACAGACAATTAAGGAGCGCCAACCATGCGTGAATACTCCCGGCTGGATACTGTTATCGCGAATATTCCATATACGGCGATGGTGCTGCTGGGAGCGGCGATCATCGCGCTTGCTTATGCCTTTTCGCCTTTCGGGCTGGCCAGCGCGGGTCTCTATCTTGCTTATGGAGTCGCCGGCGCGTTCTGGATCATGTTCTTCGTCTGCCCGTATTGCGCGTTCTTCGATACGAAAGCATGCCCATGCGGTTACGGAATGATCGCAGCAAGGATCGCCAAAAAAGGAGCTCGGGAAAATTTCGCTGAAAAATTCAAGAAGCATATTCCCGTTATCGTGCCGCTATGGATCCTGCCCGTGCTTTACGCCGCCATCGGCTTGTGGCAATCCTTTTCGTGGCTTTTAGCCATCCTGGTTGCGGCCTTTGTCATTGAAGCATGGATCATTCTCCCCATGGTGTCGAAGAAGCACTGTTGCGCGGAATGCCCCCAGAAAGAACAATGCCCATGGATGGGAACTGGCGGTTCCTGCGCCCGGGATGCGCAATAAGATTGAACGCTGAATCAACCGGCGGATAAACTGCCGCGACGGTTGCGGAACGGACAGTTTTCTCAAATCTCACCTTAGCGATAGAGCAATGTGCATAAGAAAAGATGGATGGTGAAATAGAATCCTCATCCAGTGTATTTCCATTGTGGGCTGAAGCTACGCTTGCGTAACATCAGCAGTGATTATTGTTTATCAAAAGATTACCCGTAACAAACGAACTGGAAATGTCGAATCGGGTATTCGGACTTTCTGCCTGAAGCCGCTCCGTTGAGCAGCATGGCGCGGTTCAGGCTGAATCCAGCCGGAATATTAAAGACTATAAATGCGTTTAGCCACGTGGAGGTATGCGCTAATGAGGTTTGTAAGAATGCAAATGCTATACAGACGGTTTACGCCTGCGTTGTTGATCGTTTGCCTGATGATCGCCCAGGCACGCGGCGATGATTGGCAAGGCATTAACGGCAATCTGGGAAACCGGAAATCAAATGAAACGATCGGGTCGATTGACTGGTCGTCAGCCTCCCCTCCCACTTTGGATTGGACGATTTCCACGCCCGCGGGATTCAGCTCCTTTACGGTGGCGGACGGCAAGGCCTTTACACTGATCACCCGGTCAGGTTTGGAATACTGCGTAGCCATTAACATCGAGACCAGCGTTGAAATATGGGCGGCGCCGATGAGCACGGCGTCATACCCAGGCGGCGCAGGAACCGGCGACGGGCCGCGCTCCACGCCGACCGCCGATGGCGAACGAGTCTATGTAATGGATAATGAAATGATGCTGTATTGCTTTAATGACGAAACCGGAGCCGTGGTCTGGAGCAAGAACCTTCAAACGAATTTCGGCGGCCGGCAGATTCAATATGATTATGGCGCGTCGCCATTGCTGGAGGGTGAGCTCATTATCGTTTCCGGCGGCGGCGCGGGACAATTCATTCTGGCCTTCAACCGAACGGATGGCGCGCTGGTCTGGCAGACCGACGCCGATGAATACGCGACCCATTCCACGCCCGTGGCGGCTGATATCCACGGAGTCCGCCAGATCGTGTTTGTCGCCACCACTGCTTACGGCAACGGCACGGACCGCGCTTTTCTGATTTCAGTCAACGCGGCCACAGGCGTGGAAATCTGGCGTTCGGGAGCATCCAACTTCAGCTATTCATATGGAGCCTCGCCCGTTGTTTGCGGAAACTATGTCTATTTCTCGGAAGATTATAACATTGGAGCGACTTTATACCAGGTCAACGCGGATTTCAGCACCACGCTGGTTTGGGAAAATAACAGCAGTCTGGAGAATTACTGGAGCACTCCCGTCTATTACGACGGATATCTTTACGGCCTTTATAGCACAGACAACACCAACACGCTCAAATGCGTGGCGATACCGTCCGGAACTGTCATGTGGTCGCAATCCGGCTTCACCCAGGGAGGCGTCATATTGGTGGATGACAAGCTGATCGCATTGAGGGAAAACGGCGATGTCTACGTGGTCGAAGCGAGTCCGTCAGGTTACTCGCTCGTCGCGAATGCGCACATCGTGGACGTAGGAAGCGGAAAATGCTGGTCCAGCCCCTCTTTCAGCGACAACTACCTCTATGTCCGCAGCACCCAGGAAGGCGCTCGTTTTGAATTCTCCACGCTGGCTGTGCCGCCGCTGAATCCGCCGTCCAATCCTGGCGCCGATCCCATCGGAACGAATTCGATCACCTGGACCTGGCAGGATAATTCGACCGACGAAACCGGCTTCAAGGTCTATGCCGGCGCAGGCGCGACGGCGCCGGGGACCGTGACGCACACTACCGCCGCGGATGTCGAGTTATGGGAAATGACGTCCCTGGCGGTCAACACGCAATATGCGATGCAGGTTCAGGCGACCGATGGCGTCAGCGATGGCGATAAGACTGACGTGTTCACCGCCTGGACCTTGGCGGCGACGCCCGCCGCGATGGAGGTGACCAGTCCGACAGTCAACAGCCTCGTGGTGACATTTAATTCAAGCGACGGCAATCCAGCGGGAACGGAGTATGCGCTGCATTGCGTGACCGGCGATCAATGGGTGCAACCGGACGGCACGCTGAGCGCGTCAGCCGCATGGCAGACGGCGGCGGCATGGGGGACGGCACCGTTGACGGTCACGGGACTCAACGGCGGAACGCAATACACCTTCGCCGCCCGCGCCCGCAACGGAGCGGATGTCGAAACCAGCGACGGTCCTTCGGATTCAGCCGGCACCGATTGCACATTGACTTATGCGGCAGGCATAGGAGGCACGCTCACTGGCGCGTCGCCACAGATCATCCCCTGGGGCGGCGATGGCACAACGGTTGAAGCCGTGGCGGACGAAGGCTATATTTTCAACCAGTGGAGCGATGCCTCGGAACTCAATCCACGCACGGACACCAACGTAACGGCGGACATCAACGTGACGGCGGATTTTAATCACATTGTGGAAACATCCGCCAAAAACTGGCACATCTTTCAGTAAGCCAAATGGAATGGACAAAGTTCAAACGCTGGATGCGCGAGCATCCAGCGTTTGTTTTTTTAAGAGTGCCTCTTGTTTTTTAAAAACTCATTCGTACTCGTACTCAGTGTAGCGGTACTCGTACTCGATTTTATCGCCATCGTGCCTGATTAAAACTTATTTTCGAGGGCGAGAACGAGTGTGATTTCCAAAGGTTTTCAACAGAGCAAGCGCCTCTCGAAAGTACTTGCATAATCTCTATAAATTACAATTCTTGCACAGAGACACAGAGGGCATGGAGACTTTAATGATTGTATTCACAGCAGATACAGAATTGATTCTCTGCGCCTTTGCGTCTCGGCGTTGAATTTTTTTAAGGTTCCCATAAATCAAGACGCGTTTTCTTTATTGCTGTTGATGATGTCTCCCGATGAAACAGTGCCGTTCGTCGGATCATAATACATGTAAGTCTCGCCGTTCAGCAGGTCTTCCGCAATGACGCCGCCAGGATCATCCACGCTATAGTCCACATCCGGACCGTAGCTCATCATGAACCACTTGAAGCTTTGCTCTTCCAACTGCGGGTATGTCGATTCCCATCGCTTGGTGTTATAGAAACGGTAGTAATTCCCGTCGCCATAAAGCGTCGGATCATAACTGCCCGCCATTCGGGGAAAAGCTTCCATGGGCATCGTGCTGATATAAGCGATTGGCGTGCTGAGACGATTAATATCGAGCAACGAGGGATGCCACATATCCTTCTCAGTGTCGGGATATTCATCGTTATCGACGGCATAAGCCTCGACGCACGTGCGCACGCTGCGCATGTCGGCTACCGCGCGCGAGACCTTGGCGCGAACCTGGAATTCCAGGAAATTCGGAACGGCAATCGCCGCGAGAATGGCGATGATTAGCACCACGATCAGCAGTTCGATGAGCGTGAAACCGCTGCGTCCGGGTTGATTTGGAATGGACCGCATGGAAATCCCCTTCCTTCGCATGTTATGAAACAGACTGTAAGCCTGATATGATTACATGATCCTGAAATGCAAAACGAAAAACCCGGAGCAACGATTGCAGTGAATCTTGCGCTTGGGATTTCCGTCCGCCCACAAAACCATATTAATTCAGTTATGTAATACATTTGAGCAGAATTTAATTTCGAATCTGTTGCAGGAAGATGATTTTTTTGGAATACGTTGACAGAGCCTCTTTCGCAGAACAAGCGACCTGACAGTTCCTGTGTAATCCGCATGAAATATTTCCCGTAAAAATTATTCCAGAGAAAACCATTGACGTTATCGCCGTATTCGGCTGAGAACAACCTATCCGAAAATCGAGGAGGCTCGACGATGCGACCGATGATCATCTGCGCGGCGATGCTGTTTGCTTTTTCAATTGCTTCCTATGCGGCGGACGAACCGGCGCATGATGTGGAGTCCAATGGGTATGTGCTGGACTGGCTGATCAGCGAGCCGATCCCTCATCTAAAGATGGAA
Source organism: Candidatus Sumerlaeota bacterium (assembly GCA_016928995.1). GTDB lineage: Bacteria > Sumerlaeota > Sumerlaeia > JAFGJS01 > JAFGJS01 > JAFGJS01. Next base: position 25,828 of record JAFGJS010000086.1, on the reverse strand, counting down.
GACACTCCCTACGCGAAGATCAAACAGGCGAGTTTCGAGAACGATGCGCTGGCGCCCATCGGCGGCGAGACGGCTTGCGTCATTCACGACGGCGATGCATTCACGTATCAGGAGAAAGAATACCGGTTCAAACGTCTTACATCGCCGGAGCCGAAGCTGGACTTCAAAAAAATGTTCAACAAGGACAATCATATCGTCTATCTCTATACAACCCTGCAAGCCCGCGAGGATTGCAGCGCCTTCTTTCATCTAGGCTCCGATGACGGCGTGCGGGTGTTCATCAACGATCAGCTCGTGCATGATCATTACATCAGCCGCGGTGTGAGGGAGCATGACGATATTTTCAAGGCGGATTTGAAGCAGGGCGGCAACCGGCTGTTGGTCAAGGTGGAGCAGGGCAACGGCGGCTGGGGCTTGATCCTGCAGATTCTCGACGCAACCGAACATGGAAAATATCTGAGGGAGCATCCAGAGCAATACATCCGGATCGAACTCATCCAATCCGGCGAATTCAACGAAACGGCGACGTTGTCGCCGATGATCGGCTTCGACACGGCCGGCGCGTTGGACGATATGCCGGTTAAGTGGGAAGTCAAGCCATACGACGGCAAGAAGCCGGTGTTCGAAGCGGAAACGCGCTACGCCGATCCGGCGGTCTGCCGATTGCCGCAAGAGCCCGGCATCTATACCGCGACGCTCACGGCGCCCGACCGGGAACTCAATCGCTCGACGAGTTTCATTGTCGCTCGCGATCAAAAGGCGTATGGCGCGGAAACGCTGAATCAGGCGGCGGTTCGCGCGCAGCAATACGATGGCGGTCCTTACGAGGGATGGTTGACGTATAAACATTGGCTGGCCGAACAAAGCGGATTGAAACAGGGCTTCGACAGCCAGGAATATATCGCCTGGTTGGCGGAATATTGCTCGTGGGTGGACAAGGTCCGGCGCAATCCGCTGAAGAACATGCGCGGCCAGTTTGAGTGGGCCTATCTGTCGCAGGTGGACGGCACAGGCCAGCCGTTTACGCTCATCGTGCCGGAGAAATACACGCCGCGCAAGGCGTTCCCGCTGCGCGTGGATGTGCATTACATGAGCGGAACGCATCTGGTCGGCGGCGGGGCGCCAAGCCCGGCAAATTACTTTCAGCTGCGTCCGATGGGGCGCGCAAAGGCGGCCGGATACGGCAAACTTTGCGAGGCGGACGTGCTGGACGCGATCGCCTACGTGCGCCGCCACTGGAACATCGACGAAAATCGCATTTCCATCACCGGCACCAGCATGGGCGGCGGCGGCTCGTTCCGTTTCCCGCTGCGTCATCCGGATCTGTTTTGCGCTGCGATGCCGCGATGCGGATTTTGCGAATCCCTGTTGCTGCGAAACGCGCTGCATGTGCCGTTCTATTCGCTGCACAGCGACGACGACTGGACGGTGCCGATCATCGCTTCCCGTGTTCCGTTGAAGGATTTCGCAGCGGCCGGCGGCAAGGCGATTCGCATCGAAAGCACGGGATACGGCCACGATGCGAACCGGACGCCTGGAGGGTTGGAAAAACTCTGGGAATGGGAACAGCGCCAGGTTCGCCCTCAAGCCGTCGATTCAATTCAATACACGGCGGTCGATTGGCTGACGCGGTCGGTTTATTGGGCGGAGATCATCGAATGGGGGCCGCTCAGCGCTCCAGCGACGATCAACCTGCGCACGGGCAGCGACAATACGCTATATGTCGATCTGGAAAACATCAACGCGCTTGCCATCGATCTGAAGCAGGCGCCGGTTGATCGCAAGAAGACGCTGGCGATTTCCATCGAGTCGTCGCCGACGATTCAACTGGAGCCGAAACTGCCGGATCAATTGTATTTCACCCGCGAGGGCGACAGGTGGAACGTATCGGAAGCGGCGCCAGTCGAACCGGAAATCCGCCGCCACTTCCCCGGCGGTCTGTCATCCTTGTATCATGGCGAACCGCTGCTGATCGTCTGGGGCACGACCGGCGACGATGCAATGACGACGGCGCTGCATCGCGCGGCGCTGCTTGCGGCGCAATCCGTCAACGGCGGCTGGTACGAGGAGGACAGTCCAAGAGCGACCATGCTTTACGGCTCTACGCCGGCCAAGCCGGACACAGAGGTCACCGATGAGGACATCCAAACACGCAACCTGCTGCTGCTGGGCACGGCGCAATCCAACTCCGTCGTGGCGCGCATCGCCGATAAATTACCGGCGCGCATTCAGGAGGGCAAGGTCGTCACTGACGACGGCGCATCCTGCGGATTCCAGGACCGCGCCCTGGGGCTGTGCTATTATAATCCGCTGAATCCGGACCGGCTGATTTACTGGGCGGCGTCTGACGCTCTGGATTTTTACCAGGCTGAAACGCCGTTGATGGACCATCAGACTTGGGATGATGTCAATCCGGACCTGAAGGTCATGTCCGCCACCAGCCAAACCCTGGTGATACAGCGCAGTTTTCAATCCGATTGGCAGTGGGAGGATGGATACCTGGATTCGCCGCTGCTGCCCGCTGAACTCTGTGAACGGGACAGCTGGATGGAATACTCTTGCGAGATCCTTTGCCGGGCGACGGATTGCGATTACTTGCTCGTCTCCGGCATGGATGAGCCGGCCAAGGCGCCGTTCTTTGCCCCTGGCGAGACGCGCTATGCGGATCTAACCACAGGCGATTCCACGGCTTATATGCTGGCCATGACGCTGCCCGAGGATCAATTCACCACGCTGGTCTACAAGATCCAAAAGGGATTGGTCACCGAATGGGGCGAGAAACTGCAATTGCTGCCCGAGCCGCCATCGAACGCTGACGGTGCGAAGGAGCGCCGCATTCTTTGCACACAGTTATGGATGGCGATGGGATATTGCAGCACGATGCGGCATATCCCCGGCCAAATCGAATACATCCCATACAGCGAGGCATCCGTGATACACAAGCATCTGATGCGCGAATCACATAGAAAATGAAGACACTAATCATGTGATTCAGGTTTTCATTGTTGGTTGACATAGATGAGTTGCTCGGTGTCGAAGCCCAGTTCCGCGGCTTCTTCACGAAACTGGGCCAATATGCTTTCGTCTACGGCAGGCGTTCGGGAAAGCAGCCAAAGGTAGGATGTTTTGTATCCGCAGACATAGGCATATTGATAATCATCATGATCCAGACCGAAAATGACATAGGAACTGTAAAAGGGGCCGAAAAAGGAAACCTTCAAGTGACCGACGCTGGATTCTCCCACAAATTTCGCCTTGCCCGCGGCTTCCCGCCATTGATCCTGTTCCGCGGAATAGCCGCGATTGGCCACTGAGATGGCGCCGTCCTCCAGCAGAGCATAGTCGGCGGTGACATGATCCAATCCTCGTTCGAAGGAGTGATCCAGCCGGGCGATTTCATACCATCGGCCCAAGTAGCGATTCAGTTCAAATCCATTGACAGGTTTGACGGATCGAGGCGTTCCCAGGCAACCCGTAAAGCATAGCGATGCGACGGCGAGCAGTATTTTTTTCATGGTCGGTTTGTTTCGGAAGGATGACATTTTAAGCGCAGGGCATGACGCGTCGATGCGCCATGCCCCGCGCCCATTAATCCGCGCTTATTTGCCTTACGGGCATTTTTTCAGACACATGAACCAATCGAGGCATTTGACGTCGTCGCCCGGTTTTTCCATGCGGTCCTTCGCTACTCCGCAGGAGCCTGGCGGCGGCACGATCACGTCGTCGCCCAGCTGCCAATTGGCCGGCGTGGCGATGCTGTGCTTGTCGGCGTGCTGCAGCGCGATGAGCATCCGCTTGATCTCCTGCATGTTGCGGCCGGTGCTCAGCGGGTAGTACAGGATCGCCCGCACTTTGCTTTCCGGGTCGATGACGAACACGGCCCGGACGGCCTGCGTGTTGCTCTCGCCCGGTTGCAACATGCCGAATTTCCGGGAGACTTCCATCGTCAGGTCGCTGATCACGGGAAACGTGACTTCGACGTCCTTCATGCCCTTGTATTCGATCTTTTCCTTGATGGTGCGCAGCCATGCGATGTGGCTGTAGGTGCTGTCGATGGACAGACCGAGCAGCTGGCAGTTCAACGCTTCGAACTCCGGCTGCATCGTGGCGAAAGTCATGAATTCGCTCGTGCAGACTGGTGTGAAATCGGCCGGATGGGAAAAAAAGATGATCCATTTCCCCTTGAAATCATCGGGAAAATTCAGCGGCCCTTGCGTTGTTTCCGCCTTAAAAGACGGAGCTTTCTCGCCGATCAACGGCAACCTGACTTGTTCCTCGCACATGTTTGCGTCTCCTTTGCTGAGTTATATCATTCATTAGAATACTGATTTCATTTGCATTGCAATTCATCCATACGACTGGAAGAGATATCCGCTTTGCACGATCTCACTTAGCATTATTTCCGTTTGTAGTTCGATCAGGATATTCCTTACAGCGCTGCGATAACGTGATATCTTTTTTCGACATCGACCGTAAGGGATTATGCAAATTCGTGAATTCTCCCCTTGAAAAAGGGGGCAATGCATGAAAGAAAACGGCTCATCACGCTGAAGTCCGGATTCGTCGCGAATCCTCGCGCTTGGCGTGAGCTCTGAATAAGAGAGGACTTCTTGCCGGAATTCCGGTCGAAAAACCCAAACGCCTTGGCGAGCAGAAACGTGTGATGCAGCCGGAGCGGATTGCGGTCCCGATATCGATGGCGACGCCGCTGGGGATTTCGACAGCGATCCCGATCCCGATAGGGATTTCGATTCATTCAAAAATATTCCGCACACAATTTGAAAACGTTTTGCATAGGGAGATTCATGATGTCTGAAACGGTTGAGACCAAGGGGCGCATGACCTTGCCGGTGGAGCAGGGGATCGAGGAAGAACTGCGCTCGATGATCCAGAAGTGGGGCGCGGACGCCGTGCGTAACAGCGACGGCACCGAGCTGCCGGAGGAATTGAAGGATCTGGGGCTGGAGGTGTATTCCACGCTGTGCATGGTGCGCGCGGATCAGAAGTACGCCAAGGCCAACATGGACAAGGCGCAACAGAAGTATCTGTGCTCGGCGTTCGTCACCGCCGAATCGAAAATGGTGAAGATCGACATCCTCAAGGAGTACTACAAAGAGCAATTCGCCATCGACACAAAGCATAATCCGAAAAAATGGTGGGAAGTGATCGATCGCACGGCGGATAAAAAAGTGGCGCCGAAGAATTGGGATTTTAATCCCAAGACCGGCGTCGTCACCGTTAAGGACTGCAAACCCTATCATCAATACTCGGTCAGCTTCCTTGTTTATCAAATCTGGGACAGCACCTCGATGTACAACGCCCTGACGAACGATTGGGCGGGCGAGCACCCCACCAGCGTCGATCCGTATCAGCCGGAGGTGTTCGAGCACCTGCTGAAGTTCCTCGACGAGTGGCTGGAGCGGAATCCGAAGACCGACATGGTGCGCTTCACCTCGGTGGCGTATCATTTCACGAACATCTACGGCCATGACGCAAACCCGAAATACCGCGACTGGAGCGGCTACACCGATTGCATCAGCCCGTTGGCGATCGAGGATTTCAAAAAGGCCAAAGGCTACGCGCTGCGCCCGGAAGATTTCATTCAGGGCGGACTATTCAACGACGTGAACGCCGTGCCGGCGCCGCAGTATCTGGATTGGATCGATTTCATCAACGCCTTCGTGGTCAAGTTGTGCCGGGCGTGGAATGATCGCGTGCACAAGGCCGGCCGCAAGTCGATGATGTTTTTCTGCGACCACTGGATCGGCACCGAGCCGTACGGCGAGCGCTATGCCAAGGCCGGCTTCGACGGCATCGTCAACGCCTGCAAGAACGGCCTGGAGGCGCGCCGTATCGCCGATGTGCCGGTGGACATCGTGAAGGAAGTGCGGCTCTATCCGTACTTCTTCCCGGTCAACCTGAAAAACGAGCCGAGCTTCGCGCCCGGCGGCAATCCGAAACAGGAGTGCGTGGATTTCTGGGTGGACGTGCGGCGCGCGCTGGCGCGGAACCTGGTCGATCGCATCGGCTTCGGCGGCTATCCGAGCCTCGCGATCAAGTATCCCGATTTCATCGACTACGTCGCGCAGCTATCCGAGGAGTTCCGCACGATGCACGCGCACACGAAGCAGAGCAAACCGTATCAATCCACGGTCAAGGTGGCCGTAGTTAATTGCTGGGGCAAGCTGCGCTCGTGGATCTGCAAGGAATGGGAAGGCGGCGGTCTGATGGAAACGTTGACCGGCCTGCCGCTCGAGGTGCAGTTCATCAACTTCTCCGACATCGAAAAGCACGGCATCCCTGAAGGTGTGCAAGTCTTGATCAATACCGGCAACGAAGGCACAGCCTGGAGCGGCGGCGCGCATTGGCTGAATCCCAAGATCGTTGCGGCGGTGCGCGAGTTCGTGCATAACGGCGGCGGCTTGATCGGCATCGGCGAACCGACGGCGATCCAGAATCAGGGACGCTTCTTTCAGCTGGCCGACGTGCTGGGCGTGGACAAGGAACGCAACCTGAGCCGCGGCAAGAGCAAACCGGAGACCACGTCGCAGGAGTCGCATTTCATCATGGAAGACCAGGATGGCGCGCCGAACCTGGGCAAGTGCGCGGATCAGGTGTACGCCTACACCGCTCAGACGCAAGCGCTGGTCAAGAACGGCGGCGACCTGATTATCGCGGCGAATGAATGCGGCAAGGGCCGCGCGGTTTATCTGGCGGGTTACAAGCACAACTGGGCGAACACGCGCATGATTCACCGCGCGATTTTCTGGACCGCGAACAAGGAAAGCGAACTGAAGAAATGGTTCTGCTCGAACCCGCTGACGGAATGCGCCGCGTATCCGGAAACGGGAAAGGTGTTCATCTTCAACAACACCGGCAAGCCGCAGAGCACGACAGTACACAGCGACAAGGGCGGCACGGTTGAAGTGTCGCTGGATGCATACGCATCGCAATGGCGCGAGATGACGGATTTTGAGTAGGGTTTGGGGTTCGGGGTTCAGGGTCTAAACCCTTTGAAAAATGTTAATAAAACCACGAAAATAAACATACGCCTCATGGAGGACATTTGCATGGCCACAATCAGTTATGATCCCAACGGTTTTATCATCGACGGCAAGCATGTCGTGATGTCTGGCGGCGAGTTGCACTACTTTCGCATCCCCCCCGAACTCTGGGAGACGCGCGTGCGGATGATGGCGCAGGCTGGCTGCAATCTGCTCACGACGTACATCCCGTGGAACTTCCACGAGGAGAAGCATGGCGAGCTGAACTGGTCGGGCGACCGCGATCTGTCGCGCTTTCTCGAAATCTGCAAGAAATACAACATGTACGTGGTGGTCAAGCCGGGGCCGTATATCTGCGGAGAATGGAACTTTGGCGGCTTTCCGTTCTGGTTCCTCAAGGAGCCCATCGAGATCCGCGTCGACCGGCCGAAGTACATGGCCTACACCTCCAAGTGGTTCAAGGATCTGGCCGACGTGATCCGTCCGCACCTCGTGACCAACGGCGGCATCGTCGTTTCGATCCAGATCGAAAACGAATACGACCACCTGATGAAATACCGCACGGACATCACCGGCGACGCGGAGACGGCGAAGAAGTACATCCTGAAACTGCTGCAAATCGCGCGCGACGGCGGCATCGACATCCCGGCGTTCACCGTCGAGGGCACGCCGGTGCTGGGCACGGAAATCATCAATGCTAACACATACTATCCGAACATTCCGTGGATCGTGATGTGGGTGTTCGATTATTTTGATCAACTCATCGAAGCCAGCATGATCAAGCAGCCGGACAAGCCGCTGATGGTCGTCGAAGCCCAGGGCGGCTGGTTCTCGCAGTACGGCTACGACTTCTACGATCTCGAAGTGGAAGCCTTCGAGGCCGTGGCCAAGACCGTGGCGGGATACGGCGGCTCGGTGCTGAACTTCTACATGTTCTGCGGCGGCACGAACTTCCCGTATTGGGGCAGCCGCGGCGATTTCGGCGGCATCGGCATGACCACGACCTACGACTTTGGCGCGTGCATCCGCGAATGGGGCGAGGAGCATCGCCGCTACAGCGTCGCCAAGGTCTGGAACTATTTCGTCAAATGCTGCCCGGAGATCATCACGAAGTCGAAACGCAACACCAAGGACATCCAATTCGTGGCGGGCAGCGGCGACATCTCCTGCATGGGCGCGAAAGGGCAGATCAGCAAAGCCTATACGGACTCATTCGCCGAGATGAAACTCCTGCTGCGCAAGGGCAAAGACTACAGCGGCGTGCTGCTGCGCAACATCGAGCCTGAAGACCGGCCGTTCCAGCTGAAATACAAATCGGACGTGTTGAAGAAGGAAGTCTTGATCCCGCACGACCGGGAAACGGCCGTCGGCGCGCGATATGCGTTGTTCATGCCGCTCGATTTCAAAGTCACCTCCGACGTCAAGATCGTTTACTCCACCTCCGAAATCGCGCTGATGAAGAAGATGGGCGACACGACGTACGTGTTCCTCAAAGGCCAGTCCGTGACGCATGGCGAGATGCTGCTTCAAACCTCGAAGAAGATCAAGAAGCTGAGCGGCGACATTAAGATCAGCAAGGATGGCGGCGCGCAGCGCCTGAGCTACACGCATGGCGATGTCAATGCGTTCAAAGTCGACGACTGCTGCTTTGTCATTTTCGAGCGCGAGGAGAGCTTCAAAATCTGGATGCAGGACAACCTGTTGATCCACACCGACTGCTACCACGTGGAAGAAACGAAGCCGTTGGATGGCGGCACGGAAGTCACGCTGCTGGTCAAGAACGGCAAGAAACTGAAAACCCGCCTGTGGGCGGCTGATAAAATCAAGAAAGTCCTGGTGGACGGCAAAGCCGTGGACATCGAGCGTGACAGCGCCTTGCAGGCGGTTTCGTTCGACATGAGTCTGAAGGAAAAAGCCGGCAGCAAGGTGACCATGCAGGATGAATGGAAGTTCGCCGGCGATACGGCCGAAGCCGCGCCGGACTATGACGATTCGTCCTGGGATGTGATCGCCGCCGATAAGCCGCTGGAGCGCGATGAACGTTACGAACAAGGCTACTTCTGGTATCGCCATCAGTTCCAGCTCGACGGCGATTTCAGCGAGATCAAACTCGATCTGAAGATGAACGACATCGACCGTTACCTGCTTTACATCAACGGCCGTCTGGTCGACGTCAACACGAAATCCATCGCTTGCACGCCGGAGAAGGACAACCGGAAGAACGTCACGGAATTCCTGCAGAAAGGCAAGAACACCGTCGCCGTGCTTTACGCGAATGAATACCATCCCAAGGCGCACCCGCATGAAGGCCCGGTGCAAAAGGTCAGCGGCCTCTTTGAGCCGATCACCTTCCTGGGCAAAGTGGACGGCAAGGATTTCAGCCACACCGTCGATTCCTGGAAACTGCGCTTCGGCCTGCAGGGCAACCTGGATCAATACCAGGCGGAAAACTTCGACGATTCCAAGTGGCCTTCGGCGCCGGTCGCGGACAAGTACGTCGTGCAGGAAAGCACCGGCAACGTGGCCTGGCTGCGCCGCTCATTCACCTATCAGAAAAAAGCGGATTGGGAATCGCCGATGTTCATCCGCTTCCCCAAACTGAAAGAGCGCTGCATGATTTACGTCAACGGCGTGGCGATCGGCCGGCATGAGGATTGCGGTCCGCAGACGGAGTACTACGTTCCGGACAACATCCTGAAGGAAAACAACCAGCTGACGCTGCAGATCGAGGGACCGTGCCTGCATTACCGCAAGCACCTCGGATTCCGCCCGGCGTTTTTCAGGGAGTTGGAGTTCGGCTTCTATTACACCGCGAAACGCGTTTCGGTGGTGGTGAAGTAAGCAGGAGCATAATCATAATGTCGGACTAGTCAGACCGGTCCGACGCGTCCGACCAAACAGACTGATATAAATTATAAGGAGCAAAAGCAAACATGAGCGATGTCGTAAAAACCCACAAAGACAAGATCGATATTAAAAAAGAATATCAGACGATCCGCAACTTCGGCGCATCCGACTGCTGGAGCATGCAGAAAATCGGCGCATGGTCGCCGAAAAACCGTGAGCGCGTGGCCGAACTGCTTTTCAGCAAGTATCACGGCATCGGATTGTCCTGCTGGCGCTTCAATTTTGGCGGCGGCTTGAATGACAAGATCCATCACCCCTGGCGCACGGCCGAGACCTTCGAGGTCGCCGAGGGCCAATATGACTGGAACCACCAGGCCAACGAGCAGTGGTTTCTGCGCGCCGCCAAGCGCTACGGCGTGAATGAATTCGTCGCGTTCGTCAACAGCCCGCCGCGCCGCCTGACCGCCAACAACCTGACCGGATGCAGCCCGGACGGCAACAGCACGAATCTGAAAAAAGGCTACGAGGGCCAGTTCGCCCGCTACATCTGCGATATCCTGTCGCATTTCGAGAACCACCCGAACGAAGAGTCGCGCATCCATTTCGATTACATCAGCCCGATCAATGAGCCCGAGCATGAATGGAACGGCGGCGGTCAAGAGGGATGCCGTTACGCCATCGCCGACATCAAAGCCGTGGTGAAGGAACTGCACAAGGAACTGCGGCGCCAGGGCCTGACGACCAAGATTCTCAGCCCGGAAGCCGGCAGCCCGAGAACGATGTGCGGCGAATGCGAATGGATGTCGGAAAAATTCGGGACCAAGTACGGCGATTACATCGACGAGCTTTGCAGCGATCCGGAAATGGCGGAATGCCTGAGCAAGCAAATTTGCTATCACGCGTACTGGGCGGACAACGCGGAGACTAATCGCATCGTTGAAGCCCGCGAGGTGATGCGCAAAAAAATGGACAAGTATCCCGATTGGGAACTGCATCAGACCGAATATTGCGTCATGGCCGGGCCGCACTCCCTCGGCCCCGAGGCCGGCGGTTTCGGCCGCGATCTGAGCATGATCACGGCGCTGTGGGTTTCCCGCGTGATGCATTACGATATGTCCGTAGCCAACGCCAACGCCTGGCAATGGTGGACATCGTTCTCGCCCGAGGATTACAAAGACGGCCTGATCCACACCGACTACTTCAAGGAAGGCGATCCGGAGAGCATCATCGTGCCCAAACTGCTCTGGACCTTCGGCAATTTCAGCCGCTTCGTCCGTCCGGGCGCCAAGCGCGTCGAGCTGACCGGCGACGGCCATGATCGATACGGCCTGCTGGGCAGCGCGTATAAAGACGAGGCGGAGAAGAAAATCGTCGCTGTCTACCTCAACATGGCCGACATCCGCGCCCAGGTGAAACTGAACATCGCCGGCGCCAAGATCAAGGCCTGGAGCCCCTTTGTCACATCGTTCATGCGAGACGACAACCTGAAGCAATATCCTGATATCGCGGCCGGCGAAGAAATCACTATCCCGGCTCGCGCCGTCGTGACGCTGATTGCGAATTACGAATAAACGCGCCGCGTAGTGATTCCCAAAAATACAAAAAAAGAGAGGGCGGGTTGAAAAATCCGCCCTCTCTTTTATTGATCTGTTCTGTTACTGCGTTATGCCTAGGAGGCGTTACCATCGCGCTCCGGGAAGGGCTGTGCGTCGTTCAATTTGGCGAAGATCATACGGCCCGCCGATGTATGCAGGATGCTGGTCACGTCCACGTTGACCTCCTCGCCAATGCAATTCCTACCGTCATCGACCACGACCATCGTGCCGTCTTCCAGGTAGCCCACGCCCTGGCCTTCCTCGCGGCCGGATTTGGTCACCTTGATCTTCAGCGTTTCGCCGATGAAGGTCGGCGGCTTGAGCACGCTGGCGAGTTCGTTGATGTTCATCACCTTGACGCCATGCACCTGCGCCACCTTCTGCAGGTTGAAGTCATTCGTCACGAGCTGGCCGTCAAAACGCCGGGAGAGCGCCACAAGTTTGAGATCCACCTCATCCACATCCGTCACGTCCTTGTCGTAGATCTGCAGTCCGGCGCAAACGTTTTTCAGCGTTTCAAGAATGTCCAGCCCGCGACGTCCACGCGCGCGCTTGGTCGGATCGGCGGAGTCGGCCAAACGCTGCATCTCATGAATCACAAACTCCGGCACAATGACCGAGCCCTTGATAAACTGCTGCTCGAACAGATCCTTGATCCGTCCGTCGATGATCACGCTGGTGTCTAGAATCTTCATCTCCCCTTGCGGCGAAGAGACGATGAATTTCAGTTTCGAAGTGTCGAAGCGGTCCGCGTTGCGCACGGCGAGCACGATGCCCATATAGCCGAAAAACAGGTAGCAGATCATCAGCGCGCGCTGCGGATCGAGGATGTTTTGCGGGAAAATTTTATAGAGGAAATTCGCCACGTGCATGCCGATCAGCAGCCCCAGCGCGGCGAGCAAAATCTTCTTCGAGGAGACGATATGCGTGCTGTACTCGAAAATGACGAAAAAGAGCGAAAGACCGAAACTGGCGGCAGTATAGATCAAACCTCTGTTCAGCTCCTCTTCCGGACTGGCTCCGGCGGACCCGATGGAGTAGCCCACCCAGGTTGCAATCAGGACAAAAAACACACGGATTAACATAATTTCGTCGCGGAAGAATTTTTGCATGGAACGAGTTTCCTGGGACCGATTTCAATAGAAGCCAAAAAGACCGAAGCGCGCTGAAAATCGCTTGACATTGGTCTTCTATCATAAATAAAGTGATCAGCCCGTCAAGCGCAAACTAGGCTTGACATTTTCGATGGCGTTTTCCAAACGCCTGAAAACCGGGAAGTTAACTTTTTCCGGAAGCTGCCCAGGGGGAAAGGGGTGAATTTTTTTAATGCCGGAAATTAAAATCGATCCCAACGAGCCGATCGAAAAAGCGCTGAAGCGCTTCAAGAAGGAATGCCAGAAAGCGGGCATTCCGGCGGAGCTGCGTCGCCGCGAGCATTACGAGAAACCGAGCGTAATCCGCAAGCGCAAGGTCGAGGCCGCGCGCCGCAAAATGCGCCGCCGCATGGCTAAAATGAAACGGCGCGAAATGAATTATTGATTCGCCCTCAAATAGCGACCATTGAAAACGCCCTCTTCCTGAAAGGGAAGAGGGCGTTTCTGTTTGCGCAGTCGTCAATAACACAAGACCGCCGTATCAACCTTGCAGCGCGGCGAGCTTTTCCTGCGCCCGAGCAAGGTCGTTCTGCATCTCCTGCTGACGCTTACGTTCCTTCTCCACGACATCCGGACTGGCGTTGTTGACAAAGTTTTCGTTGCCGAGTTTTTTCTCCAAACCGGCCAGCCCGCCTTCCAGCTTGCCGATTTCTTTCTGCAAGCGCTGCACTTCCTTGTCGCGCACTTCGGCGCTGATCGGAATCGCCACACGCAGTTTTTCCAGCTGCTCCGTGAGCGCGCAGCCATCAGCTTGAATCTCGTCGCGAATTATAATCTCATCGGCCGGGACGCACGACGCGATGTAGGTCTGATGCGTCGTGACGAACACCCGCGTCGAGCAATCATCCGCCGCGATGTAAATATTCGTCCGCTCTTTCGGCGGCAGATTCACGCCCGCGCGCAAACGGCGGATCGCCGTGATGATCTCCTGCAACTGCGTCATCGCCTCTTCCGCCTTGGCGTCTTCGGCGTAATCTTCCGCGGCCGGATATGAAGCGGTCATGATCGAATCCGACGCCAGGGCCGCGACGCTGGAGTTTGAAACGCCGGCTCCGTCCGCGGCCGCTCCGCCAAAGCGTTCCTTCAGAATCTGCCAGAGTTCCTCCGTTACGAACGGCGAAATAGGATGCATCAAGCGCAAGACCGCGTCCAGCGCGCTGATCAGCACGATCTGCGCCACTTCCCTGTCGCGCGCATCCTCGCCCGTGCAACGCGCCTTGGCCAGTTCCACGTACCAGTCACAATAATCGTCCCAGATGAAATGATAGATGTCGTGCCCCACTGCGTCGAAGGCGAAGCGCTCCATGTTGCGATTCACTTCGCTGATCGTCGTGCGCAGACGATGCAAAATCCAGCGATCCTCCAGTTTCAACTCGTCCGGCTTCACGCCGCGCGCGAACGTCCCGGCGTCCAGGCTTTCCGTGTTCATCAGCACGAAGCGCGAGGCGTTCCAGATTTTGTTCATGAAGTTGCGATAGCCCTCGAAGCGCTGCTCGCTCAGGTAGATGTTGCGCCCTGTGATGGCGTATGCGCATAGCGTGTAGCGCATGGCGTCCGCGCCGTATTTGTCGATCATCTCCAACGGATCGATGATGTTCCCCAGGCTCTTGCTCATCTTCGAGCGCGTCTCCAGGTCGAAAATCATCGCATGGATGTACACGTCGCTGAACGGCACGTCGTCCATACATTCCAGGCCCATCATGATCATGCGCGCAACCCAGAAGAACAGGATCTCGTGCGCCGTCACCAGCGTGCTCGTCGGATAGAACGCCTTCAGGTCCGGCGTCTCATCCGGCCAGCCCAGCGTGCTGAAGGGCCAGAGCGCGCTGCTGAACCAGGTGTCGAGGATGTCTTCCTCCTGCCGCCAAGCGTCCGGATCGGCGTCCACTTCAGGCGGATTGCCCTCGCCGCCCCAGCAGATCATCTTCGTTGGATCGTCTTTGCAGAACCAGATCGGAATGCGATGGCCCCAGAAGAGCTGCCGCGAGATGGGCCAGTCGCGCACGTTCTCCATCCAGTGGTAGTAGGTGTTTTCATATTGCTTCGGCACGATCTTCGTGCGGCCCTCGCGCACAGCCTTGATCGCCGGTTCGGCCAGCGGCTTCATCTTCACGAACCACTGGTCGCTGAGGAATGGCTCCACCACGTCGCCGGAGCGATAACAGCAGCCGATGTTGTTCTTGTAATCCTCGATCTTTTCCAGCAGCCCCTGCGCCTCCAGATCGGCGACGACTTGCTTGCGGCCGTCGTAGCGATCCATCCCGGCATATGCGCCGGTGTTCTCGTTCAGCGTGCCGTCTTCGTTGAGGATGTTGATCATCTCCAGATTGTGACGGCGTCCCATGTCGAAGTCGTTCGGGTCGTGCGCGGGCGTCACCTTCACGCAACCCGTGCCGAATTCCGGATCAACGAACTCGTCGGCGATCACCGGAATCTCCCGGTTCATCAGCGGCAGGATCACCGTCTGGCCCAGCAGATGCTGATTGCGCTCATCCTTCGGATTGATCGCCACGGCCGTGTCGCCCAGCATCGTCTCCGGACGCGTCGTGGCCACGACGAGATATTGTGGCACGGGCGTCTCGCCCGTGTTCTCTTGTTCGACCTTCAGCGGATAGCGAATATGCCACAGATGGCCGTTCTGCTCTTTATACTCCACCTCGTCGTTTGAAATCACAGTCTGGCAGCTCGGGCACCAGTTTACGAGATACTTGCCGCGATAAATCAGCCCCTTGTCATACAGCCGCTTGAACGCCGCGCGCACGGCCTTGCTGCACATCTCGTCCATGGTGAAGCGTTCGCGCGTCCAATCGCACGAGCAGCCCATGCGCTTGAGTTGCTTGATAATCGTGCCGCCGTACTCCTCGGTCCATTCCCAGGCGTGCTTGAGGAACTCGTCGCGGCCAATCTCGTGCTTATCGATGCCTTCTTTGCGCAGTTTCGTCGTCACCTTGCTTTCCGTGGCGATCGAGGCGTGGTCCGTGCCCGGCACCCACAGCGTGTTGTAGCCTTGCATGCGCCGCCAGCGGATCAGGATGTCCTGCAGCGTATTGTTCAGCGCGTGGCCCATGTGCAGGATGCCGGTGACGTTCGGCGGCGGAATCGCGATGACGTAGCTCTTGCGTGATAGATTTCCCTGTTTCGGATCCTCGACCGGGCCGTAAAAGCCCTTGCCGTTCCAAAACTCCAGTTGCCTCTCCTCGATCTCCGCCGGCGAAAACCGGCTGCTCAATTCGCTCATGGCGTTCAACCTCCTGAAAAATAAGGCATCCTGTCTCGATGCCCGTTGGAAAGGCCCAAGCATCGGGAATCGGATCGTGGCTGTCAAAAACAATCTGGATTCTGAAACGAGGACATTGGTTGGAGAACTTCAGAAGTGTCACCACAGAGGACACAGCGAGCGTAGAGATGAATTTGCCACGATGCTCTAATTCTAGAAATTCAATGAGTTGGCAAAACATTGAACCTTTAATATTTGATTCCTCTGTGATCTCTGTGCGCTCTGTGGTAAATAAATCAGTTTCCCAAACCAAAAGCGTATTGCAGGAGGATATAGATGCCATAGACGCTGAGCAGTGTGATGCCTTGCCAGCGTTTGAAGGGAGCGCCGCGGTTGATGTGAATGTAGATGCGGAACAACACCAGGATCGTCATCATCGCGGGGAAATGGAAGAAGAAGAAGTTGTCCATCACGGTGAGCGGACGGGCGAGCGCGGCCGCGCCGATGACGAAAAGCACGTTGAGCACGTCGGCGCCGATCACATTGCCCAGGGCCAGGTCGCCCTTGCCTTTGCGGACCGCCATCAGGCACGTCACCAGCTCCGGCAGCGAGGTGCCGAAGGCGACCAGCGTAGCGGCGATCACGTCGTCGGGCACGTGCAGCCGCCGGGCGAGCGTGGCCACGGCCGGAATCAACACGCGCGCGCTGACAATCACCATCAACACCCCGATGAACAGCAACCCAAGCGATTTCACCACGGGCATGTCATGGATTTGCTCGATCTCATCCGCCAGATCGCCGGCCAGGGCGGCGTTCGCCTGCTCCGCAGCCAATTGGCGTTTGCGCTTGCGCGCCCAGTGGATCGACTTCGCGATATAGGCGCAGAGTCCAACCAGCAGCAGCGCGCCCCAGATGCGGCCCAGCACAGGCTCTGGACCTTGCACCAAGCGCAGTGCCACGCATAAGGCGACCAGCATCGCGGCCGCGCCAACCTGTACGCGGCCTTGCCGGTTCAAGATATACGGATCTGCATGCAGGCTGCTGATCGCCATCACCAAACCGAGAATCAGGCCGGTGTCGCAGATGATCGAGCCGACGCCGTTGCCCAGCGCCAAACCGGAATTGCCGAACACGGCGCCCATGACGGAAACGAAGCATTCCGGCGTAGTGGTGCCGATGCTGACAATGGTGGCTCCGATGACGATATTCGGCATGCCGGTGCGCCGGGCCAGCGAGGCGGCGCCTTCCACCAGCCAGTCCGCGCCCTTCACCAGCACGTACAGGCAGACGGCGATCAGCGCCAGCAGCACGGGCGTGGAGCGCCCATCCATCCATTGATTGAGCAATTCCTCGCGGTACAGCCACTCCAGCCACGTATGCGCTCTGTCCGCCGCCAGCAAAACAGGATTCATCTCCGCCGTTCGATTCCTCCGTTCAATTCAAAGCGCCGTCATGGTCATGCGCGGCCGCGCAGGATGCAAGTTTTTTCAACATATCGATGGTTTCTCTTGAGGCTTTCGGAGTGAATCAGACCGGTCAGACTTGCCGGACATGTCCGATTGATTCGATCAACGCTTCGTACTTAGTCTTTCAGGTAATAGGAGAGGCTTTCGAGTTCGATGCCGAGATCGACGTAGTGGACCTTGATGGCTTCGGGACAAACGATGCGAGCGGGCACGAAGTTCAGGATGGCGCGAATGCCGGCGCGCACGACCTGATCGACCGTGGCCTGAGCGTTTTCGGCGGGGATCGCCAGCACCACGATGTCCGCGCCCAGCGTGCGGATTTGATCCTCCAGGTGCTCGGTGGACATCACCTTGACGCCGTTGAAGGTGCGGCCGATCTTGTCCGGCGAGGTGTCGAACGCCGCCACGACGCGGAAACTCTGCCGGAGGAATCCGCCGTAAGCCAGCAGCGCCTGCCCCAGATGCCCGACGCCGATCAGCGCCACGCGAATCTCACGATCCGTGCGCAGGATGCGCTTGATCTGAGCCTTGAGCTCCGAGACGTAGTAGCCCAGGCCGGGCACGCCGAACTGACCGAAGTAAGCCAGATCCTTGCGCACCTTGGCGGGATTCATACCCAGCAGATCGCTGAGTTCCTTGGATGAAATTTTGGTGATGTTCTTATGCTCCAATTCCTGCAGCATGCGGGAATAGAGTGAAAGACGCTTAATGACGGCTTTGGGGATTTTCTTCTCGTCCGCCGCTACGGAAACATCATTTTTGGGGGAATCCGTCATTGTTCGTATCGAGTGCTTTGCTTATTTGTGCGCGACTTCAGTCAAGTTTCGGCAACAGCTGATCGGTAATTCTACTATTCACTTTGTCAACGATTAGTATGTGAATTTTGTCACAAGATAGATGCGCGGTCAAGCCAAATCTCAGATTTTGGGAGAACGGAGATCCGCAAGAGCCTATTAAGCGTTCCGGAACGCCGATTTGGCGTCCCGGATATATTATGAAAAACTGTTGCCGACGAAAAGTACGCTTTGCATGCGGCGTATGCTTAAGAAGAATAAAAAAACGAGTGTTTTCTATTGAGCGGGCATGAAAACGCTAAATATTTCACTTTTTTCGTGGCGTTTTGGCTGCATTTTTCTTTGGAGCGTGCTTTTCGCAGCCCACAAACGCCATTTTGCAGGATAACGGGGCGTTTTCATCCGCGACGTAATACGGCACGGGCGCCGCCAGCAGATCGGCCAGCGTCCATTTGGAAAGCGTGGTGATCGTCACTTCGTGAATTTCCTTCATGGCTGTGTGAAAAGCGCACACTGGCTCTTCGTGACCGGCGACATCCGAGCAGTAGTTGCCGATCAGCAGTCCCTGGCAGGCTTCCACGACGTCGAGGAGCGTCACGTCTTTCGGATCACGGCTGAGCAGCACACCGCCGCGCGCCCCGCGCACGGAGCGCAGGATGCCCGAACGCACCAGGATGCCCAAAATTTTAGCCAGATAAGAGGCCGAACATTTTAATTTATCTGCAATCTGTCGTGGGGGCAACGGGATTTCATTGCCCTCCAATCCGAGGAACACAAGCGTCTTCACTGCGAGTTCTGAGGTTTGAGTAAGCATTGTTTTTCTCCCTGGTTTGACGAAGATTGTGTTCTGCTTACTCATATATTGCAAGTCTTATTTATATCAAATACTCGTTTAGTTCCAAATTATTTAATTTCAAAGGAATTGTGTGGCGCTGAGTGATAACTCGCCATCCGACAATGGCGTCTCTGACGTTGCAATGCGCTGGTTGCGCCCTTGACATATTGCCAGCGACGGCCATCGCCCGAGTCGCAATCTACTAACAACCAATCAGGCAAAAAAAGACAAATCCCATTCGTCGCGCCAGCGGATTTCAGGAACAACCAGCGTTTCCGCGCGTGGATCGTCAGGATCGGGATCGTATTCACGAAAACCGGGGCCGGCGGCGATCCGGCGCTCATGAAATTCAATCGGCAACCAGATGTAACGGGAATCGCCCAGATTTTTTGGATTCCAGCGGTCAGCCATGAAAATGAACGCGTCCGATTGACCAGCGACCGGCAAAATAAACGCGCTTTGCGATTCGAAGGTCCGCTCCATGCCTTCGCCCAGGCAGGGATTGCCCAGTTCCTTCCAGGGGCCCATGATTGAATCGGCCACGGCGCAACGGGCGGTGTTGGGCGCCCAGCCGCTGCAGCCCGAAGCGAACATGTAGTACTTCCCGCCGCGTTTGCAGACCGCTTGCGCTTCCATCATGCGATTCTCGAACGCCCGGGCATATTCGCCAGTGTGCTTCAGGTAATCATCGCTCAGCAGCGAAATATACGTGGTCATGTTGTCTTCGGATGAATAGATCCGGTACGCTTTGCCGTCGTCATCCTTGAATAGGGTCTGATCGCGGCTGTCCTGACCTTCGGGATTCACGCTTTCGATATAGGTGAACGGGCCGGTGGGCGAATCCGCCACGGCCACGCCCGCCGCCGCATAGCGATACCGGTGGGCGTCGATATGCATCCACATCACGAACTTGCCGGTCTTTTCATTGTACTCCACTTTGGGCCGTTCGAGCACCTTGGATGGATGCAGGTCATGATCCGGATCGTCCGGAACAGCGGACAACACGAGGCCCTCGTTTTTCCAGTTGCAGAGATCCGTGGAGGAATAGCACGAAATGCCGATCACATTGATGCGTTTTTCCCGGAAGTTCTGCGGATAATCTTTATTCTCGCCGTACCAATAGTAGACTCCTTCGTGATACAGAATCCCGCCGCCATGCGCTTGAATGAACACACCTTCGGTATCCAGCCATTGCTCGCCGGATTTGATGGACTTTTGCATGTTGTCTGTCTGCTCGCTTTCTCTATGCCTGTTTGATCCACGGCCGGATCGGCCGGATTGGGTTGCCAGAAATGGATGGATCTGCCGGATAGATCCAAAAATATGCGGACCTGAGGGACAGGTCCGGCAGTTATTCCTTTGCTTATTGGCGCACTTGACCGTCGCCGAAGACGACGAATTTCGCGGAGGTCAGTTCGACCAGACCCATCGGTCCGCGAGCATGCAGTTTGTCGGTGCTGATGCCGATCTCGCAGCCCATGCCAAACTCCCCGCCGTCGCTGAAGCGCGTGCTGGCGTTGACAAACACGCACGCCGAATCGACCTCGCGCAGGAAGCGCATCGCCCGGTGATAGTCGCGCGTGACGATCGCGTCGGTGTGCCGCGAGCCGAAACGGTTGATATGCTGCACGGCGTCGTCGAAGGATTCCACCACGGCGACGGATAAGATATTATCCAGATACTCGGTGCTCCAATCCTCCAGCGTGGCCTCGTTCGCCCAGGGAATCAATTCCCGGGTGCGGGCGTCGCCGCGCACTTCCGTCCCCTTTTTCTGCAGCGTCAGAGCGAGCCGTTTGAGATATTCTTCCGCCACGCGCTTGTGCACCAGCAGGGTTTCCATCGCGTTGCACACGCCGGGCCGTTGGGTTTTGGAGTTGACCGCGATCATCACCGCCATGTCCAGATCCGCGTGCGCGTCAACGAACACATGGCAGATCCCGTCGTAGTGCTTGATCACGGGGATCGTGGCTTCCTGCACGACGCGCTCGATAAGGCCCTTGCCGCCGCGCGGGATGATCAGGTCGATAAAGGCGTCCGCCTTGGCCATCAGACCGACCATCTCGCGGTCCGTGGTCGGCACCAGCTGCACGGCGTTGGCCGGCAGTCCGGCGCCGGAGCCGGCTTCGTTCATGATTTTCGCCAGTATGGTGTTGGAATGAAAAGCTTCCTTGCCGCCGCGCAGGATCACGGCGTTGCCGGACTTGACGCACAGCGCGCCGGCGTCCACGGTCACGTTCGGGCGGGATTCGTAGATAATCCCGATGACGCCGATCGGCGCGCGCATCCGGCCGACGCGCAGGCCGTTGGGCCGCGTCTTCATATCGAAAATCGAACCGACTGGATCTTCCAGTTCGGCCACTTGACGCAAGGCCATGATCATCTCGCCGATCCGCTTGTCGTTCAATCGCAGACGGTCGATCTGCGCATCGGTCAGGCCGTATTCAGGGGCCTTATCGATGTCGCGTTGATTCTCCTGGGCAATTTCCGCGGCGCGATCATCAATCGCCTTGGCGATGGCCAGCAGGGCATCATTTTTTACGCACGGATTCAGCTTGGCCAGTTGCGCGGCTGCGTTTCGCGCCCGCGAGCCGAGGAAATCCATCAGCTCCTGATTTGTTTTCGGATCGGTGTGCACAATCGTCGTCATCGTTAAAACCTCGCTCGCTCTTCCCTGCAGCCATTCCTTTTAATTGAGAAAGTTTGGCATCTCATTGACGCGGAATCAACCCTGAAATCGCCGGATGGCCTTCCACGTATGATTATCAGCGGAAGCATGCGGAGGGCGGCGCTAGAATCAGCCGTCTTAAAAGCTCGTTTCGGTTCGCGCGATGCCGGCAGGCGGGATGACTTTCTGCGGAGCGCGAGAATCGGCGACGCCGTCGCTCTCCTCAGGCGTCGTCGTCGCGGAATGAAGATTGACGGAAGATGCGTCGCGCTTCGCGGCCGATACGGGGCGTTGTTGCGGAATGGATGACGCGACCGCGGAGCGCTCGAGAACGCGAATCCGTTTCTCGGCCATTTGCACGGCGGTTTCAAGCCGCGTTTGAATCCGCTGTTCAAAGTAGCTCATATAAACGACATTGATCACCGAACCGCCGATCAATCCGCCCAGCAGGGAGAAGACGATAATCGTTAATATGCTTTTGCGTTCCATGGCTCAAACTCCGTCTGAAATCTAGACTCCATCAGCCCTTTGTCTGTTCGGCGAGATTCTCTTCCCATTCGCCGACCGCGCGATACTTGGCGAATCGCTGCTCGCGCAATTCATCGGGCGACAATTTCAAAAGTTGCGTCAATTGCCGTTGCATCGCATCGCCCAGGTTGGCGTAGGCCGTGTCGGGATCGTAATGCGCGCCGCCCAGCGGCTCCGGCACGATCTCCTCGACGATCTTCAACTCCAGCAGATCCTGCGCGGTTAATTTCAAAGCCTCGGCCGCCTGCGGAGCGAACTGCGCGTCGCGCCAGAGAATCGATGCGCAGCCCTCCGGCGAAATGACGCTGTACCATGCGTTTTCCAGCATCAGCACGACGTTGCCCACGCCGATGCCGATGGCGCCGCCGCTGGCGCCTTCGCCGATCACGGAGCAAAGCACGGGAACGGTGAAGGTGAACATCTCGCGGATGTTGCGCGCGATGGCCTCGAACTGGCCGCGTTCCTCGGCCTGCACGCCCGGATACGCGCCGGGAGTGTCGATGAAAACCAACACGGGCAAGCCGAACTTGTCCGCCAGTTTCATCGTGCGCAGCGCCTTGCGATAGCCTTCGGGATGCATCATGCCGAAGTTGTATTTCAGGTTTTCCTTCACTTCGCGGCCCTTGCATTGGCCGATCACGACGCACGACACGCCGCGAAATTGGGCGAAGCCGCAAAGCACCGCCTTGTCGTCCGCATAGCCCCGATCGCCGTGGATTTCCTGGAATTCCGTGGTTAGCGCCTTGATGTAATCCTGCGCGTGCGGACGCTCCGGCTTGCGCGCGATCAGCACACGCTGGAACGGCGTCAGGTTGCCGTAAATCTCATGGCGCGCCTGCTCCAGTTCGGTTTCCAACTTTTGAATTTCGCGCAGGTGCTTCTCATCCTGCCGGTCTTTGGCCAGCGCCTTGTCCAGTTTGTCCTGGGCCTGCTGCACGGGCTTTTCGAACTCGTAATATGAAATCGCCATCGTCTCATGCTCCATCAGTGTATACGAAGGCTTATTCCGCCATTCGCCGATGGCATTGTCAATTAAAGAACGCGACAGAAATAACGAGCGCAAAACTCTGATTAATATAGATTTGACACGTAACCCTGAAATATGGTTTGGTTTACATAGGGATTTCGCATCAACCGATAAGGCGAACGAGGATAGGCGTCAGAGCACCGGCGCCCATTTCGTGATAAGTTCATTTTAAAGAAAAGACGATAGAATATCATATCAAGATTGGAGAAGGCGTTTAGCCGATTATCATGGATCCCAAAAAAGCCATCTTATTAGGGTGCGGCGGAATGATATTCGTCTGTTTCGCCGGCATCGTCGCGATTGTAATGTTTATCGCCTACGCAGCGCAGGATGTCGAGGGGGCCAGCATTTCAGTGAGTAGTCCGGTGGATGTCATGGTCGAGGAGACTTTTGAATTGAATGTCGCCGTCGCCAATGAACGTTCGAAGAAAACTTTAGAACTGTCGGACATTGACATTAGCGAAGACTACCTGGCGGGATTCACGGTCTCCGAAATCGATCCAAAACCGAAATCCAACATGCATGTGCCGATCGACAACAGCAGAAGTTTCACATTTGATGTGAAAATACCACCCAACACGACGCAAAACTTCGTCTTCACGCTCCGGGCAGAAGAGCCGGGTCTATATGTCGGCGATGTCGACGCATGCGAGGGTTTGCGTTTCATCACCGACATGGCGCAAACCTCTGTTAAAGAAAAAGAATAAAACGCAGAATACGAACTGCGTCTGCGTCGTTCCTTCGACATTAAATCGAGATAAAAAAATCGGTGAGAAACGTGCGCCGTCTAGCGTTCGCGGTGAAGACGAAGGATACGGCGTTCGATGGCGAAGACGTAGCGAATGATCTTGTCCTGATCCTGCTCAGAAACTTTGACAATATGCACGCCGAAACGTTTTTGTTCGGGCGGCGCGCCGCGCAACTCAGATGCGCTGACGCGCACCACCTCGCCGATACAGTTGACGCGGCGGCTGGGATCGAGGTGGATGTCGAAATGCACCCGGATGTAATCGCCCTGTTTTAATCGCGCATCATCAGCGACAAAGCTGAAGCCGCTGCCGCTCAGGTCAATCATGTGCCCCTTGCAGTGCGGAGTCGCTTCGGGCGTGAGGCCTTGCGCGATGGCGACGAGAAAATCAACTTTGTCGCGCAATTCAGCCAGGGCGTCTTCAAAGCGATTCGCCAATTGATCGATCTTCTCCGCCAGCCGCTGCAGATCCGTGCTGGCGCGTTCATACGTCTCGCGGCCTTGATCGCCCATGCCGTCGATTTTTGAGCTTTCCTCGCGCAGATTGAGCTCGTCGATGACGTCGTAGGTGATCGGAAAGGGACTTTCCACGCGCTGATACTCGCGCTGATTCTGGCGGCGCTCCACAAGGATCATCTCGCGCAGCCGCGGATCGACATCCACCACCACCATCGGGGCGTCCTCGTAGCCGTCGTGTCTCCAGCGCATGAGGAATTCATGCATATAGCGCAGCTGCCCCAGGCTCATCGGATCGCCGTCCACGATGGTCAGCAGCACCTGTCCGCCCTTGATCTCTTCCACGGTGGCGTTCAGCGTGATCGGCGCCGTAACGGCGACTTGCGTCAGGCGCACGGAAGCTCCACGCTTCAAGGACGTCAGCGATGAGGCGGTTCCGTTTTGATCGTGAACCGAAGTGAATGTACGGCGCACCACTATTGTTACCTCCGGCAATGGGGAATCCGGCGGCAAGCGAACTTGCCTATTGAAAGTATCGGCGTTCGCGGGCAAAGTCTTAAGGCGCATCAAACTTAAAAAAACGAAAATTACGGCCAGGCGGCGAGATGCTGGATGTGAAACAGGTTGGATTAATCGCATATCGCGATGGTGAAGCGATGCAACGCGACTATTGGGAACGACGCACGCGCGATGAGATCGGCGACACGCTGCTGCTGCTGGAACACCCGCCGGTGATCACGCTGGGCGTGCGCAAGCAAAGCGCGGACGACGTGCTGCTGTCGCCGGAATTGCTCCATGCGCGCGGCATCGAACTGGTGAAAACGGATCGCGGAGGGCTGGCCACGCTCCATGCGCCGGGGCAGATCGTGGGCTACTTCTTCGTCCGGTTAAACGGCTGGCTCGGAGGCCTGCGCGGTTTCATTAACGTATTGCAGGAAGGGCTGATCCGCTGCTGCGCTGATTTCGGCGTGAACGCCCATCCCGATGATACCGAGCCGGGGATCTGGGTGGATGGCGGCGAAGGTGAGTCGCCGCGTAAAATCGCGAGCCTCGGACTATCCGTCCGGCGTCAGGTCAGCCGCCACGGCTTCGGCCTCAACGTCAACACCGACCTTTCGCTATTCGAAACGCTGAATCCCTGCGGCCACCCGTCGTCCGTCATGACCACTCTCAGCCGCGAAGCCCAAAAAGAACTGCCGCTCGAAGAGGTCATGTCCTCCCTCGAACGGCAGTTTCTTGAATTGTTTCAATAAAACAGGATATTGTATCGCCCTTTCAGGGCTTGGATGTATTTCGCTGCAACCAGGGGTTCCCTGCGGTCACCCCTGGCTATTCATCTGACGCCCCTGCGGGGCGTTGTTGAATTGTCTTCTTGCTGTTGCAATGAGTTCAACATTAAAAATGTTTAGCCCATGTTCCGCAGTTTAAAGGATGTAGTTATTGATTTTGTTGGGCTTGTTTTTCCAAAACGGTGATTTTCTTCACTACATTT
>JAFGJS010000085.1 GCA_016928995.1 Candidatus Sumerlaeota bacterium | reverse complement strand
GATCTTGGCCTTACAACAAACATCGCGCTGGAAGGCCGCATAACGCGGCTGGAACAAGAAAAGGCCCTTTTTCAACGGGCTGCTAGAGCAGTTATCAAGATAAACTAGTCCACTGATGTCGGTTGCGCATCGAAGCCTTGATTGCAGATATGAAAAAACGTTTATCAAATAGTTGAGAGAGGAACTCATCTCAACAAGGAATATAATCATGAGTTATGACATTGGATTCTTTACATTACATCCTGATTTTGATCCTCCTGAGATTATATCAGAAGATGAATATATCGAACTGCATCGCGATGAATTTTATGATGACCGGAATGATCAACCGGCGCGAATGGCTAAAATGCGCAGCTGTTTTATTAAATCCTGGTATCGTGTATTTCAGGATGCGAGTAAACCGTCTAAGCATCATACATGGTTTTGGGATGACGAGGATTTTTCCTTTCCCGAAGGATTGCGAGAAGATATAGATGATGTTTGTCCTATGCATTATTTTGATAGTGATGTCTTTTGCATCAGCTGGTCGTATGTGCGAACTGCGCCTGAGGACTTGTGGAGAGTTATTTGCATCATGCGGCAATTCGGCTATATATGCACCGATTCCGATTACTATGATGCGAATTCAGAGCAAGATCATATTCGATTCTTGAAAAATTGTGGACATTGCGTTGACTGGTTGAATGATATTATTATCGAAACGAAGATCAAGCATTTGTCAGAACAATCGCAAACGATGTGCATAGGAGCCGCAGTAGGACAACTGCTTCCAGATGTGGTAATAAGTGATTTAGAAATTAGTCAAGGTCTTATAGAAGAACAAAGATATGAAGAGGCTGATCAATTATTTGAAAAACTTGTCGAACGAGCCGGGGAAATGGGGCTTCGCCTCATGCAAAAGGCTTTGATCATCGATTTGTGGTCAGCAGTGCTGCACGCAATGGGCGACAAGGAAAGAGAATTATCAATTTATTTATCTATTATCGAGGATCATGAGTATAGTTTTCGATGCGCTTCGTTTTGTGTCCGTGCGGGTTTAATTTGCCATGAATTAGGCCGCATCGAAGAAGCAAAGAAATATTTTGGCATGGCCTATGCGGAAGATGGAATTTCTCTTTTCAACAGTATGTTTTCCAGCGTTCCTGATGAAATACTTTCGATGGCGCGCGAATGGGCGAGTCAATCGGATTAAATAAAACCCTCAACCGTCGTAGCGGTAGCCTACGCCATGGACGGTTTGGATGATTTGCGGGTCTTTGGGGTTGTGCTCGATACGCTTGCGCAGCTGCGAGATGTGCTGGTCGAGCGTGCGGCTGTTAGACTCTATCCGCTTAGTTGGACGGCTTTAAGTTGCTTCGCAAGAGAGTCTCCAATTCCGAGAGGCCACAGTCGGCGGCAACCACCACGGGAAATATCTCCCAATGAGCTCCCCCTCGAGCGTTTGCTCCGCGTGCCAGCAACAAGTCGATGGCTTCTCGTCGTGCTTCTCGTGCAGGTACGTCTTGTTGCTCTGCGAGATTGTAGATCGCAGCTGCGAGCGCCGTGGCTCCATAATGATCCTGCTGGTCGACCGGACAGCCGCGATCTAGCAGCACTTTGATGACATCCACCTGCCCATGTTTGGCAGCTATGTGCAAGACGGGTCCGTCACGAGTAGCGGCACTGGGTGGCACTCCCAGGTCGAGCAAGTGTTTCACTTCGGCAACGTTACCCGCCGCAGCGGCTGAACTCAGGTCACGGTACAGGCTTGCATCGAGAATTGTCACTGCTTCATCCAATAATAATATTCAGTGATTTTTTGCAGTTTCTTAAATTACGGGCTGGCTGTCAACTGGGTTTAGGAAATCTGCCGATGACCCTATCCAGATCAGTTTTTGGCATAAACATAGAACGTGCGCGAAAAGGGTGAATTGGATCGTGGCATGGGCATCTTGCCCATGTGCATCGGGAGAAAATTCATACTTTTCTTTTGGAAATCACGGGCGAGACGCCCGTGCCACAATTACACGCTCTCAGGATGTCATAAACTCATCCCGATTTCATCCGTCGTAGCGGTAGCCTACGCCGTGGACGGTTTGGATGATTTGCGGGTCTTTGGGATTGTGTTCGATGCGCTTGCGCAGCTGCGAGATGTGCTGGTCGAGCGTGCGGCTGTTCGGGATGTGCTCCACGCCCCAGACGTAGCTGAAGATCATATGGCGGTCGCAGACCTTGCCCGGATGACTGTGCAGCACCTGCAGGACTTTCACGTCGCGCAGGCTGAGGTCGATCACCTGCTCGCCGCGGGTCGCGCGCAGCTCCGCCGGATGCACGTGCAGATCGCCCATATCAAACGGCTCCTGCACGTCGTCGGGTTTGCGCGAGGCGAAGCAGCGCCGGGTGATCGCCCGGACGCGCGCCACGACTTCGCGCACGCCGAACGGCTTCATGATATAGTCGTCCGCGCCGAGCTCCAGTCCGAGCACCTTGTCGATTTCCTCGGATTTCGCGCTGATGAAGATCACCGGCACGTCGGAATTGCGCTTGCGGATCTCGCGGCAGATGTCGTAGCCGTTCATCCCCGGCAGCATGATGTCCAGACAGACGAAGTCGGGCGCCTGCGAGTCAAACAGGCGCATTGCCGTCTTGCCGTCCATCGCCGTGATCGTATCGTATCCCTCGGACTCAAAGATGTCCTTCAGGCCGTTGAGGATGTTTTCATCATCCTCGGTGATGAGCGCCTTCATCGGACCTCCTCCTTGTTCATTCCGAATATTAGCCTTGCATTCAATCTGGACTTGCGGGCTTGACGGCGCAAGAAAAACTTTTTTCCTTTTGGCTGATTTGTTCAGCGGTGCAGGCTTTCACGTTGTGGCGCAAGGAATTTCAATCCAAAAAATTATAGAGATCATTTGTTCTGGTTTGAAGTGAAATAAAGATGGGCAGAGCCATGATTGGATTAATGATTTCAGGAATAGAGCCGATGAGAAAGGAGTCGGCAGAAAGAATTCTGAAGCACGCACTTTTGTTCTGTGCTCCGGACGGCCGGATCGGCAGACGGGCGAGCGGCAAACCCGTTCACTTGAATCATGGGATTGAGGCGTCATGGATATAGCGACAATTATCGGCACGCTGGCGGCGTTCGGCTTGGTGTTTATGGCTATTGGCCCGTCGAACATGCAGGCGTTTCTGGATGTTCCGTCCATATTGATCGTGATCGGCGGCACAATCGGCGCGACATTGATCGCCTTTCCCCTGGGAGAAGTGATGAAGGTTTTCAGCGTGGTGAAGAACACCGTGCTGTTCAAGAAATTCTCCCAGACCGAGATGATTCACCAGCTGGTGGCATTTTCCAGCCAGGCCCGGCGCGATGGAATTCTGGCGCTGGAAAACGCGTCGAAGGAAGTCGACGACCTTTTCGTGCAGCGCGGCATTCAGCTCGCGGTGGACGGTCAGGAGCCGGATGCGATTGAGAACATCCTGACGCTGGAGATCGAAGCGATCGAGAGCCGGCATAAGCGGGGCGCGGAAATTTTATCCACGATGGGCATGCTTTCTCCGGCGATGGGGATGGTGGGCACGCTGATCGGACTGGTGCAGATGCTGCAGAACATGAGCGATCCTTCGGCGATTGGTCCGGCGATGGCGGTGGCGCTGCTCACGACGTTCTACGGCGCGATTCTGGCGAATGTGCTGTTCAATCCGCTTGCGGCGAAACTCAGGCTGCGCAGCAGGGAGGAACTGGACGTCCGTCAACTGACGCGCGAGGGGATCATGGCCATCGCCGCCGGGGATAATCCGCGCATCGTGGAACAAAAACTGCATGCGTACCTGCAGCCGGCGAAGCGCGAATCGCAATTTCAATAATACGGCGCCGCATCAGCAGAGCGGGATTTAAAAGATTAAGAACGGCTAGGGCAAGAAGGCATGGCGAATCAGAAAATCAAAAAGCGAATCATTCCGCGCGGCTCGGATCCGGGCACGGTGCTGTTCACTTCGCTCATGTTGATTCTGCTCACGTTCTTCATTCTGATGAATTCGATGGCCGTGGTGGATGAGGTGCGAAGCCGGCTGGCGGTTGGTTCGCTGCTCTCGGAGTTCGGCGCGGCGAGCGCTTTGGACGACGGACCCGGAGCGCAGCTCGAACTGGACCTGGGAGACAAGCCTGCATTGCGGGTGAAGGATCTGAACCAGCATTTTTCGAAATTGCTGAGCAAGATGCATGTGGACGGCGACGTGAAGGTTTATCTGCGGGACAACGATCTGGCCCTGATGCTGCCGGGATATTTGATCGCGGAAGACGATCCAACGACGGTTTCGGCGCAGGGCCGGGCGATTTTGCAGGAGATGGCTCGCTTGCTTTCCCGCTCGGATCGCATTGTGCGGGTGGAGGGACACGAGGCCGGGGATCCGCAACGCAACGAACCGGATGTGGAGCGGCGGGAATGGCTGCATGCGATGCAACGGTCGATGGCGGCGTCGGACGCGCTGCTGCAAAGCGGAGGGATTCATGAAAGCCGCCTTGAGACGGCGGCCTACGGCAGCGCGCGGCCTTTTGCCAGCGAAGATCTGCCCTGGCTGAATTCGCGGGTGGAATTAGTGGTGGTGGACGGCGCGAACGATTCGCGCATCCGGGCCTATCCCTTCGAAGTGCGCATCGGCAACCGGACGTTTCGCAAGGTCGTCGATGAAACAGGCCGCGAGCGATATGTAAGGGATTCGGTGTGGCGTTGAGGAAAGCGACGGAACGATGGCGCGAGTCAAATACATCGAAGTGCCGGACGAGAGTCCGGATCCGAACGGATGGATGTTGACCTTCAGCGATTTGATCACGCTGCTGCTCACGTTTTTCGTGCTGCTGCTGACGATGTCGTCGATGGACAACAAAAAAGTGAAAGAGAATCTGATGGAAATGACCACGCCTTTCGAAATGCTGGATTCCTCGGGCAACGGCACGTTCATCGATCCTGTGTCGCTGATGCCGGCGACGCCGAGGGTGGACGATCCGCTGATCACCGAAGAGGCGGTCGTCGTCAGTTTCAGCGAATTGCTCAACCAGGAAGAGTTTAGCGATGTGCAATTATACACATCGCCGCGCGGCGTGCATCTGAAGTTTAACTCGGCGCTGCTCTTTGAGCCGGGCGAGGCGCTGTTGCGGTCCCAGGCGTCCAAAATGCTCGGCGCGTTGATTCCGGCGCTCAACCGGCTGGAATTCGATGTGCAAGTGGAGGGTCATGCGGAGGGCGGCCCTTTGCCGGTTCAGAGCCGCTTCGCTTCGCATCTGGAACTGGCCACGCGCCGCGCATTCAACGTGCAGCAGCATTTGCTGGGACGTTCCGCCCTGGAGCCGGCGCGGTTGTCGTTTCGGGGAATGGGCCGGCCGGGCGCCGACGAAGTGGAGATCGTGATTAACACAAAGATTCAAACCAAGCCGGAGTGAGCAACGATGGCCAAAGATAACCAAACTCAGGCGGCCGATGCCGCGAAAAAAAGCAAACTGCCGTTGATCATCATCGGCGTCGTGGTGTTGGCGGCGCTGGGGGCCGGCGGATTCATCGGGTATCAGCAGATTTTCGCCAAAGCCCCGGCAGAGGAAGGTGAAACTGGAAACGGCGCCGGTTCCGAGGGTGATGAAGTCGCACTGGCGTATCTGGACGTGCCGCAGACGAAGCAAGTTTTCAACTTGAAGGAGCCGCGTTCATATTGCCATTTGCAGATCACTGTAGTGATCCCCGAGGCGGACGAGGCATTGAAGGAGAGGCTGTTGAATCGAGAGCCGCAGCTGACGGACATGCTGATCAACATCATGAATGAGAAATCGACGGCGGATCTGAGTTCGAAAGATGGATTGACGGATTTAAAAAATGAAATCCGCGGACGGCTGGACACGGTGATCGACGCGTCCAATGTGCAGGATGTGTTGATCAAGCAGTTTTTGATTCAGTGATCCTTGGATTTCGACCGTGCGTGATCGCTTTCATCGTAGTCTGAACCAGCGTGAGAAAGCGAGAGCGGCGGCAAAGGCCGATTGGCGAGGCGTATTATGAGCCAGATTCTATCACAGGATGAAGTGGACGCCCTGCTTCAGGGCATCGGCGCGGGCGAAGTGGAAACGGCGCCGGAAACGCCGCCGGAAGCCCTCGCTGTCGAGGAGCAAGATCAACAGCCGCCGCAGCCCGAGTATCCGCGATTTGATTTCACCAGCCAGGACCGGGTTGTGCGAGGGAACATGCCGGGGCTGGAGATGGTGCATGATAAATTCGCGCGCGCATTCCGTTCGACGATCGGCGCGGCTACGCGGCGTTCGATCGACGTCAATGTGCTGTCGCAGGAAAATGTGAAATTCAGCGAATTCATGCGCACCGTGCCGTTGCCCTCCAGTCTGCATATTTTCAAGATGGATCCCCTGAAAGGCCTGGGGGTCTGCATCATGGAAGGCCGGTTGGTGTTCGCCTTCATCGACCACTTTTTCGGCGGGCATGGGCGCGGCCATGTGAAGATGGAGGGGCGCGATTTTACGCCGATCGAACAGCGGATCGTCCGCATGGTGATTGATATGGTTTTGCACGATTATCAGAACGCGTGGTCGTCGGTGATTCCCGCGAACATCACGCATATCGGCAGCGAGGTCAATCCGCAGTTCGTCAACGTAGTCACGGGCAGCGATAGCGTCATCGGCGTCAACATGGAAGTGGAGTTGGAGGAAAGCGTCGGCAGATTAAAGTTTTGCCTGCCGTTTTCGATGCTGGAGCCTATTCGTGATAAATTGAAATCTGGCGTCTCCCGGAACAATCCGGATGAGGCGAGCAGGAGCTGGACTTCAAATTTGAAAGATAATTTAGGGGAGTCTTCTCTGGAATTGGCCGTGGAGCTGGGGAGTATGCAGATCAGCGGGAGAGATTTGATGCAACTCAAGCGGGGAGACATCATTCCCTTGAATCAGGATCAATATACTCCGCTGACGATGTATGTGGAGAAAATTCCGAAATTTCAGGGGCGCCTCGGCAAATTCCGTGGCAACCATGCCCTGAAGATTACAAAAGTAATGCCACGGAAGGGAGATTAGGACTGATGAGCGACGAAAATCCCTTTGAAAACATGCTCGGTGACCAGGGCGTGTCGGATAAACCCCGCGAAGCGACCGCGCAACCGGCTCGGGCCGGCGCGACCAAGCCGGTCGTGGAGGAGCTGCGCAATGAGCGGCCGCAGGCTCAATCCGCGGGAAAAGCCAATGGTAATGGAGTCGAGGACGGCCGGATGAATCTGGATTTCCTGTTGGATATTCCGCTGACGGTCAAGGTTGAAGTCGGCCGGACGCGTATGCTGTTGAACGATTTGCTGCAGTTGGGGCCAGGCTCCGTGGTGGAACTGAACAAACTTGTGGGCGAGCCTTTTGAGATATTGGTCAATGACAAGCTGATCGCCAAGGGCGAGGTGGTTGTGATGAATGAACGTTTCGGCGTGCGTCTGACCGAGATCATCAGCCCGATTGAACGCGTGCGCAGTTTGTCGTGACTCGCGGCGGCGGAAGGATGATGAGCGCAAGCCAGGCGGCCAGCGCCATCAGCGTGATGAAAAGCCCCGCGCGGAAGGAGTCCGGTTCGAAGGAGAGTTCAAGCGCTTCCGCGCCCTTTGGGCAAGCTGCTAAATTGCCGATCGCGCAGACGGAGCGCAGATCCGTTTCCCGCCATGCGCCATGCACCAGAGTCCTCGCGCGCCAACCGGAATAAGGCTGTTGCGAGATCCACATCCAGCGCCCGCGTTCCAATGGCGCATCCCAATCCATTCGCAAGCGGTTCAGGTCCGGCCGTTCGATGCGCGGCGCCTGGCTGACGGCCAGCCTCAATTCCTCATGCGCAGGCCGCTGCGCAGGCAACGCGGCTTCCCCGTCAATCTTCCATTCTTCCGGGAGCAAGCCCCAGGGCCGATCCGGCGCGGCATCCATGTAACTCACATTGTTGTATTTTGAAATTTTCAACAGCGGCTCACCTCCCACGGCGCCGGGTTCCACGCGAGGCGGCCGTTTTCCCTGTGATCGGCGCATGGGGCCGTCGATATGTCTGAGATCAATGCGCGCATCAATCGCCTCGATCCATTGCGCGATGGGCCGTGAATCCGGCATGTCCACGATGCGGCCCCAGGCTTCTTGCTGCGATAAATCGCGCAAGGGCAAGGGAACAGGGCGTCCAAACGGGATTTCCTGCGGCAATGGGTATTCGTACATGATTTTACCCACGCCGAGCAGCCGCATCAATTCGCGATGCGGAAGGGGCCGCATCGCGCGGTTAAACTCGAGCATGAAATCCAGATAACGCAAGGTCGGGCTCAGCCCTTCCTCATATCCATCGATTTCTTGCAGCCCGAGAATTGCGTTGAGGTTGGGCATGGCGCGATGTTTCGCGGGCGACAGCACGATGCGCGGGGCGCCGGCGCGCCAATCCGGAAAGGCTTCGGAGCGCGTCGCGGCGGATTCCATGGCGATGCCTGCCTGCTGTTCAAAAGCGCGCACATCCGCCAGATTCGTGTAATGCCGTGTCGTGCTCAGCGCGCAGATATTCGAGTCTTCCGGCATCAAGCGCCACACGCGCTGCGCAACGCCGCAATCCTGCTGCAATTGGCGCAGCGTGTTTTCAGCGCCGCCCGGATCGGTGATGTATTCCTCGAACGCAGGCGCGCCGGCGGGACTCGCGTCCGTCAGGGCGTTCAGCCAGGGATTTCGCGCATGGATTTGCGTGGCGGTTTCCCGCATCGCCGGTGCGTTGAAATACCACGCCCGTTCAGCCAGCAACGCCAGAATGAAAAGCATCGCGACCGCTGTCTGCCATCGACTGGATCGCGCCGGGATGCTCTGCAGAGCGGATGACAGGAGATACGCGAGGATCGGCAAGGTCAAACAAAGCACGCGCGCCGGAACGCGAAAGTGTCTCGCCAGCGGCCAAAAGACCGTGTAGAAAATCCGGTACAACGGCGTGTAATAACCCAGCGCCAGCAGTATCAGCAATGCCCATGCGGCGAACAGTCCGTATGCCGCGCGCCGCCGCAATCCGCCCGCGATCAAGCCCAGCGCGATGAGCGCCATCGCGCTCCAGCCGATCCAGAAACCTCCGAACTCATCGTGCGGCAGTTCAAAGCCGCCAAAGGGATTGTAAAAGAACAGCCGGGGCAGTTGATCCGGCGTAACCGATTTGAATGCAGCATAGGAGAATCCATCGAGAAGGCGCACCGAGAGCGCCGAGAGCTCGCGAGCCGGGATCAGCTGTATCGCGGCCAGCATGGCCCCCAGGGCTGCGGCGCCGATAAACAGCGCAGCCGCTGACAGGTAGTGGCAGTGTTTAAGTTTATGCTTCTTGCTTCCGTTATAGGCCCAGAAAAGCAGAATGCCGAGACAGGCAAGCTGGGTGTAAAATGCGAATTGCGGACTCCCCGCCAGCGCCTGCAACGCGAAGCACGCCGCCAGCAGCAACGCCGGACGCAGAGCGCGCCGCCAGGCCAAGTCCGCGCCGCCGGCGGATTCGATGCGCCGCAGCATCGCCTGCATGGACCAAAGCGCGGCGGGCAGCCAGGTCAGCGTCGCCAGTTGATTGACCTGATCGCGATGCCCGCAGACATAGAGCGAGGCCATCGCAGCCAGCGCGCCGGCCATCGCGGCCCAACGCGCATGCCGATGATACAGCCGCAGCCAAAGCAGCGTGAGCCAGCCGAACAGCCAGACGTGAAACAAACGGAACGCCTTCAATCCGGCCAGTATGTCGTCGCTGAACACGCTCCATGCAGTGAAGGGATAAAGCGAGCTGGACTGCATCGTGGCGGCCAGCGGCGATCCGCAAAATACGAATGGATTCCACAGCGGCGCGACGCCGGAGAGCCACGCCTGGCGGTTGAGATAGTGATGCGGCAGCAGCAATGCGTAAAAATCCGCGCCGTTGGAGCAGACGCGCATATCGAACCAGGCGGGAAAGCAAATGAACAGCGCCGCGAGCAGCAGCGCTGCGTCCACGCTCCAATGCATGGCTTTCCGCCAAGCAGCAGGACTTTCCGCATCCGATGTCGCGTTCGATGCGCTCATGCCGCTATTGTCAGCGTCCCGCCGTCCTTGTCAAATGAGGAAAGCAATATTCGCGGTTGGTTTTTCGACAGAAGAAATTCAAAACCGCAAAGAGCGCTGAAAAAGGGCCGGCGCTCTTTGCGGTTTGATTGGGCGTGGATTCGATGTCAACGTTCTTAGAACGTCTGCATCTGTTGCTGCATGTTGCGCTGCTGGATCACCTTGCGGCGCTCCCGGTATTTGGCTGGATCGAGATTTTCCGCGTCGCTTTGATTATCGTAACCGATAGAGCGCAATTTCTCTGAATTGTAACGGCCGGCGTTGAACAGCAGGTAAGCCGAATTAGAGGAGAGCAGTTCCCGTGCTTTCTCAACTTCGCCCTTGTCGCGCAGCGTCATCGCCAGCAGATTCTTTTCGGCGCTGATTTGCTCGACCACGGCGATCATCACTTCACGATCCTCCGACGCCAAGGCCAGTTCCTCGTCCGCCGTATAGCTTACGGATAACTCCTGCCGCATGCTGTCTTTTTCCTGGGTCATCAGGTTCAGGTAATTCACGCTCACTGTCGCCACTTTGCGCGACGCTTTGTCCTCGCCGGATGGCGCTTCGATCTCCAGCAGGACATACTTTTCGTGCTCGCTGTAGATCTGGTTCAATTTCAACGCCACGCGCTGACCGTCGATCATCGCCTCGCGCCCCAGCACGCGGACGGGACGCATCCCCGGTTCGCAATCGATGGCGATCTCGACGTCCTGCGCCACGACGGCGAGCGTGCCGCCGAACGCCCGGTTGAAGATCCGCTCCAGATCATCCGCTGTTTCGGCGAAGTAATGGTTCCCGTCGCTCTTGCGCGACAGCTGCGCCATCAAATCCTCGTTGTAATCCAGTCCCAGTCCGAGCGTGGAGACTGAGATTCCCTCCTTAATCAGCGACGCGCCGAGATCGCCCAGCTCAGCGGGTGTGCTGGGACCGACGTTCGCCAGACCGTCGGAAAGGAGGATGATGTGGTTGTAACGGCTGTTGTCAAAGAACTTGCGCACTTCCGCCGCGCCTTTGCTGACTCCGGCGAACAGGGCGGTGTTGCCCTCGGCTTCGATGGAGTTGATCTGATCGATGATGCGGTCCCGGTTGGACATTTTGGTGGCCGGGACGACAACGCTGACCGTCGTGTCATAAGCGATGACGGATACAATGTCATCGGCGCGCAAACGGCTAAGCGCTTGAATCGCCGCTTCCTTGGCTTTGGCCAGCTTTTCGCCGGTCATCGAGCCTGATTTGTCGAGCACCAGCGCCACGTTGACCGGCGTGCGGTGCGTCTCTGCTTCTTGTTTGAAGCCAGTGAGACTCACCTTCAAGTAGAGCGATTGCGGCTTGCCGGTTTGCAGTTTGGATGCGCTCAACATCGACGTCATTTTGACTTTCTGCGAGTTCTCCGCTTCTCCGGCTGTCGCCGCGAGATGCAAGGCGGCCGACGCCAGCAGTAAAGTCAGCGTAAACGCCAAGGCGCCCCGGCTGGCTGTGTAATTTTTGGTTTTCATGACGCGTCTCCTGTGATTGGATTCAGGGATTTTTTTCCCATCAAATGCGCCTAATATAACGCGCATGACGCTGGAGGTGGTCAGATGCAAGTAAATTGATTGTAAAAGAGCTGTCAGTCCACCGCAACCAAATCATTTTGCTTTATTTCGCTCTGTTGATGCGCCCTCAAACCGTTCTCATCAATTATTTTTGAGAGCCAGAGCGGCAGACATTGCATTAAACCGCAGATTTCCCTTAATTTCCATATTGACCTTTTACCGGGCGATGGGACAGGATGCGCGCCGAGCAAAGGGATACGAATGCAATGGAATCCCAGCGTCAGCGTTGTTTTGTGCGCCTATAACCGGGCGAAGCTCTTGACGCGCGCGGTGCGATCGGTCCTTGCCCAGTCCGTCGAGGATTGGGAGTTGATCATCGTGGACGACGGCAGCACGGATGAAACACGGGAGACGGCGAGGCCGTTCGTCTTGGCGGATCGCCGCATCCTGTATCTCCTGCAGGCCCACCGGGGTCTTTCGGCGGCGCGAAACGCCGGCATCGCCGCGTCGCGCGGGGAATGGATCACTTTTCTCGATTCGGATGACGAATATTTGCCGGAGCACCTGGAACGGCGTCTGGAACTCGTGCGCGCCGAACCGGAGGCGGTGTTCCTGCATGGGGGAGCGGAGATTGTCGCGGCGCAGGAAAGCGATTTCTATGTGCCTGACGCGGAAGATCCTACGCGAATGATCCATTTGTCGAAATGCGCGATCGGTGCCACTTTCTTCGCCCGTCCGCAGGTGTTCCGGGAAGCGGGCGGATTCGACGAATCGCTGGATTACGCCATGGATTTCGACCTGCTGAAGAGGATTCTCCGCCATCATCCCGAGCGGCGCGTGGAACTGCCCACGTACCGCTATCACCGCGGCCACGGCGAAGGCATGTGCCATCAAGCGGCGGGCGAATAATCCAAGCGTCAATCGCCGGGCGTTTGCGCAGGGAAGCCTCAAGCGCCGCGCGGTTTGATTGTTATGAGAAACATAAATTGATCTTAATATATCAGGAGGCTGAGAGTTATGCCGGAAACATGCAAACTGAACCTTGACGGCAAGGAATATGAATTGCCGGTTGTGACGGGGACAGAAAACGAAAAGGCGATCGACATCTCCAAACTGCGCGCCACCACGGGCTACATCACGCTGGATGACGGTTTCGCCAACACGGGCTCGTGTCAGAGCAGCATCACATACATCGATGGCGAGAAGGGAATCTTGCGCTACCGCGGCTATCCCGTCGAGCAGTTGGCGGAGAATTGCACTTTCACCGAAGTGGCGTATCTGCTGATCTTTGGCGAGCTGCCCGATGAAGCCAATCGTAAAAACTGGTGGGATTTGCTGACGGAGCATGAATTGCTGCATGAGGACATGCGTCATCATTTCGAGGGCTTTCCAGCCACGGCGCACCCGATGGCGATTCTGTCGGCGATGATCAACGCGAATTCCTGTTTTTATCCGCATTTGATGGACCTGGACGACGAGACGTTTGTCGATGCGGCGGCCCGGATTGTCTCCAAGGTGCGCACGATTTCGGCGTTCGCCTATCGCAAGTCGATGGGTCTGCCGCGAATTTATCCGCGGCCGGATTACAGCTATACGGCGAATTTTCTGCATATGATGTTTTCCTTGCCGAACAAGGATTACGATCTGAGACCGGAGGTCGTGAAGGCGCTGAGCGAACTGCTGATTCTGCACGCGGATCATGAGCAGAATTGCAGCACATCGACGGTGAGGATGGTCGGCAGCGCCCAGGCGAACCTTTTCGCCTCTGTCGCAGCGGGAGTTTGCGCGCTCTGGGGCTCGCTGCATGGCGGAGCGAACCAGCAGGTGCTGGAAATGCTGCAGAATATTCGCGAATGCGGAGAGTCGTTGGATAAAGTGGTGGAGCGCGCCAAGGATAAAAGCGATCCGTTCCGGTTGTACGGCTTTGGACACCGCGTATATAAGAACTTCGATCCGCGCGCCAAAATCATCAAGAAGGCCTGCGACGAGCTGCTGGAAGTGCTGCACATTGACGATCCGCTGCTCGACATCGCCAAGCGCCTGGAAGAAGTGGCGCTCAGCGACGAATACTTCATCGAGCGCAAATTGTATCCGAATGTGGACTTTTACAGCGGCATCATCCTGCGGGCCATCGGTATTCCGTTGAATATGTTCACTGTGATGTTCGCCATTGGCCGCGTACCGGGATGGGTGGCGCATTGGCGGGAAGTGCATACCGACCCGAGCGGCCGGATTTACCGGCCGCGTCAGGTGTATCAGGGCGAAAACGAGCGGAGCATTGCGCCGCTGGAAAAACGTGGCGCATGAACCTCGGCTGCGGTGGCGATGCGGGATGATCACAGCAGCGCAATTTGAGCAATCACAAGCGCCGGCGTTTGAATACCGGCGCTTGTTCGAATTTTAAGGATTAAACCGGAAGCGCGCGCAGGAGCATCTGCCGCCTTCCGGCCTTGATTTCAAGGAATTTGATTTGACTTCAAGTTCCAACAAATTCAAAATCGTAATCTGAGTGACCGCAATCCGGGCATTTGCGTTGCGGATCATGATTACCAAATGGATGGCAATGGAGTTATTGATGCATGATCGACTATGCGTTAAATCATCAAATTGATGCGATTGAGAAACTCACTGGAAATTGGGTTAAATTCCGCGATTTTTACAAAATCGGCATGGCTAACGAAAGAAAAGCCACGCCGGAAGAAGAACTTGAGTTTCTGGAATGCAAAAAAAGCATCGCCATGCTGCATGATGATTTTATGGCTGCTTTGCCTCCCGCCAACAGCGTCGCCTCGCGCAAAAAGCATAATGATGGCAAATCCATTTTGCAAAATGTGATCAAGTGCGTGACGATCAAGCATGTCACTACTTTTTACGAGACCGACCATCGCTCCTTTGAAAAAGCCTGGGATGCGTCGTATCTGCTCCTCAACGACACGCTGGACAAACTGGGGCATAAACGCGAGACCTTGAACAACATGAGCCAGTCCGAATACGCGATGAACAACTTCAAGGCGTCGGTCAAGGCCAACTTCAACAAGTTTCTCAAAAGCCCGATTCCTCGCGTCATCGGCGCCGTTCTCCTGATCGTCGGCGGCGTGAGCGGTTTGCAATATTTCAAGATCATCGACCTGCAGGAAATTCCGAATAGAATGCCGCAAACCGCCAAGCTCTACGGCAAGGCTGAGAATGTCTTTCGTATGTCCATCATGCCAAACTTGCGCTATACCTCTTTCCGTTCGCATATGGTGAAGGAGGATATGGCGAAGACTAATCAATATCGGATGCAGGATCCGCAGGCGGACACGCAACAGCTTTCCAATCATCTGGACGCGTTCAATCAGCTCGTGCTGCGCACGACGCCCGACGGCTCGCCGGTCCGGTTTGGCGATAAAATCCGCACCATGATGCTGAGCATGACCAACCAGCAGGGCTTTGAGTATCAGAAGATCGATGTGCGCAATCCAGGCGGCAACGATGTGGCCAACACCATTCATCTCTACAAGTTTCTGCTGGAATCCGTCGACCGGACAGAGGATTTCATCAGGGAGTATACGCAAGCGCCTCCGGGCAACAGAGCCAGCTTCGAACGCAACCGGCGGGTATACACGCATCTCAACCTGCTGATCGTGGCCGAACTCGAACGGGTCAACTCCGCCGATGAAATCTTCAATGACATCGAGCGTGAATTCAACGTCAGGCGAATCAACTGACCGCCGTTCATGACCGGAGCGATTTTCCAAACGAGCCGCGTCCGGTTTCCGGCCGCGTTTTCCTGGATGCGCATGCCGCTGTAATGTTTCACGGCGTCAATTTTCATCGTTTATTCCGGACGGATCCATGCCTGATATCGATGCTCCTGCCTCTGCTTACGAACCTTGGCTGCGGATGCGGTTGACCGATGGATTGACGCATCTGCGTTTGATCGAATTGATTCGCGCCTATGGCTCGCCGGACGTCTTGCTGGGACTCACTGTGGATCGTATCGTCCAGGAAACCGGAATTCAGCCGACGCTAGCTGAAGCGTTGTTGCGCGGACCGGACGAGGACGCGCTGAAACGGGAGATTGAGGCTATCGAAACGCACGGCGTGCGTTTGGCGGCCTGGACCGATGAGCATTATCCCGTCAATCTGCACGATGCGGCCAATCCTCCGGCGCTGATCTATTATCGCGGCACGCTGGAGCCTGATGACCGTTTCGCCGTGGCCGTCGTCGGCACGCGGCGCTATACGCAGTACGGCCGCCTGGCTGTCGAGCGCATCGTTGGCCGTCTGGCTGGGGCGGGTCTGAACATCGTCAGCGGATTGGCCCTTGGCATTGACGCGTTGGCGCATGACGCCGCCCTGGAGGCTGGCGGACGCACGTATGCCGTGCTGGGCAATGGACTTTCCCACTGCTTTCCGCAACAGAACGAGGCGCTGATGCTGCGCGTGATCGAAAGCGGCGCCGTATTCAGCGAGTACCCCATGGACACCGTGGGCTATGCGGGAAACTTTCCCGTGCGTAATCGGATCATCGCCGGACTGGCGCTGGGCGCGCTGATCATCGAAGCGCCCGAAAAATCCGGCGCGCTCCACACCGCCCGTCATGCCGTGGAGGACAACCGCGATGTGTTCGCCATTCCTGCCGACATCTCGCGTCGCAACAGTCTGGGCTGCAACCGTCTGCTCCAGCAGGGCGCCAAGCTTGTCATCGAAGCCGAGG
Organism: Candidatus Sumerlaeota bacterium; assembly: GCA_016928995.1. Lineage (GTDB taxonomy): Bacteria > Sumerlaeota > Sumerlaeia > JAFGJS01 > JAFGJS01 > JAFGJS01. The sequence continues at coordinate 49,093 of JAFGJS010000085.1, read as the reverse complement.
ACGTCCTGAGCGAACTTGCTCCTCAACTTCGGGATTACCTTCAGCAAGAGCAGCGCCGCCAAGCCGAGGAGACCGTGGCCGCGCTGGATGGATTGGAGGCGGCGATCCACGCCGCGCTGGCCGAGGAGCCCGTGCATATCGACGCATTGCTGCAAAAACTTCAGGCCGGAGACGGGCAGTCCGGTGAGACGGAGCGCCCAGCGCTCAACATCAGCCAGCTTTCCGCTGCTTTATTCCAACTCGAGCTCAAGGATTTGGTCAGACAGCTCCCCGGTCAGATTTACGCCCTTCGCGTATAAGCGAAGCGTAATCAATGGAGCATTGAAGGATTTCGGAAAACAGTTGAAAAAAAACGCAACATCGCCGATGATGATGACGATTTCGGGCGATAGTCGATTCAAGATTGCAGATGCATGGCGACATCCAATCCACGTTGATCAGCCGGTTGCAGCGAGACGCCTGGGGTCAATCAGGACACGATCGGAAGAAAGTTTCGGAGAACACTGAGACATGATCTACCACATCACATTCAAGGTTTTGTGGGAGCAGGCGATGGAGGATGGTTTCTATCGCACGAAGGATCTGGATCATACGGGTTTTATTCATTGCAGCGACAAAGACCAGGTGCTGGACGTGGCGCATCGGCTCTTCAAAGGTCAGTTTGGATTGGTGCTGCTGGAGATTGATCCCAGCAAACTTTACGCCGAATTGGTGTATGAAAATTTGAATGGCAATGGCGATCAACAGCGCCCACATATTTACGGTCCCTTGAACATTGAGGCTGTGGTGAAGGCTCATACATTCAAACCCAGCCATATGGGCGCATTTACCCTGCCGGCGAAACTCTCGGATTGAATCGGGAAGAATTGCACGGATATAATGGGCGTGAGGGGACGGCCGGTTCCTTCGTGAGTGGATTTTGTCATTTGATAACAATGGCAAAACCGCCACGCCGCGTTTGATTCTTGACATCACAATGGCGCTGGCGTGTGATGATGCTTTGTGAGTCGCAGGCTTATGCGCATATGAATGGATGTGCATCCGTGAAAGGTTTGACGGAATGAATGCGTCAACGAAAACAGAGCGTGCGGAGCCGGAGACGGACGTTGAACGCGCAATGGAAGAGGTGCGCGAACGAGCGCGCGCATTGCAGGACGATGCGCCAGCTAGCGCCGCTCCGCCTTTCGTGGAATTGCAGCCTGCTGAAAATGGACTGACGCCGTTGCAGGATGCGTTGGATCGTGCCAATCATCTGCTACAGGATTTACACTCGCGTCATGCCCTGGTGCGCGACGGCTATGCGCTGGACGCCTCGCAATGGAATCAATTGCGGCTGCGGCTGGCGGAGCAATTCCCGCTGGACATGCCTCCGCCCTTGACCGGCGGCATCAAAGGCTTGGTGAGGAAAATCACGGCGAAAATCGCGCGTTTTTTCTTTACGGGGCAGGAATCCTACAACCAGCAGATGCGCGTCTACCTCGATCAACTTTTTCAGATGCAGGCGTCGCAGGTGGAGACGTTAAACGCTCTTACTACGCAGATGCGCGGCCTGGATGGCAAGATGCGCGGCCTGGATGGCAAGATGAGCGCCCTGGATGCCAAGATGAGCGCGCTGCAGAACCTGGAGCGCGACGTGAATAACCGGCAGACGATGTTGCTGAACACCTTGGACCGCATCCGCGAAGGTTTGAGCGGCTCCGCGCCGCTGGACGGTCCATGGACTTCGCGTGAGGCGCGACTGGAGCACTTGCTGCGCGATGGACCAGAGGCCGAGGATTTCGACTTTCTGGCCTGGGAGGAATTCACGCGCGGCGAAGAGCGATCAATCGGCGATCAGCAGGAGCACTATGCGACGTATTTCATCGGCCATCAGGATGTGCTGGACATCGGCTGCGGGCGCGGCGAATTTCTCGAAGTGCTGCGCCGGCGCGGCATTCCGGCGCGCGGCGTCGATTCCGACGCGCAGATGACAGCGCACTGCCAGCGCAAGGGTTTGGCGGCGGAGCTCGCGGACGGACTCGAGTATCTGCGCGGTTTGCCCGATGCGGCGCTGGGGGGCATCTTCGCCGCGCAGGTGGTGGAGCATCTCACGGTCAGTCAACTCAGCGAACTCGCGCGGCATTCGTTTCGTGTCTTGCGGCTCGGATCGCCGATTCTGCTGGAGACAATGAACCCGTCGTGTCTGTCGATTTTCAGCGGGGCGTTTTACGCCGATCCGACGCACGTCAAGCCTGTGCATCCGCTGACGGTGCGTTTTTTTCTGCGCCAGGCCGGTTTTCGCAAGGACGAGACGCTGTTCAGCGCGCCTGTTCCGGAGGATCAAAAGTTGGAGTTGCTCAGCGCTGATGGCGCGTTGCCGCAGGTGGAGATGTTGAATAAGAATCTGAGCAAATTGAACTCGCTGCTTTATTCCCACGCCCATTATGCAGTGCTGGCTTTCAAACCAGCGGAAACGGCGGATAAATGATTGTTGGAGTCACCGGATTTTTCGCGGCAGGCAAGGACACCTTCGCCGCATGCTTGCAGAATGAGGGTTTCGCGCACGTTTCGCTGAGCGAGATCCTTCGCGAGGAGCTGCGCGCGCGCGGCATCGAAGTCAACATTCCGAATTTAACCGCGGTGGGCAACCAGTTGCGCCGTGAACAAGGCGCTGGCGTGCTGGGCCGTTTGGCGGCGAAGCGCTTCGCCCATTCCGGCGACGCCGTCGTTTCCTCCATCCGGCATCCGGAGGAGGTGCGGGCCTTGCGCGAGGATGCGCCGGATTTCACCATGGTCTTTCTTAATGCTCCGCAGCGGGTGCGCTTTGAGCGCAGTCTGTTGCGCCGCCGCGATGGGGATCCGCAGACTTTCGAGGATTTTTGCGAGGAGGAAGAGCGTCAGCTGCGGAGCGCGGACGACTCGGCGCAACAGTTGCTTGCCTGTCGCGAGATTGCCGATGTAGAAATCGAAAACGGCGCCAGTACCGAGGAATTGCGCCGTCAAATCAGCGAATTGCTGGTGAAGTTACATTCTCAAAACTCCTGCGCCGGGCGGCACGAATAAAGTTGATTCGCACGAATGCCCCGGTGAAAATAATTAGTCTGTTGCCGCGACCAGCGCCGCTGTTGCGCACTTTAGTGATTGGACTTGATGAGAATTGTTTATGAGCGAAGAAGAACACAAAGAACAAAGCCCTTCACCTGAGGGAGAGTCCGCGCCGCTCGATGATATCGACACGAATCCGGATTTTCTGGATGATGCGGAGAGTCCGGCTGAGCTGCGCGACGACTTGCCGGACACGGAGCTTCCTTTTGACGATATGCCGCATATCTTCGAGGGCGCCGAGGGCGCCGAACTGGAAGAACCATCTCCGCTGGAAATCCCGGCCCCAACAGAGAAGGATGATAAATCGTCGCTCGCCATGCGCGACGCGTTTGACACTGTGGCGTTTGAGAGCGATGCGGATTTGCTGGGTGACGCCGAGGTTTCCGAAGAGACTGACGGCGACATTTCTTCCGGCATGGAACGCATGCAATCCGCGCTTCCTTCCGCTGAGGAATTGATGGAAGAGGCGGGGATTGCGCCATCTCCCAAGATCGCTGAAAAAATAAAAAGCGCCGAATCCGACGTTTCGCATTCATCCGAACCGCAACATGCGCCGAAGCCGGATGATGCGTTGGAGACCGGCCTGGAGGATGAACAAGAGTTTCCGGAGCATATCACGGCGAATGACATTCAGGATTGGCTGGAAAAAGGCGATGTGGATAAAGTATTAGCTTCCTATCCGCAGATCATGCAATTTTCCGTGCGGCGGCAACTGATTGAACGGCTCGGTGCGCATTGTGTGCAACAGCAGAACGTCGAGCCGTTGCTGCGACTTGCGACGATGGAATCAGAGATCGCCTCGTATAAGCAGATTTTCCATCAAATCCAGCATGCGGGAGTGGAGAATTTACCGAAGGATTTCAACCTGGCGGATTATAAGCCTAATATGCGCCGCGCGTTGATCATCGTGTTCGGGCAGTTGCAGCCCCGGCAAGTCATTCCGCAGTTGCGCGAACAGATGCACGACAACGATCTGATGATTCGCGCCAGCGCAATTCAGGCGCTGGCGCAATACGGCGAAAAATTGGACGATTTGATTCCGATGCTTGCTGGGGTGCTGAAAAAGGATTCTGATCCCCGGGCTCAGTTTATCGCCGCCAAGGAACTGGCGGACATCGGCAGCATGGCCGCGAAGGATGCGATGGAAGCGGCCATCGGGTATCGTCAACTGCACCCCAAAGTGAAGGAGCAGCTGGAGATTCTGCGCCAGAAGACGGCGCCCAAGTTGAAGACTCCGGAGAAATCCAAGTCGAAAAAATCCAAGCAGGCGGCTCGCGCGTCATCGTCTTCGTTTGGATTTGATGACAAACCAAAAATTCAAGCCGCGCAAATCATTAAAATCGTGGTTGTGGTGGCTCTAGTGATCGGAGCGCTTGCTTTCTCCTATCAGCGATCAAAAAAATATTTGCATTTAATGGGCTTTGGCGGAGGGGGAAGCGGCGGCAGGGAGCGGGAGATGTTGGAGCGTCAAACGGTTGTCAACCCGGATTAACCAACCGCAACATGAAATGCGGATTGATTCTGACCATTCGGCGGGGAAGATTATGAATGAATATCCTATGCAGAAATTGGAATGCATCATCCGGCCTTATAAACTGGACGAGGTGCGCGCGGCGCTGTTGCAACTCGGCGTATCGGGTTTGACGCTGACCGAAGTGCGGGGCCTGGGCCGGCAACGCGGCCATACCGAGCTTTTTCGCGGCAGCGAATACGCCTCGAATTTCTTGCCAAAAATCAAGGTTGAAGTCGTCGTGCCCTCCAGGCGCGTGGATGAGATCGTCGCAGCCGTGATCCAGGCTGCGCAGACCGGGCAAGCCGGCGATGGTAAAATATTTTTGCATCCTATCGCCGAAGCTTGGCGCGTGCGAACCGGCGAACAGGGCGAAGATGCCGTATAGCGCGCCGGAATCGCTCCGGAGACTGCAATGGCCGATGGCACTGAATAAATAACTCAAAGCGGGAGCGCAAAAATGAGCGACGGGTTGCACGAGTGTAAAAACGCGATGTTGGCGTTGGAGGGGAGCACGGTGGAACTGCCCGTCTGGGAGGGAACGGAAGGCGAACGAGGGATCGATATCACCCAGTTGCGCGGCAAAACCAGCCACATCACCCTGGACAGCGGATTCGCCAACACCGGCTCTTGCGTCAGCAAGATCACTTTTATCGACGGCGAAAAGGGCGTCCTGCGTTATCGCGGAATACCCATTGAGCAGCTGGCGGAGCACTCCACGTTTCTCGAAACCGCCTGGCTTTTGATCTATGGCGAGCTTCCCATGCGCGAACAGCTGAAGAAATTCAGCAAAACCGTGGCGGAAACGTCGCTGATCAATGAATCGTTGCATTATCACTTCGAGGGCTTTCCGCGCACAGCGCATCCGATGCCGATGATTTCCGCCATGATCAACGCGATGGGATGCTATCAGCCCGCGCTGTACGCCTCAGAGGGCGCTGACTTCGACATCGCGGCCGCGCGTTTGATCGCAAAGGTCAGCACGATCTCCGCGTTCGCGCATAAGAAAACCGTCGGCGAGCCGTTTCGCTATCCCCATCCCGGACTGGATTACGCGTCGAATCTGCTGCACATGATGTTCAGCGTGCCGTACCGGCGCTACAACGCCAAGCCGGAAGTGGCGCGCGCATTGGATCGCATCCTGATCCTGCACGCCGATCATGAGCAGAATTGCTCCACATCCACCGTGCGCATGGTCGGCTCCAGCCGCGCGAATCTCTACGCGTCGGTTTCGGCCGGCGTCTGCGCGCTGTGGGGCCCGTTGCATGGCGGCGCGAACATGGCGGTGATTGATATGTTGGAACAGATCGCCGGAAGCGGCTTGACCACCAGGGATTTCATCGACCGCGTGAAAGACAAGAGCAGCCATACGCGCCTGATGGGCTTCGGCCATCGCGTGTATAAGAACTTTGATCCACGTGCGAAGATCCTCAAAGAGCAATGCGACGCTGTGCTCCAGGCGCTCGGAGCGAATCAGCGGATCCTGGAGATCGCGATCGAACTCGAAGAGGCCGCGCTGAACGACGAATACTTCATCGAACGCAATCTGTATCCCAATGTGGATTTCTACAGCGGCATCATCCTCAAAGCCATCGGCATTCCGGTGAATATGTTCACGGTGATCTTCGCCATCGGCCGCATGCCCGGCTGGATCGCGCATTGGCGCGAGATGAGCCATGATGCGGCGGCGCGCATCAACCGTCCGCGCCAAATCTACGCCGGATCGCCCCTGCGCGATTACACGCCTCTCAAGATGCGTTGATACGCTGGAAAGAACTTCATATGAATTCCCTGGATCGTCATATTGCATGCCTCTCTGGATTAGCCATCGGCGACGCGCTTGGCGCGCCGTTCGAAGGCATGAAAGCTGGGCATATCAGGCAGGTGGCCGGCGAAGTGGAGGGATGGCTCGACGCCGAAGAGCTTTTTCCCGATGAGCCTCGGCGTTGGCGGCTTGCGGGGCTTTACACGGCCTTCACGCAGCAGGCGCTGGCCGTAGCCGATGCACTCTGCGAAGACGGCGACTTGATTCCCGATGCGCTGGCGCAGTTGTTTGTTCAATTGTGCGGCGATGGCTCTAGTGAACGAGGACGCTTCGGATCATGGCGCGGCGCGGACAGCGATCTGCGCGTGGCGATCAATGCGATGGCGGACGGACAGGAGCCGCTGAACTGCGGACGGCCTTCGCCCAACATCGCCGCAGCCGTGCGCGCGATCCCCGCCGGATTGTACTTTCGCGATGATCCTCAGTCCATGGCGCAGGCGGCGATTCATGCCGCTCTAATCACGCATAACGATCCTCGCGCCGTGGCCGCGGCTGGCGCCGTGGCTCGCGCCGTGTCGCTGCTTGTTGCCGCGGACGATCCGCTTCGGTTGGAAGTCGAGGCGATTTGCCAGGAGTTGATCCGCTTCACTCGCGAGCTGGAGGGACGGCTGAAGGACGAATATTGGGATTCGCTCGATCCGGCCATGCGCATCTTTGGCGCGCATCATATCTCGGAGACGCTGGGCGCATTGTGGGCGTGCGTGCGCGAGGGCGACGACGATCTGACGCGCCGCACGATCATCGCGCAGGCCAACCTTTGCGGACCGGAGCATCCGATCAAGGACACGACGCAGGGCTTCGCTCCCGCCGCGGCGACGATGTGTCTTTACTTCGCGCTCAGCCGCGGCAACTTCCTGCAAGCCGTGCGCGCGGCGGTGAATGAAGGCCGCGCCACGTGCAGCGTGGGCGCCATCGTCGGCGCGCTGGCGGGCGCGCGTTTCGGCGTCGAGCAGATTCCGGATGAATGGCGTGAGGGATTGCTCAATCGCGAGCAGGTGGAGTTGCGCGGCCGCATGCTGCATGAGCGTGAAACGGACTGGTCGCAGCGCGAGTTTTTGCCGCAGATGGAACATACGTGGACAAGGCAGGAGCGGGAGCATTTCGCCGATTCGCTGCGCCGGCTGGAGCGCAGCCAGGCGAAGCACGCCGAGAAGCATCCGCCCAAGCCCAAGAAGCCGAAGTCCAAGCCTTACACTGGTCCGGATCCTGCTGAGATCATCGGGCCGTATGACGCGGATTGGATCTCAGGCGGCGCGGATCCCGAAACGCGGCGCAAGGAACGCGCCCAACGCGGACGCAAGCGCATCGAATGGAAAGAAGAGCGCCGCCGCAAGCATAAACACGGCATGGATGAAGAGAGTGATTAGAGGATTGTCCGTGAGGATTATTCTCGCAGGGCTTGGACGCCGGTGGAGACGAGATAAACGGCGCCGGCGATGATGATGATCAACGGACCGGATTGAAGGTCGGCGGCATAACTGGCCCAGAGTCCGCCGCTGATGAAGATGGCGCAGAGGACGACGGCAAGCAGCATCATCTGCCAGAGTTTGCGCGCATAGTGCCCGGCCACGGCCGCGGGCAGCGTCAGCAACGCGACGACCAGCACGATTCCCACCACGCTGACCAGCAGCACCACCGTGAGCGCCGTGAGACAAAGCAGCCCGAGATAATGCCGCTCAACCGAGATGCCGCGCAGCCGGGCGTATTCCTCGTCAAAGCAGATCGCCAGCAGGTTGTGGTAAAACAGCAATCCGCCCGCCGCAATCACAACGTCCAGCGCGAGGATCAGCCACAGGTCGCTTCGCGTGATCATGAGGATGTTGCCGAAGAGGTAGCTCATCGGATCGACGTAGCCCGGCGTGCGCGCGAGGAAGAGCAATCCGACGGCCATGCCGATGGCCCAGAGCGCTCCAATCACGGTGTCCTCGCGTTGTTTGGCTTTCAGACTGACCCAGCCGATCAGCAGGGCGGCGATCAGCGCGGCGAGAATGGCGCCGCTCATCGGCGCGCACCACCATGCCTCGACGCCATGCGCGCCTCGGAGCCACAGCGCGACGCCGATGCCGCCCAGCACGCAATGGGCGATGGCGCCGGCGATGTAGCTGATGCGTTTCGAAACCACGTACGAGCCGCAGACGCCGAACGCGACGCTGCTGAGCAGTCCGGCGATCAGCGCGTGCCGCAGGAAGGGAAAGTCCGGGTTGAGAAGGGCGTCAACGAACGGCGTCATGAGTATGCCCCTCCTCCGCGCAGCGATGGTCATGGCGCACCATCCTCACGTCGCCAGCATAGATGTCGCGGATCGCGTCGCCGGTCAGCTCGCTGGTCGGATGCACAACGACCTTTTTGTTGCAGCAGATCACGCTGCGCATCAATTTCGAAACGATGCCGATGTCATGCGAAACCATCAGGATCGCCATGCGCGTATTGAGTTCGCGCAGGATCGCATACAGCTGCTCTTCGGCTCGCGGATCGACGTTGGCCGCCGGCTCGTCCAATAGCAAGAGTTCCGGTTCGCAGGCCAGGGCGCGGGCGATCAAAGCCCGCTGACGCTCTCCGCCGGAGAGAGCGGAGAACGCGCGCCGTTCCAGCGAGGAAAGGTTCATGCGTTCAAGAGCGCCGCGCGCCGCCTCAAGGTCCGCCGCCGTATATCCGCCGAAGCGCCGCGGCCGCAAGCGTCCCATCAGCGTCACGTCGAGCGCGGTGACGGGAAACTGCGGGTCGTATTGCAGATGTTGCGGCACATAGCCCACACGCATGCGGGCTTGCGCCGGAGTTTGGCCGAAGAGGAGCAATTCGCCGCGGTCCGGCTTGAGCAGCCCCAGCATCAAGCGCAACAGCGTGGTTTTGCCGCCGCCATTCGGCCCGACGATCGCGCCGAATTCGTTCGCCGGGATCGTCAGGTTCACGTCTTCCAGCGCCGGTTTGCCGTCGTAGCTGAAACTCACGTTTCGAAATTCAACGATGTCGCGTGAAACATTCATCATCAGTCGCGCCGGGTTTCATTGAAAAAAGGGCGCCGTCGTCAGCGCCCTTTTTCTGATTGTATTCGCGCATTTCGTGCGCGTTTATTTGTTTTCCTCTTCGCGCCGTTTCTCACGGGCGATTTTCAACTGCTCTTTCAGCTCCTCGTTGGAGTCGTCCAGCGCCAGCGCGATGCTGAGGTGATGCACGGCTTCCTTCCATTGGCCCTTGCGGCTGGCCTCCATGCCGCGCGCGAATTGATCCTGGAACAGCGCCTTTTCGCGCGAAGCGGGATTCACCCGCGTGCTCTCCAGTTCGTCATCCACCTCCTGGATCGGCGTGAAGGTTTGCGTTTCCTGAATGCTCGGATCTTCATCTTCGTCGAGGGACATCGGGATCTCATCCGATGAAGCGGGATGCGGCAATTCATCAGCGCCGAGGATCTGCGTCTGGGCGTTGCCGAATTCCGGCGGTCCCTCATCTCCCGGCGGAGGAGTCGACATATTTTCCTCCGGGAGTTCCAGGTCCGGAAGGTCGCTTGGCGGCGGCGTCATCGTCGCGCCGCGTCCGGACAGTCCGCTTTTGGGCAGGTCAGTGTCGCCGAGTTTGGGATGCGTGAATTGGGCCGTCTTATCATTCATCGCCTCGAATGAAAGATCCGGCTCTCCGCCGAGGTCGATGGATTCATCGGAATCCGATGCGGATCTGGATGCGCTTGAAGACGGCGCGGACGGCGCCTTTGCGGGCGGAGTCGGCTTTGGTTTCGGAGCGGTCACGATGGGGGCGGAGTCATCATCCAGATCCAGCGAGATGACTTCCTCTTCTTCTTCTGCCAGTTCGGACTGCGCAGCGCTCAACGGAACCTGGATCTGCGATGATTCGTTGCCGTCGTATTCCTCATGGGCTTCTTCGTCTTGAGCGTCCATCCGGAGTGTTTTCACGGGCCTAGTCACGCCTCTTCGGTTTGTGGGCTGCGGCTCGCTCTCTTCATCCGAACCGAGGTAGCTGAACATCTCCTCGACAGAAGCCGCCTCCGCAGATTCCACATCGCCGGCGCTCTCTTCCTCGTATTCGTTGCCTTCCTCGTCGCCATATTCCTGTTCGTCGGAGTAGTCAATCTCCTCGCCATCCTCGTAATACTCATCGCCGGCGTCTTCGGTTTCACTGGCGGGCGCTGATAGCATCTGCGCTTCGCGTTTCTGCTGCTTGATGCGGCTGGAAACCTGCCGTTTGGATAAAAACACCACGACGAGCACCATGATGACAATCCCTCCGGCCAGCACGCCGAGAAAGACGCCCAGGATCAGCATGATATTGATTTTTATCGCCGTCTCTGGCTCCGGCATGGTTTCCGGTTCAAGTGCAATCTCCGGTTCAATAGGCGGAGAGGGTGTGTCTATCGATTGTGTCGGCTCGACCGAAGGAGAAATCTCTGGTTCCATGATCTCTGGCGTTTCCGGTTCGGTCTGTTCGGACGGAATTGCGGCGCCCTCGCCCTCGAACTGGGCGGTTGCGCTGGTCTCCGTTTCACTTTGCTGGCTCATGGCGAAGGTCTGATACGCCATCGCGGCGCTGGCGTCCGATTCCTCCGCCGTTTCCTGGAATGCGGCGGCGCCGTCGTCCATGCCGCCGAGGTTCGTTTCCATCATGCCGATGTCCGTGCCTGTGCTGGCTTCATCCGTCGCGGTGGTCGGTTCGTCTTTGATGAAGAGCTCCAGCGGCATCGGACCGACTTCTTGCTCGCACTTATAGATGAAAAATTTCATCGCCGGCGTGTCGAGATTTTCGGCTTGCGCCTCCCGGCACATGATCAGGCACTCGCGATACTGGCTGGATAGCATCAATGATCGCGCCTGGTTCTCAATTTCCACGGGATCATGCGTAGTCAGTTCAGCAAAGACCGGCCCCGTGCTCAGCGTCAATGCCCAGGCAACGATGAAAGATTGAAGGATAGTCAATGAACAGCGCGTACTTGCTTTGCGCTGAAGTGATAAATGAATGAGCATAATGCCTCGTTTCCTGATAATAATCACTTTCCACAAACACATCGAGGTCGCTTCGCGGCAAGGCATCCTCAAAAAAAATGAATCGTTCCGCGTACATTTAGGCCGACAGTCGTAAAATATTAGTCGGCGAAAGAGCCAAACGCAATATTAATAATGCTCTTGAAAACTGAGGGAAACGCAAGAAAAATATTCACAGCTTTGGTTTTGCGTGTCGTTATGAGCGTATCTTAAGCTTATCTGGATGATGCGCTTCTCGTTCTTGCTCCTGCTCCTGCTCTTGCTCTCAATCCGATTCCCGTATCCGGCTTCGGAATTTGGATTTAAAGAACGACACTGCGTTGAAGTAAATTTACGGCTGCGAGGCGGTTAATCGGAGCAAGAGCAAGAAAAGACACGGGATCAAGTCAAGATGCGCCATGGCGCTTTGCGCCTGAGCAAGGTCTTGTTATTCTGAGTGTTGCATGAACCATTCGCCACGATTTCGATGAGAGGCTCCACTTTTGGATCATCAGCCTAATCTGCCATACGCTGACGTGGCGCTGCAAATTCCAGCCATCGAAAGCTACCAGTATGCCGTGCCGCCGTTGCTGGAAGATGCGATCGTGCCTGGAGCGCTGGTGCGCGTGCCGGTGAAGGGCGGCGAACGCTCCGGTTGCGTGCTGCGCCGCACGGCGGAAAAGAAGGCGAAGCGCCACAAGTCCGTGATGGAACGGCTGACGCCGGATTTCCGGCTCTCGCCGGAGCTCCTTACGCTTGGCGGATGGATGGCGGAGTATTACATGTGCGGCTTGGGCGAGGCGCTGCAATGCATTTCCTTCATCGGCTTCAAGGATGTGCGCACGCTTTCCGTCAAGAAATACGGCGCGGCGGATGAGGCGGCCGCGCTGCATGCGTTGAGTCATGAACGGTTGACGGATAAGCAGCGCGCCGTGCTGGAGTTTTTTCTGCAAGCTCCGCAGGGCGCCTGGACAGCCGAGGATATTCAGGAAAGCACGAACAGCAGCCGCGCCGTCACGCTGGGGTTGGTGAAGCGCGGGTTGGCTCGCGAGCGCCGTGAAACAGTCCGGCGTGAAGACGATTATCCCACAGCCGAAGGTATTGAGCCGCCGTTAAAACTCACTGAGGAGCAATCCGCGGCATTCCAACGCATCATAGAGAATTTGGATGCGCAACGCTTCGGCGCGCACCTGCTGCATGGCGTGACGGGCAGCGGCAAGACGGAAATCTATCTGCAAGCCATCGGTCGTACGCTGGAGCAGGGCCGCCAGGCCATCGTGCTTGTGCCGGAAATTTCGCTCACGCCGCAGACCATCGAGCGCTTCCGCAAGCGCTTCGGCGCACGCGTGGGCGTGTATAACAGCGCGCTGAACATCGGGCAGAAATACGATTTGTACCTCGCGATCCAGCGCGGCGAGATCGACATTGTGATCGGCGCGCGCTCCGCCGTCTTCACGCCGTTTCCGCGGCTGGGGCTGATCGTGATCGACGAGGAGCAGGAGGCGAGCTACAAGCAGGACTCGGCGCCGCGCTATCACGCGCGCGACGTGGCGTTGATGCGCGCCAGCAAAACGGACGCGGCGGTGATCATGGGCACGGCCACGCCGAGCCTGGAGGCGTATCGCAACGCGGAGGCCGGCAAGTTCGCGCTGTTGTGTTTGCGGCAGCGGCCCAACGCGGCGCCGCTGCCTCCGGTGCGCCTGATCGACATGCAGCGCGAGGCGATGATCAATCGCAACACCGGCCTCTTTTCGCTTGAATTGATCGAGGAAGTGAACCGGCGGCTGGAGGCCGGGGAGCAGTCGATCCTGTTTCTCAATCGCCGCGGCTACAATCCCATCGTGATGTGCCGCGAGTGCGGCTATCGCTGCTCGTGCGAGCATGACGACATCCTGTTGACTTATCACAAGCGGCGCAACATGCTGGTGTGCCACCTCTGCGGCCAGGCGATCCCCATGCCGTCGCGCTGTCCGCAGTGCGAAAGCAAGGCGTTCCACGCTATCGGCATGGGCACCGAGCGCATCGAGGAAGAGGTGGCCGAGGCGTTCCCCGGCGCCAAGTGCCTGCGCATCGACCTCGACACGACGTCGTCGAAGTTCTCCTATCTCGAAAAGTGGCGCGAGATCAACGAGGGGGGTGTGGACATCATCCTCGGCACACAGATGATCGCCAAGGGCTTCGACCTGCCGCGCGTCACGCTGGTCGGCGTGGTGATGGCCGACGTGTCGCTGTTTCAGCCCGACTTCCGCGCGTCCGAGCGCACGTTCAACCTGCTCACGCAAGTGGCCGGCCGCGCCGGACGCCGCGACAAGGAGGGCTTGGTTTGCGTGCAGACGTATTGCCCGGATCACTTCAGCATTCTCTGCGCGCAGAAGCATGATTACGCCGCGTTTTACAATCGCGAGATCCGCTATCGCGCCACGCTGCGCCTGCCGCCGCACACGCGGCTGATCGGGCTGCTGATCACGGGCGCCGATCCGGACCAAACGCAGCGCATGGCGCGCGTGTTGCGCGGCGTGATCGACCGCGTCATCCGCGCGGGCGTGGATGATGCCCTGGCGACGGCGCTTGGTCCGGCGCCTGCGGCTGTGGCGTATATCAACAAGAAATACCGCTGGCGCCTGCTCTTGCGCGGCGGCAAGCCGTCTGTGATGCGCTCCATCGTCTCCCGCGCACTCGCCGATTTCGAACAGCATAATCCCCGCAGTCGCACTCACATCACCATCGACGTCGATCCGCTCGATTTGATGTAGTCCTTAATGAATGAAATAAATCTCTGGTTGCATCAATCTATCAATCTCTATTAGGATCAGCCCAATAATTTTACGGGATGATTGACGCGTGGGGAAAACTTTAAGCAACGGCTCCGCAAATAAAGTACAACAAGAAGACCGGCCGATTCATGACTGGTACCGGTTTGTTCTGTCTTTCCCGCCCCATCTGGTTCGGGAGTACCTGGATCGGTTTGAGATATGCAAGAATGACGTTGTGCTTGATCCATTCTGCGGAACAGGCACGACATTGGTGGAATGTAAAAAACTAGGAATTCCCAGCATCGGTGTAGAAGCAAATCCAATGGCGCAATTTGCCTGTCGTGTCAAATGCGACTGGACACCATCTCCTCAACTTCTATGTTCCGAAGCGAAGAATGCCGCTGAAAAAACAGTGCGGCAGCTGGAAAAAGATGGAGTTTCTGATGTCGCGTTGGAGTTATCAGCAGCAACGCTGAATGGTTCATTGAAAAAATGTCGCCTGAATGCATGAAACTGATATTAAAAAATTCTATCAGTCCATTGCCGCTGCATAAAGCAATTGTTCTGTTAGAACAAATCAATCAGCAAAACGCTGCTGTGCAAGATCACTTGAAACTCGCCTTTGCCAAGGCATTGGTGTCTGACGCGAGCAATCTTCATTTCGGACCCGAGGTTGGCGTCCGCAAGATCAAAACAGATGCGCCTTTTATTGGTCCTTGGTTGGATCGAGTGCGGGAAATGGCTAAGGATGTAGAAGATCATCGCTGTCAAAAGAGTGTCTCTGCTCGTGTGATCTTTGGAGATGCGAGAAACATAGCGGAACAGCTTAAACCCGAATCGATTGATTTTGTGTTTACTTCTCCTCCGTATCCAAATGAAAAGGATTACACCCGCACCACACGGCTCGAATCTGTAATGTTGGGTATGATCAATAGTCGGGCGGATTTGCGGCAATTTAAACAAAACTTGCTTCGTTCCAACACGCGCAATGTTTATAAAATAGACGATGATGATGGATTTATTAAGGAAAATAGAAAAATCAACCAAATCGCGCAACAAATTGAGCGCCGGCGTGTCGAAATGGGCAAGACTTCCGGTTTTGAGCGATTATATGCACGAGTGACTAAATTGTATTTCGGCGGTATGGCCCGGCATTTTGATCAGTTGAGGCCTCTGTTGAAGCCAGGAGCGACGCTCGCCTACGTCGTAGGCGACCAGGCATCCTATTTACGCGTCATGATTCGCACGGGCCAATTGCTGGCGCAGATTACGGAATCCCTGGGATATGAAGTGCTTGGTCTCGATCTTTTCCGCACGCGATTAGCCACCGCCATGAAAGAGCAACTGAATGAGGAAGTGCTGCTACTACGCTGGAATGGATGAAATTGTAAGAAATTTCGATGTGTATGCATAAGGATTCCAATTTGATTTGCCATGTTTTACGTCTGTAGTTTATCTTCGATTCGGAGTTAATGAATTTGACAAGTAATAATGACAACAAGTCTTCCTTCTGCTTCTCTTTTGATGATTTTATGGCAAAACCATTCAATCTGCTTACCGTTATGCCCTATGGGGACTGGTATGACTATGCCATGGGTTATATACAGGCTGCTGGAGTGTTGATTGAACAACTTGACGAAAAAAATCCGAATCTCGAGCGAAAATCGGCCATATTTCCAATTCTTTTCTGCTCTCGTCAGTATATTGAGCTCATGATAAAATTTTTTATTGTGTATGGTGATTTCGTCTTAGAAAAAATCCCTAATTATAAAAAATTCAATCATCATCTGCCATCTCTCTGGCATGAAGCTCAGACGCGGCTGGAAGCGATTCCATTGGATGTTTCTCAAAATGAATATATGATTATCAAACAAATTGTGGATGAATTTACGCTAGCAGATCCTGCAAGCGCAAATTTCCGTTATCCTAAGGATAAGCAAAATGATCCGCTAATAAAGAATGTGTGGAGCATTAATTTAGTACGCCTATATGAACGGATGCATGAAATTTGTGATTTATTTGAACCCATGGCCAATGACTTGAGTGTACACGTTAAGTTGCGACGCATAGAATTGAATGGTCCGCTTGAGGAATGTTACTAATTGAAATTCACCAAGAACAGTTGAAAGATGCCATTTCGGTAAAAAAATGAACCAAAATATCGATAAATATTCCGAAGGTCATGTTTCACCATTTGAGCGTATCCGGCGCACAAACGAATCCGGTATGGAATTCTGGTCCAGCCGCGAATTTGCCGAAGTGCTGGAATATTCGGACTATCGCAATTTCGAGGCGGTGATCGAGAAGGCTAAATTGTCCTGTTTCAACAGTGGACACCGGGTTGAGGATCATTTCGTTGACGTCACCGAAATGATCGAAATTGGCAAGGGCGGACAGCGTCCAGTCAAGACGATATACATGTCGCGGTACGCATGTTACTTGGCTGTGCAGAACGCCGACCCGAAAAAATCCATCGTGGCGCTGGGGCAGACCTACTTTGCGGTGCAGACCCGCAGGCAGGAACTGGCCGATCAGGCGCAGGAAATCGAAGAG
Organism: Candidatus Sumerlaeota bacterium; assembly: GCA_016928995.1. Classification (GTDB taxonomy): domain Bacteria; phylum Sumerlaeota; class Sumerlaeia; order JAFGJS01; family JAFGJS01; genus JAFGJS01. The sequence goes on along the minus strand of JAFGJS010000085.1, from coordinate 32,401 downwards.
GACCGGCGTCTGTTGCTCCGGGAAGAAATGAAACGGCACAATATACAACTGGCCGATGCTGCAAAAAACGCGGGAGTGATCGAACCTGTTGATTACGCCATTTTCCAGAATCATGGCTACATGGGACTATATGGCGGAATGGAAGCCAAGGATATTCACCAGCATAAAGGTCTGAAAAAGAGCCAGAAGATCCTGGATCACATGGGCAGCACGGAACTGGCCGCCAATTTATTCCGAGCGACACAGACTGAAGAAAAACTTCGCAGGGATAAAGTAGCTGGCAAGGAGGCGGCCAGCAGGACGCACCATGATGTCGGTAAAAAGGTGCGTCAGACGATCAAAGAGTTAGGCGGCACAATGCCGGAAGACCTACCATCCATGGAAAGCATCAAGAAATTGGAAACAAAAAGGAGAAAGAAACTCAAGTGATACGTCCCATGTCTAAATGCAAATGAATCTGGTTTTTATAATCGTGGAATATTTCACGGATCAATAATGGTTCAACGCAACGATGGCCAATCCAAATCAAGACAACGATAATAAGGGGTTTCAGATCGCGGATCCGTTTTTGCGCAAGATCGTGATGGCGCTGGGCGCGATGGCCGTGATCGCGTTCGGCATCTATACCTTCAGCTTGATCAAGCCCGCGATTCAAATGGTGTTCAACGTGCTGACGCCGTTTCTCCTCGCCTTTGTGCTGGCGTATGTGATGGCGCCGATCGTGATCGCGCTGCAGCGGCGGCTGAAACTCGGCCGTGTCGGCGGCACGTTCGCACTGTACCTGATCGTGCTGCTGGCGATTTTCATCGCGCTGGCGATCCTGATTCCCACGGCGCTCTCGCAGGGCTTGCAGCTCGCCGATTCGGTGAAGGAGGCCTATAGCGAGTGGACGCAGAAACTGGAGGCGCCGACGACAGGCACGTTGCGGCAGGATGTGCCGTTGAATTTCACCGGCGGCGACGAGACGACATCCGGCGCTCTGATCAGCGTTACGCAGGCTGACGATCAGGCGACTTCGCCGACCTCCAGGGAGTGGCTGGAGTTGCAAGCGACCGAGCTTCTGCGCGAAGGATACGCTTACCTGAGCGCCAACCTGGAGCAGATCGCGGCGTCGATGGCCCCGGCGTTGAAGCAAGTGGCCAGCGGCGGCCTTGACGCGGCCGGCGGCGTGGCCAAGTGGCTGTTCAGCGGCATCGGCCAGGTCATCGGTCTGATTTCCTTCCTCGTGTTCGTCGGCATCATCAATTTTTACATCATCCTCGACTGGGAGAAAATCGGGCCGCTGGCGCGTCAGATGATTCCACCCGAGCGCCGCGACCAGTCGTTCGCGATCCTGAGTAAGATCGACGTGGCGGTCGGCGGTTTCCTGCGCGGACAGCTCACGGTGTCGGCGCTGGTCGGATTGTTCTTCGCCATCGGTCTGTTTTTCATCGGGCAGCTGGCCGGTTTTCCCGCGCTGCGCAATTACAGCCTGCTGATCGGCATGGCCGCGGCCATCGGCGGCTTCATTCCGTATCTCGGTCCGATCATGGGTTGCACGCCGGCCGTGCTGATCGTGCTGCTCACGCCCAACGTGGAATTTGGCGGCAAGCTCGTTTCGCTGCTGCTGGTGCTTGGATTGTTCAGCGCGATCCAGACGCTGGAAGGCTTCGTGTTGCAGCCGCGCATTGTGGGCAAGGGCGCCGGGCTTCATCCGCTGGTGGTCATGCTGGCGTTGCTGGCCGGAGCGCAATTCGGCATCGGCGGCATGATCCTCGCTGTGCCGCTGGCCAGCATCATCCGCGTGCTCGTGCGCGAGTTTTACTGGCTGCCGTTGCTGGAGCGGGATAAGGCGAGTGAATCCTCGCACGGAGACACTGAGAGCACTGAGTAAAATTATTGCTTAATGTACTGCGTTTTTCTCATTTTGACAGGATGAACAGGATCAACAGGATGATGATACCGGAAAGGCGCGCGGCTAATTTCCGGCGTAAAATGCTAATCGGATGAGGCTTGTCCATTTATCTCCAATCATCATTGGTTCTCGTTCCAATCCCGTCTATCCTGTTGATCCTGTCAAAAAATGGATGCGCGCGGCATCATATATTGATGCAATCGCATACCCAAAATGCCAATCTCTGTGTCCTCCGTGGCTCTGTGCGAGCGATCAATATTAGGCAGGTTGCTTGTGACAATAGAACAGCGGCTCCGGGGAGGGAGCCGCTTTCGTTGATTCTGGTGGCGGGGAGCAGATTTGAACTGCCGACCTATGGGTTATGAATCCATCGCTCTCACCAACTGAGCTACCCCGCCTTAAGGCTTGTTTTTTCAAAAACAGGGGCGGCGTCAATGCCGCCCCTAGTGTATGTTTGGTTGCGGGGGGAGGATTCGAACCTCCGACCTTTGGGTTATGAGCCCAACGAGCTGCCAGCTGCTCCACCCCGCGTCATTTTTCGAAAGAGCCTGCGCTTCGTTTCGTGAAAGGGTGGGAATTATCGAAACGGCGCCGCCATTCTGTCAAGTCCCTTTCAAAGTTTTTTTAGATCTCTGGATTCCGTATATTTAAAACTGAAAATCCATGTTCTCATTACAGCAAACCGGTTTGATGGCCGTCTACCGTCAACCGCCGGAATTCATCGTCATCAACGATCTGCCGGAGCGGCGGCTGGGGGCTCGATTCCCGCCAGTTCGGCGACCTCGTCGGCGCTGAGGGCATAGTTGTAAATCCGGAAGTCGTCCAGCTTGCCGTTGAAGTGCGGATCTTGCCCAAATTGGCTGTCGCCGATCAGGTTGAGGGCTGGCTTGATGTCGGATGGCTTGATGGTGATTGAGTCCGTATCGGCCACACAGACGCCATCGACGTACAGCGCCGCGGTATGGCCGCCCAATGTTACGGCGACATGGAGCCATCGATCAACGGGAAGGACAGCGGCTTTGAGTTGTTGTTCGGGACCGCCGTTCTTGACCGCCAAACGAAGGTCGCCGTCGCCGGATTTCGGACTCAGGAACAGGTATTCGGATGTTCCGTTGCCGAAGTCAAAAATGCGCTGCCAGGAGTCGCCGCCATTCCAGTAAATCCACGCGGCGACGGTCAGCTCGTCGAAGCCGGCGACCGTCGGCGGCAGCGTGAGGTAGTTGCTGCTTCCATCAAGCACGATGGCTTGCTCTCCGGCTCGCCCCGCGTCAAAGGCGGCGGCGCTGGTGATCGCGGCGTGATTGGCGTTGACGGTGCTGTCATTGGTGTCGCCGTCGAAATTATACTGCGCCACTAGCCCGGTGCTTCCCGCCGGTGTTGCTGTGGCTTGGTTGGAAAAGTCCGACTGGTTAAGCGATTGATCGACTGCCTTTACGATGTAATAGTAGTCTGTGTTTTGAGCGGCTGAGTTATCCGTGAACGAGGCGGCGGTCAGTCCTCGCGCGATGATTTCATACGGTCCATCCGCAGCCGTTGACCGCAAGACCGTGTAGTTTGCCAGATCGGAATCCGAATTGGCCTTCCAATTCAGCGTCACCGAGAGCGCATTGGCCGTGGCTTCAAGCCCAGCCGGCGCTTCCGGCGCGTCGAAGTCGTAGGCCGGGATCGTGGCTGGAATCAAGCGCCATTCCTGGGCCGGACTGCCATCGTCTTCCCATTGCACGACCTGGGCGCCGTTCTCTTTGGACGCGCCGGAGACGGTCATCACCTTGCCGCTCCACTTGCTGCAAATCTTGAAATAGCCATCGCCGGTATATTGCAAATACCATTGCTGGAGCGCGCTCCTGCCGTCTCCCCAGAGTTGCACCTTGGCTCCGTTGTCGTGCGACCAGTTGTTCAAGTCGGCGGTAGTCCCGCAATGCGCCGCCTTGAAGTTGAAATAACTGCGATCTTGAAAAGCCCTGAGCGGCAAGGGATTGACATCCCACTGCTGATGCGGCGCGCCGGTGTAGGCGGCTTGCTGAAGCGCGGTTCCGTTGGTGGTTCCGGCGTCCTTCACCTCGAGCGCCAGGCCGCTGTTGCGATTGACGACGATGTAGCGTCCATCGATCGGAGGCTCTACGTCATCGCCCCATGTGATGTTGATCACCTTCTCGGAATTGGGCTGATCGGTCTGATAGCCAGGGGCTCCGGGAACCGTCACGTCATAAACGCGTTGCGGACCGTGACCGTCAAAGAAGACGTCGCGATCTTCGCAGACAAAGCGAAAGGTCGTCGTGGTGGCCATGCGTTCGACCCCGCCGAGGAATGCCTGTATTTTCCCGCTTGGCGCGCGATACACGGCCGCCGCCGTCCAGTTTTCCAGATTCTCCGCGTATCCGAGCCGTTTGCCCTGGCAGGCCTTGGCGAATTCGCCGCGCGCCAGTTCGGCGGTCCCCCACCAGATGCAGCCTTCCAGTCCGTATTCCGCGCCAATGATCACTTCGACGACGTTGTGCGCTTCGGGATTATAGGGCGCCGCGCCCCAGTCCTTCACGCCCTTGATGAAATTGATATAGTTCTCGGCTGTGCCTGCCAGGCAGTGAATCGTGCCGATTTTTGCGCGGGTGGCGACGGCATGGAACCAGGAAAGGCCCGGATCGCAGTTCAAGGTGCTCCCGCCGGCCATGAGCGCGCCCTGAAACTCGGGAGCCTCCTGCAGGATGCCGAAGATTTCATAAAGCTCCTTGGGGGAGCCTGCGGAGAGGTAGGGATTGTCGGGTTCGTTGTAGCCCTCGACCGACCAGATGGGCCGGTTGTAATACCGCTGGCACGCGATAATCGCCTCCGCCCAGCGTTCCGGAATCACATGAAACGGGACATTCCGGTCTTCCCGATACCACGGATGCAGTTCGCTGGCCCAGTTCATGTCCCAGCGAGCGTCGGGTCCGGCCAACGCAGCGATGTCAGCAAATCTCTGGAGCGCCTCTTTCTGCTTGTCCGATAGTTCATAATTGATGATCGGCTCATCCACCACGAAGCCCACACGAACAAGGTTCACAGTTTCAGGCCCCATGAAGATCAGTCCGCGGCGCATATTGTTCACATCGGCCCAACACGTATCCAGCCCCCAATTCGTGATCGCCTTGTCCTCGCCGGGCGCAGTGGCGCTAAAGGCCACAACATGGTCCTGGGCGTGGCTGGAAGTATGAAGAGCCAAGGCGAGCAAGACTGTTAGAATGGCTAATAACGAGGCGCGGTTGCGCTGAAAGGAGTTCGATAAAAAGGTATGCATGTTCCAAGGGGCTCCTTTGTCCTTTTGCTTTTCAGCATTTTCAATATATTAAAGATTCTGCCTCTGATGGGAGTAGAGGCATTCGAGCTCAATGCGCAGTTTGAGAAAGACGCCCTTGGCGTGACACTCTGACGATTTAAACCTGGTCTTCGGATTCCGAGTGCTGATCCTTCGTCACGCCATACGCCGTGGATTGCGGGGCGCTGGTGGCCGCGGCTCGCGGCAGCGCCACGCGTCCGGTGCGTGTGATTTGCAGGATTCTGTAGTTTTGCAGCAGGTTGAAGAAGCCGTTCACCTTGCCGCCTGCGCCGACAACCTCGATCACCATTGACTCCGGTCCGCAGTCGACGATCTTGGCGCGGAAGATGTCCGCCAGTTCGATCACCTCGCGCCGGTTTTCCTTGTTGCATTCGATCTTGATCAGCAGCAGTTCGCGCTCCACGTGCTCATCTTGCGTCAGGTCGCGGACTTCGATCACATCGATCAGCTTCTCCAGCTGCTTGATGATCTGGCTGATGACCTGGTCGTCGCCGGTGGAGACGATGGTCATCCGCGAGACCGTCGGGTCGATGGTTGTGCCGACATTCAGGCTGTCGATATTAAAGCCGCGAGCGGAAAAGAGACCGGCTACGCGCGCCAGCACGCCCGGATGGTTTTCCACGAAACAAGAGATGATGTGTCGCATAATGCCACCTCGCTCATTGACGGATGCAAGGATCGGGCTTGCAACCCTTGAAGAGGCGATGTAAAACTGATTCCGGCAAAGGTTCAAGTGATTTCTTCGTGAATCGCCGAACTGGCTGAATTTGAACAAAGAACCCGAGATCATTTTTTCATTTATAATTATGAATTCATCATTATAAATGATGAGACTAACATATGGACCGCATGATCAAATATTGCTTCCAGATTCTGGGGCTGGTTTTAATCAGCGTTGTCCTGATCGCCGCCATGTTCATGCTTCGCGGCGTCGTCCGGAAGGCGCAATTCAACAACGAGGCTGGCGCCGTGGCGGAGATCATGAGCCGGAACGATATCTACGCCGCGAGAACCCGGGAGCTGATCGACAATCATATCGTGGAGAAATATGGACAGAATCCGCCGGACATCCAGGTCTACCGGCACGGCGACGATTGGCTGGTGGTGCATCAAAAGACCGGCTTGTGCCGATATTCCAGGGAGCCGGGCGCTCAGCCGTTCGACGCCTGGCGGCAGCGCAACGAATTTGAGTATTGGGACATCATCTATTCCTGCGGCCGGTGAGCGCCGCCATGCATTATGGAAACTTTGCTCAACGAAATTCTCGACTTTGCGCAACAACGCGAACGATGCGCGCCGGAGCCGCTGACCGCTGAGGAGAGCGCGGAATTGCTCGAAGCGATGCGCGAATGGGGCGCGGATGAGGCGGCGTTGGAGTCCGGCAAAGCGCTGGGTCAGGATGGTACGCTGGTCGTTGCAACCGGTCAGCAGGCCGGATTGCTGCTGGGGCCGCTCTATACGTTGTACAAGGCGCTGGGGGCCGTGAAATTCGCGCGGGCGGCGGAACGGCGTCTCGGTCGGCGCGTCGTTCCGGTTTTCTGGATCGCATCGGAGGACAGCGATTTCGAGGAAGCGGCGTCCGTGCATTATCTGGACGCCGCCGGCGTTGATCGCAGCTGGCGCTATGATCCGCCGGGACGCATCGAAGGCGCATCGGTTTTCAGCGTCGGGATCGACGTCTCGCTGGAGGAATGGCTCTCCGGTTTGCGCGAGGATCTGCCCTCGACGGAATGGAGCCATGATGTCTTCAACACGTTGCTGGAGGCGGCGTGGAATTCGCGCGACATGGAGGAGTATTTCGCGCGGTTGATGGCGCGATTGACGCGCGGCACAGGGCTTGCGCTGGTTGCGCCGCGGATGAAATTCATCCGGCGGCGCGGCGCGGCAGTGTTGCGGCGCGAGCTGGAGCGACCCGGCGAGACGGCGCAACTGGTGATCGAGGCCGGAACAGAGGCGGCGCAGCTCCACCGTGAGCCGGGCGATGTGAATTGTTTTCTGTATGACGATCAGTGGCGGCGATTGAAGTTGCGCGCGATGGACGACGGCCGCATCGGAGATTCATCGGGCGGCATGTATTCGCGCGAGGAACTGCTGGAAAAACTCGAGCGCGATCCGCAGCGATTCAGTTTCAACGTGGTTTCGCGTCCCGTGGCGCAGGACGCGATTTTCCCCACGCTGGCGTATGCCGGCGGACCGGGAGAATGCGCGTACCTGGAGCAACTGAAGCGGGTTTATGAATGGCACGGAATTCCGCAGCCCGTGATCGCGCCACGACCCGAAGCCGTGCTGATTTCGAAGCGAACCGGGCGGGCGCTGGAAAAGCTCGGTCTGAATGCGATGGAATTTTTAGGCTTCGACGAGGCGGTCTTGCGTAAGCGCGTTGCGCAGCTCAACGGCGGCAAGGCGTTGGATATCGTGGAGGCCGCTCAATGGGAGGTGGAAAAAAGCGTGGATGCGCTGGACTACGCATTGGCCAATGCCGATCCGGCTGTGCGTAAATCCGTGCAACGGTTGCGCGAGATGCACGCCACGGCTTTTGACAAACTGCGCGGCCGCGTGGAGCGCGAGCAATTGCAACGAGACACGGAATCATCGCGGCTGCTGACGATTTGCGAGAACGCCCTGCTTCCTGGCGGCAAGCCCCAGGAGCGCGTGCTCGGAGCATGGTTCCCCTTTCTGCATGAATCCGGTTGGTTGTTGACGCAGCGCCTGCTGGAGAAACTCGATCCCGGCGGTGAATGCGCGTATATCGAACTTTAACGCTGTATCTATCCTCATGATTTCACCGCAATCTTTTCTTGCTCTTGATCTATCATGATTCGATCAACGTTAAAACGGCGATCCAATGACTGCGAGGAAGAGCAAAAGCGCATGAAGGGCAAACGTCACATTTACATGGATTATCACGCGACGACTCCGCTGGACGAACGGGCGCTGGAGGCGATGTTGCCGTATTTGCGCGAGAAATTCGGCAATGCGGCAAGCCAGACGCATCGCTTCGGTTGGGACGCCCTCGACGCCGTGGAAGCCGCGCGCGTTCAGACGGCGCGCATCCTCGGTGCGCGGCCGGAAGAGATCGTATTCACCAGCGGCGCGACCGAGTCGAACAATCTGGCGATCAAGGGCGTTTGCGAGAAGCATGCCGCAAAGGGCCGCCATATCATCACCGTGGCCACGGAGCACAAAGCGGTGCTCGATTGTTTCGCCCAGATGGAAAAGCGTGATTTTGAAACCACGATTCTCGACGTGCGGCCGGACGGCCTGCTGGACATCGAAGAACTGCGCGCGGCTTTGCGCGACGATACGATTCTGGTCAGCGTGATGGCGGCGAACAACGAGATCGGCGTGTTGCAGCCCATCGAGGAAATTGGCGCGCGATGCAAGGAACGCGGCGTGCTCTTCCACACCGACGCGGCGCAGGCTGTCGGCAAGGTTCCATTCAACGTGGAAAACGCGAAAGCGGACTTGGTATCCATCAGCGCCCACAAAGTGTACGGCCCCAAGGGGATCGGCGCGCTGTACGTGCGCGGCAAGCATCCGCGCGTCTCGCTGGATTGTCAGCTGCACGGCGGCGGTCACGAGCGCGGATTGCGATCCGGCACGCTCAATGTGCCCGCCATCGTGGGGATGGGCAAGGCGCTGGAAATCGCGCAGGCGGAGCTGGAAGAGGAAAGCCGGCGGGTGCTGGCGTTGCGTGAAAAATTGCGGCAGGGGCTTGCAGCCCGGCTGGATCACATCACGGTGCACGGCGATTTGCAGCGCAGGCTGCCCGGAAATTTAAACGTCGGATTCGCCTATGTGGAGGGCGAAACGTTGCTGATGCGGCTGGATGACATCGCGGTATCGAGCGGATCGGCCTGCACGTCGGCTGATCCGGCGCCCAGCCATGTGCTGGCTGCGCTCGGAGTCAGCGTGGACCTTGCGCAAGCATCAATCCGCTTCGGTCTTGGCCGCTTCACCACGGAAGAAGAAGTCGATTACGCCATTGAAAAGACCGTTCGCGTCGTGCGGATGCTGCGCGAACAATCTCCCCATTATGATCTCGCTCGCCAGGGTTTGCTGGACGACGAGTGAGGCTTTCTCGTGAAGCCGATTTGACGAGCTGAATTACCCCTGATGCGGTTTAAAGCGCGTCAATGTCTTCGATGAGCTCTTCGCAGGATTGGTAGCGGTCTTCCGGTTTTTTCGCCAGGCATTTATCGAGAATGGCCTGGATGTTCGGATCAAGCCCCTCGATTGGAGGAGGCGCCATCTCAAGGTGCTGATACGCCATGTCGCCCTTGGTGAACGGCGGGCGGCCGTTGAGGCATTCATAAAACAGGATGCCGAGCGAATAAATGTCGCTGCGTTGATCGACGGATTTGCCCGTGATTTGCTCGGGAGGCATATAGAGCGGAGTGCCCAGCACCGCGCCGGTGGCGGTGGCGTCGTCGGCTTCCATGATTTTGGCGATGCCGAAGTCCGTGACTTTCACTTCCTCGCCACGGTTGATCAGGATGTTGGCGGGCTTGATGTCGCGATGGATAATGCCGTTATGATGGGCGTAGGCCAGGGCGTCGGCGATCTGGCGCGTGAATTTGACCGCCTGCGTCCGGGTCACTCCGTCGCCGCGGATGTGCTGCTTCAGATCCTTGCCATCCACGCATTCCATGGAGAGGTACTTGCGCCCTCCCTCCTCGCCGATGTCGTAGATGCGCACGATGTGGGGATGGCTGAGTTTGCGTGCGGCGCGGGCTTCGCGCTTGAAGCGCTTGATGACCTCGGAATTTTTCGAAAGGTTGTCTGGCAGCACTTTCAGCGCGACGATCTCCTCGAGCTCCTTGTCGCGGGCTTTATACACGACTCCCATCGCGCCGCGTCCAACCTCTTCAATCATCTCGTAGCGCTTCTGCGCGTCTTCGCCCATTTCATCGAGCATGGAACTCGTCTCAAACATGTCGATGGGGCCGTGTGAAGAGGAGCCGCTGAGTTTTTCGAACTTGTCGCGCACGTCGCGATAGTTGATGTCCGAGGCGAAGATCAGACGATAAGCGCTTTTGGCGCCCACGACGTCTTTGCGTTTTTCATAGCGCGTTCCCATTTCATAAAGCAGTTCCTTCAATTCCTCCGTGATCGGAAGTTTGCGGAACTCCTGCAGGGCGAGATCCAGCATGCCCTTGGCGAAAAAACATCGTCCCAGCATCATGGCGCTGTTGTTTTCCCAGCGTTGATCTTTGACCGTGGCCTGGAAGGCGGCGATGGCTTTGTCATAATCCTGCATGCGATAGGCCGCCTGTCCCAGACGGAAGCGCAGTTCCGGATCGTCCTGCCGGGCCAGCAGTTTATCGTAGACTTCAAGCAGCAGGTTTCCCGCATCGAGGTCGTTCGGATTGTTCGCCAGAACCTTCTCCAGGTCCATGCGGGCGTATTCCAGATTGTCGACGGCCAGATGGAGCCGCCCGCGATTCGTCAGCGCCGACGCATTGCTTTGCTGAACGCTGAGGATCAGATCGAAGCCCTTGATCGCTTTGGCCATCTGCGAGGCGTCCAGTTCGACAATGCGGTTCAGCGCTTCAATCGCGTCGGGGAATTCCTTCAGGTCGATGTAAATTCGAGCCAGGTACCACCGCAGCACAAGCGATGCCGGGCGCTTCTCGATCAGGCCGGCAAGGTCGCGCATCACCTCGCGGACGATTTCAGGATTTTCCTGCAGGGCGCGCTGGAAGAATTCGATGGCGATCTTGTCATGGCCGTTTCGCGCTTCCACGCGGCCCATCGCGCGCAGCAACGAGGGATCCTTGGGACGTAGTTTCAGCGCCTGATTATAGTAGGATTGGCTTTCCGCGTCCGTCGCGCCCTTTTCGGCGAAGGCGATGGCCAGGTTGACGAGGGCGTGCTCATCCTTGGGATTCTGTTGAAGCAAACCGCGAAAATCCTGAATCGCCGCGTCAAGGTTGTGGCTCTTCAGCGCCGCTTCGGCGAAGATATGGCGCAGCTTGCTGTCGTCGCCGACGGAGATGTTCATGCTTTTCAGCGCTTGCGTCACTTCCTCGTATCGCTTGTTGTGATGCAGCGCAAGGATGTATTGCCGGACGAGTTTCTGGTCGTTCGCTCCCTGCTCCAGCATGCGCTGATAGACGCCTAGGGCCTGTTTATCCAGACGGTCCAGTTCAATCAGGGTCGCGCTCAGGGCCTGCAGCGTCTTCACATCCTCGGGTTGCTGGCGATGCGCTTCCCTCAAGGCGGTTTCAGCCAGTTGATCGCGCCGCTTCGTCGCCAGGCAGGATTCCGCCAGCAACAGCAAGTCCTCGTTGGATTGCGAACTTGCGTTTCGCACGAGGTCGCTGAGCAGGCGGATGGCTTCGTCATGGTTTTCGCGAAGTTGTTCAAAGCGCGCGGCATTCCGCGCCACAAGCGAGTCATCCGGATTCAGTTCCCGTGCATGGCGCAGGATTTCCTCGGCGCGAGGATGATCCATCGCCTGGGCGCCGATGCAGCGCACGGCATGCCGCCAGAGCGCCGGGTCGTCGGGATTATCATCAAGCGTGCCAAGCAGCAATTCGAGCGCGGCCATGTCCGTCTGGTTGCGGGCGATGACGCATTGACAGAGCAGCCATCGGCCTTCCGCGTTTTGCGGATCCTGTTTCAGCAGGAGCCGCGCGCATTCTTCGGCCAGATCGATGTCGCCGGCGCCGATGGCCAGCGTCGATCTGAGTTTCAAGGCGGAGGGCATCTCGCGGTCGATGCTGAGCGCCTGCTTGCATACGGTTTCCGCTTCGTCGTCGAAACGGCGCGCGTTGAGCAGAACGGAGCTGTATGCATCCAGATACCGCGCATCTTCGCGCCGTTCGTCCCATGCGCGTTTGAACAGCCGCGCCGCGGAGTCATCGAGCGAATTCAGTTCGATGCACAGATCCACAGCCATGCGCAAGGCCTCGGCGTCATTTTTGTCGCGCAACGCGGCGTTGCGCAGCATTTTCAGCGCCTTTTCCTTCTCGCCGCGCTTGAACCGCTGGACGCCGAGGTATCGCTCGATGCGGGTTTGCTGCGGCGCCACGTCCAGCGCCGCTTCGATGAGCGCCAGGCTCTCCGGATCTTCGGCGTTCGTTTGCACCAGACACATTCCAATGGCTATCAGGTAATTGGCTTGTTGCGGCGCGATTTCGCGGCAGCGGCGGAAAACCGGCAACGAGACGGTGTCGAATTGCCCGAGCTGAAAGTAGATGTTGCCCAGGCGCGTGCAGAGTTCCAGGTCTTTGGGGCGGCGTGCTGCGACGTTTTGCAGATGCGTCGCCGCGGAGTCCAGGTCGCCGCGCTCCTCGGCCTCCAGCCCGAGACGGCGTTGACGGCCGACGAGCCAGCACATGGCCGCATAGACTGCTCCTGCGAAAACAAGAACGATTGTGAGTATCGATATAAAAATGATAGCCGTAAGATTGCCCTTGACGCGAGAGGTGGTGAGCAGTTCTCTCGCCCGCTCGCTCAAGGGGTCGAGCGCGAGCGCCTGATACGCCCTTTCCTGAGCAGTGACAAATTGCTTTTCGCTGGCGAGCTGGTTGGCCTCGGTGAGGTATTTTTCAAATTGCCGGCGCATGTTTTTATTGCGCTCGAGCATGACGCCGAAAGATGGCGAATCCGCGCGGCAATCGCGCGCAAAAGAGCCCGCGTAGCAAAGCCAGAGCGCCTCGCTGTCCGCCTCATCCGCCGGCAGATCGTACAGCCGCGCTTCGCCGTTGGAGGCGTCGAGCACAAAGATCTGGCGCGTGTCGATGCGGCTGAAAGGCGCGACGAGGATAGGAGCGTTGGCGAAATTCAACTGGATCGCCTGTCGTGATGGCCCTTCCAGGCCTTGCCGGGTGACGGTGTAGCGTGCGAGATAGCCGTTTTCCTCGCCGATGACGAACGCTGCGCCGCCAGTCTCGTCATACGCGATGATTGCTGCGGCGTTGGCGGCCCGGTTAACGCGTTTGCGTTGGACGGATGCGGCTTCGCTGGAGGCGCCCAGCCGGGTGATTTCGTTGCGATTGATGGCGACGACAGCCTGCAGGCCGTCGGCGTTGAGCGGCGCCACGATCGGCGGCCCCGTGGCTTTGTCGCTCAGCGTGAGATTCTGACGATGGTTGTAACTGCCGCGGTTGAGCTGGAGATTCGCGGCGTGAATCGATCCCTCGACGTCGCAATAAACGATCTGCAACTGATCTTTTGTGTCGAGGCTGGCCAGCGCGCACATCGAGGCCGGCGCGACGTTTTGCCAGACCCTGTATTGGCAGATGGAATCCGGCTTGCCCCGCTGGTAGATTTCCACCTGGCCGGAAGATTCGGCGCAGACGATCAGCGGTTGTTGCGAAGCGGATGTTTGAAACACCTGCGGAGAAAAGGACGCGCGGCTTTTCAGATTGAAACTCTCCACAACCTCGAGTTCTTTCTGAGCGTTGAATCCCATTAATTGCAATTTGAAGTCGGATGTGGTGATTAAAAACAAATCGCGATCGGTGCCGGATGTATCAGGAAAAAGCGTGGGAGGCATGGTCGCGCCGGTTTCTCCTTCGGCCAGCCGCATATTGCGCAGACCGTCATAGACCATGTAGCGCCCCTCAGCGCTGAACAGGAGGATTTGCGGCCTTGGCGCCCCGATGAAGCGGCCGGGCAATGGCTCGTGGAGTTTTGAGCCGGAATGGCGGTCTTGCCAGATCAGACCGCCGTCGGCGCCCTGAAACACGGCGATCCGCCCTCCAAGGTCGGTGGTGATGAGCTCATAGCGTCCGTCCGCATTGAGATCGTACGCCACGGCCGAATCGAACATGTCGCTCCCGAGTTTTTTCGCCCAGGCCAGGCGCAGTTTCAATTCGGCCGGCTGACCGGGCGTCTCGTTTTGCTGAGCGCTTGCCGGGGATGTCAGCAGCAGGAGGCAAAACAGGCTGAACCAACTCAATAGACGCATGCGACAGTTTCCATGATCGATGTCCGGTCTGCCAAAAACAAATTGGAATGCAATGCATGGCGGCAAGGCGTAATACGCTCCCGGTCCGGAATGAATGCAATTTAAGCCCAAACCCTTGATGACACAACCACAAAGCGCATCCGGCCTCGCGTTTCGGCGAAAATCGTGACGCGCGCCAGAGCAACACCGCGAAAAAATGTAAATTTTACTTTTTTGCGTGTTTATGTGGATATATAACAGAAACACAAATCTCCACAAAAAAAGAAGGATAAACTGAAAATGTTCGCTCTCGATAATATCTACAAGATGATCGCCTGCGGTCTGGTCTTTGCCGCGGGCATGGCTTTGCTCACGGTCCGAGGCGCGAAAATCGGATGGCTGGTTGTCGCGGCCGCCGCGGTCTACGCCTGGTACGAGTGGCTGCAACATGTCTTTTAACGGATGCTTCGCGCATGAGACGGCAGCGATGACCGCCGCCTTTCGCTAGCAGCCGCAACGGCATCAACTGCGGCAATCCAGCCATGCGGGTGGGCTTGCTTGATAGGCCGGAACGGGATCAACCGGATCCAATCCATCCTGAATATCCCGTTGATCCTGCCCAAAAGGCCGCCCAAGGATGATTCACCGCCAAGGTTATAAGTCCAAACGCCCTTGCCCTTATAAGGGCAATAAAATTAGAGTTACAAGGGTATTGAAAATAGGGTTATAAGGGTAAGCATTTTTCCCTACAAGGGTAAAAAGTTTTAGGTATAAGGGCGAATCTTTTATCCTTGCAGGGAAAAAGATGCGGACATCCAAGGTCAAGGAAATTGGAGTCGCAAGCCCAGCGGTGCCGATGTGCAACCGGCATGAGTTGCCATTTGTCATTGACAATAGGAATGTTATGCCAAGATAAAAGTAGCATATTATGGGAAAGAAAAAATCGCCTGCAGATTTATCTGGAATTCATATAAACAGAAGTTGGCCGAAAGGTAATAGAAGAAGATGGATTGGCCCAACCTGATTTCGACTCTGATCGCAACGGCGGCTGGAGGACTGATCTCGATCATCGCCCTCCTGCTGAAATGGCGGATAGACCGCCACAAAGAAGCAGCGGACTGGTTCTTTAACCGATACGTCGAGGAGGGATTTGACGCTCTCATCCAGTTCCTCGACCAATGGTTCATCTTGGCTGCGCTGCCTTCGCACAGTCCTGCTGCAGCGTTCGACCATCCTAAGTTCGACGAGGTGCCATGCGCGGCAATTTCTCGCGTGAACGACATTACGGACGACGAGGGGCTGTTCCACTGGTTCCAAGCCATCAACGCTACCATCAAACGAGTCCGTGGAGCACAGGACATTTCCCTGGCGGTCGAGGTCACTTCAGCGATTGGGACTCAGGTGCTCCAGCTCAAGCAGCTTCGCAGTTACCTCGTCAGCATCGGCATTAAGTCAAAGCGAGACGCACATCGGCTACGTGATATCGAGCCTGTGAAGTCATTCGTCAAGACGCAACGAGACGTGCTTGAGCGGTTCCACTCAGGTCCTATGCGCTCCTTCGCACAGGAGTATCGAGCGCAATCGCAGGAGAAAGCAAAAGACGTCCAACAATGCGATCAAGCTGAACACCAATAGCCGGACGTGTATGTGGAGCTGAAGTTCATCAACAGCGACGGGCGCACGACGACGCATACGCTGACGCTACTAGCGGAGAATCGCGGACGGTGAACGTGCGGGACTATCTGGCGGTCTGGTCATCGGAGGACGCGACATCTCGCAACTGCCGGTCGATTTTGTACCGCCCCAACAGGGCTTGCAAAAATCATCGCGGTCCGTTCTCGCTGGTATGTCATGCGCTTTCAGCGCTTTACAAAACAGAAACGTTTAAACACCACTGGCTTCCGACCTGTGTTCACGGGTAAGATCCCTGCGTGGCAACGAGGCTTTGAATGAAGCCGTGCAAGGTTTGCGCCACGGCTTGCCAGGTGTATTCACGTTCTACTTTTTCGCGTCCCCGGCGGCGCAGTTCATTGCGCAGATTGGCGTCTTGCGCGAGTTGGTCGATTTTTGCGGCCAGGGCTTGCGCGTCGCCTTCGGCGAAGATCAGGCCGGCGTCGCCGATGACGCGCGGGATCTCGCCGGAGTCCGAGCCGATCACGTTCGCGCCGCAAGCCATGGCTTCCACCAGCACCCGCCCGAATTGCTCCTTCCAGTTCGGTCGCGTGAGCGACGGCAGCGCGAACATATCGAGCGCGCGATAAAATTCCGCCATTTGCCCATGCGGGATGGCGTCGAGAAACTCCACACGGTTTTCGATGTCCAGCGTTCGCGCCAGCGCCTTCAGGCGCGCGCGATCCGGGCCTTGTCCGGCGAGCATCACGCGGCATGGCGTCTTCGCCGCTTGCGCCGCGCGCAGCAAGGTGTCCAACCCCTTCTCATCGACCATGCGTCCGGCGTATCCCACGATCGGCGGATCGTTCCAGCGTTCCGGATCATCGCGTAGGGGAAAGGCCGCCAGGTCCAGCCCCGTCGGCAGGACGATGGCCGGTTTGTCGAAGCCCTTGGCGCGATAGATTTCAATCGATTCGGCGTTGAGGCCGGTGAGCGCATCCGCCTGCCGCAACACATAACGTTCCATCCAGCCGAACGGCGGCGGGTAGTTTTTGCGAATGTTCTGGCAGGTGGAGACGATCAGTTTGGCGTGCGGCGCATACCGGCGGCGCCATCGCGCGACAAGGAACGCGGCCAGGCTGTATGGCTCCTCGATGCACTCGATTACGTCCGGTTGCAGTCGTGCGAGCGTCCGGGATAGTCCAGAGTAATAAAACGTCGCGCCATGACGCGCCCAGTGCGTGGGCAGGCCGATGAGCTCGAATTCCGCTTCAGGCAGGCGCTCCAGCGTTGCCGGCGCGGGCAGACCGGCGCTCCAGCGTTCCGGCGCGATGAGCGTCACATCATAGCCCAGCCGCGCCAACTCGCGGTAGCGCTTCTGATATTCGGCGAACACCGCGCCATGCCAGATCGAGACGAGTTTCATGGAGTTTATAAGCGCCTTGGATCAAGAGTGTGTCAAGCCGAAACCCAGCGCATTCCGACATTCGTTTTTCTTCAGCTGCAATGCGCAATGATCAATTGGCAATTATTGCGAAGAAAAAAAATCAAGCCAGCGCGGCGAGAATTTGCGCCTGGCCTTCCGCCAGTCCCTTGTACTTCAAGGAATCGGGATGCATCGTTTCCACGGCGCTGCGCAAATCGGCGCGCTCCGCATTCGACAGTTCCACCGCGTTGCGATAATAAGTGCGGACCAGGAAAATGAACGCGCCATGTTCCGGAAAGCCCTGGACGAACTGGCGTTCAATGCGCATGAAGAGTTGGGACGCGCTAGTGATTTGCGTATAGGGCGGTCCAAACCACTCTTCCGGCGACACGTCCGGCGCTGGTTCCGGATGATGATTCAGACGCTCGTTGGTGGAAAGCCCCCATGTGAACCGGACGAACGGGCCTTTTTTCAACATCGTCTGAATCAGGTGGGTTGCATTGGCCGAGAGCTGCTGAAAATTCGCCACGGGGACATGCACATCGGCGAAACTTTTTCCGATTTTGCTTTCCGCGGCCCAATGACTCGGATTGCAGCAATGCAGCGCCGCCACGTGATCCTGGCCGCCGGTGGATTGCACGATGGCGATGTCCTCCTGAACCTGGCAGGCCAGGGCGTCGAGCGCGGAGGCGTATAGCGGCTCCGGCTCACCGCCTTCCGACTCGATGAGTTCGCCGTATTCGAAATCCAGTTCTTCCTTGGTTAACGCGCATTTCAGCGCCAGCCTTTCGCCGTCGCGCTCCAGCTGGAAATACTCCGGATGCTCCTGCGCCAGGCGTTCCACGATCCATGCGACGGCGATTTCGCGGACCTGCGGATCGAGTTTATGTTCACCGTAATATTTTTCCAGCCGCTCTCTTCGCGCCTGAAGTTTTTGCCGGAACGTTTCAGGGAACTCGCGGTCGAGTTGAAACGCCAATCCATCCGCCGGCCCGTTGCCGTAATCCGTGGTCAACGGCCGCATCCCGGCCGTCACCACGTAACGGCCGTTCGGAATGGGAAAGTAAATCGCCGGCTCGACGCTTTGGATTTTCCGCAGCGCGTACGTATATTTTTCATCGCTGAACATCGTTGGCTCCATTTGCGAGAGATAGCTGTTATTTCAGCGCTTTTGCCGGCGGGAAGCCAGCAGAAAATTGACCGCCGCCCGTTCAGACGGGCCGTCTGTTTCAGGTTTTTCCTTGCATATCGGCGAACGGTTGCGCAGATTGCGCCCATTCCAATTCATTTTGCGAGGAGAAGCATGAAACCATCCCTGGTGATTATGGCGGCGGGCATTGGAAGCCGCTACGGTGGTCTGAAGCAAATCGACCCGGTGGGGCCGGGCGGTCAGATTATCATTGAGTATTCGATTTATGACGCCGTTCGCGCGGGTTTTGAAAAGGTCGTGTTCATCATCCGCAAGGAGATCGAAGAGGCCTTCCGCGAGCATATCGGCGACAAGATGCGCAGCAAGATCGATGTGCAATATGCGTATCAGGAGCGCGATTCCTACATCGACGGCTACGCGTATCCGGCGGAGCGCACGAAACCCTGGGGCACGGGTCAGGCGATCCTGGTGACCGAGAGCGTCGTGCAGGAGCCGTTCATGGTGATCAACGCCGACGATTATTACGGCGTGGAATCGTATCAGAAACTTTACGACTGGCTGAGTTCCCGTGCGGAGATGAACGCGGGCGAGTATTGCATGGCGGGCTACACCTTGCGCAATACGCTGTCGGATCACGGCACGGTCACGCGCGCCGTTTGCGAGGTCGAGGACGGCAAATTGAGCAAAGCCATCGAGCGGCTGAAGATTGAGAAAGTCGGCCAGGCGGCGGTGGATCACGCGCCGGATGGCGACGTGCCGCTCAGCGGCGACGAGCCGGTGTCGATGAACATGTGGGGCTTTCTGCCTTCGCTGTACGATCAACTGCGTTCCGGCTTCAAGGCGTTCCTGCAGGAGCGCGGCCAGGAAATGAAGTCGGAGTACCTGATTCCGACGATCGTGGATCAGCTGATCAAGCAAGGCAAGGCGACGTGCGATGTGCTGCCGACGTCCGCGACATGGTTCGGTATCACGTACCCGGAGGACAAGGCGAAGGTCGTGGCCGCGATGAAAGAGATGCACGATAAGGGCCTTTATCCGGACGATCTTTGGAAGTAATTCGCCGGCCTTGGCCGCAACCCAGAGCGACGCATGCAACCATCCCTGGAACAAATCGGGCGGCGCTTCCAAATCGAGGGCGAGTTTTTCGAGGCGCAACGCATCGGGACGGGGCATATCAATGATACTTTTCGCGCGGTGTGCCGTGAGGGCGCCGCGCAAAAGTTTTATGTCCTGCAACGCATCAACCAGCATGTGTTCCACCAGCCCATTGAGATGATGCAAAACATCCAGCGCGTCGTGGCGCATTGCCGGATGAAGTTGCAGGCGGAAGGCGCCGGCGAGCTGGATCGCCGCACGCTGACCTTGATTCCCGCGACGGACGGCGGACCGTGCTGCCGCGATGAAGACGGCGAGTATTGGCGCGCGTATCTCTATATTGAAGGCGCTCAGACAAACGATGCGCCGGAGACGCCGGAGCAGGCGTATCAGGCGGCGCGGGAATTCGGCCGGTTTCAGCGCATGCTCACAGACCTGCCCGCGCCGCCGCTGCACGATACAATCCCCCATTTTCATCACGGACCTTCGCGCTTTGCCGCGCTGCAACAGGCCATCGAGACGGATGTGATGAACCGGGCGGCGGAGTGCCGTTGGACAATTGACTGGGCGATACAGCATCGCGATTGGATCGAAGTTTTGCCGCGATTGGCCGGATCACCAGAGATGCCCTGGCGCGTCACGCATAACGACACGAAGTTTAATAATGTGCTGTTGGACGCGGCGACCGGCAAGGCATTGTGCGTGATCGACCTGGACACCGTGATGCCCGGTCTGGCGCTATACGACTTTGGCGACCTGGCGCGCAGCACGCTCAGCCGCGCGCCGGAAGATGAGCGCGACCTTGCGCGAATCGATGTGCGGCTGGATTTTTTCGACGCGCTCGTGCGCGGCTACCTTGACGCGACACGCGAGATACTCACGAGCGCCGAACGCGACCATCTTGTTTTTTCCTGCGAGCTGATGACCTATATCATCGGCGTGCGGTTTCTCACCGATCACCTTAACGGCGATGCGTACTTCAAAATCCATCGTCACAGCCAGAATCTTGACCGCGCCCGGGCTCAGTTTAAACTCATCGACGCCATCATGAAAAACGAAGACGCCATGAAAGAAATTGTCGCGCGATACATTTGATTGACTGATGTTGAGCAGGATGCATTTTATTGGAGTGCGCAGGCCATGCCTGCGCCTTGAATTACGTGATGCCATTCGCCAAGGCGGCGGCATGGCTGCCGCACTCCAAGGAGTGAGAAGTGCATAACATCAATCTAAATATTACATTGTGCCGTTGTGCCGTTGTGGTGAAGAAATCGGCAGTTCTGATTAAGAGTCATCCTCATCAATAAAATCGAAATAGTCGATGTATTCCTCTACTACATCGTCAAGCCGTTCGCGTTTGATGCGACTGCGGCGGCGCTTGACGATGTAGGCCGCGATGAAAAGCAGAGTGACCAGCAGCCAGAAGACTTGCGAACTGACGCTGAGCGTGAACAAGTGAATGCCGGATAGGAAGGTCATGCGGTACTCGCGGTCGAGCGGACGCCAGACGTCGTCACGAAAAAAAGCCTCTCCGCCGTATGGCTGCTCCAGAGCGTGCAATAATCCGTTGATTCCGCCCGGTTGGCGCATTTGCAACCGCGCCACGGCCAGGTAGCTGATCGTATAGGCTTCGAGCCGCGCCTGTTCGCCGCGGGGAAAGCCGCGTTCCAGCTCGCCCAAACTGGGAAGCAGACCGAGTGTATTGCGCAGGGCCATGAATAGCGTCGGCTCGCGCCCCGGATCGCGCGCTAGGTGCATGGCGAGTCCTTCATTGAGCCAGAGCGGAATTTCGGACGGCACGTTGTGGTTGATGTAAAGGTGCGCCATTTCGTGGACGAAGGTTTTGCGGATGTCGAGCGACGATTGCTGATTCACGCGCGGTCCGTTGAAGATGATCGTCGGGCTGCCGGAGGAGGCCACGGCGAGCGTGTTGAATTCCTGTTGCGGGACGAGGCGATGGAACTCGCTGGACTTGTCGATCCAGACCAGGCGAATGCGCTCTGGCGGCGCGGAGGGATAATCCTCGCTCTGGAGTCGCCAGACGTCCTCGGCCATTTCAAGCAGCGTTTTGGCCCAGCGCGCATCGGGATCAAGTCCGGAGAGTACGAAATGCTCCGAGCGGACGCTTGGCTCATCTGCCTGCGGCAGCGCAATGCGCACACAAAGCAGAAAAAACAGCGCAAGGAACGCGCAACTCTGTAATGCGCGAGATGCTGTCGTTTCAGGCATGGACGTCTCTATCATTCATGAATTCAGGATGCATTTCAAGTTAATCCGGATTATGCATTTCTTGCTCTTGCTCTCCATCAAACTCTGGATTTCGAATTTCGAAGTCCGATTGGATGGCGCTGAGCTTAAGAAAAATCCATGACTTCGGTGTGATTTTAGCGCAAGAGCAAGAGCAGGAGCAAGAGCAAGAAAATAAGCGCAGGACGATGCTGAACTGCGTTGATCAACTCAAACCATGCTACTTTACGCTTGCAAGCCGCGCAAGAAGCGAGTTAGGCATTGGTTTCCGAAATCAGCCGCGATGGCGGCGAAACCAGCGAGGATGAGGCGAAATATGAACGAAGCGCAGACGAAACGACCGATGAGATGGCTGGCGGCGGCGTTGATCGCCGCGATGGCGGCCGTGTGGCCCTGGACGCACGCGACGGCGGCGACAGGCATGACGCAGGTGACGCAGTTCCGCACCACGGCGGAAATCGGCGGCATGACGTTCGAAGGGCGCGCGTTTGTCCTCAAACCGGGTCAGGAGGCGCATTTGATGGCGGTGAAGGAGACCGACGAGGGCGCGTCGCTCACGGCCGAAGGCCTGACCTTCAACCCTATCACGATTGACAAGCCAGAGTCGATCCAGCTCTCCGTGCTGACCAAGACGCACTGGCAGGTGCAGACCGGCAAGATCACGGCGCTGGGCGAGCGCGAATTGAAGTGGGTCGCGCCGGACCGTCCCGGCAATTACGAGATCGAATTGACGCAAACCCATACTCAGGGTTTTGAAAATTTGTCGATGTCGCTGCAATCGAAACTGCCCGCGACGACCAATGAACGAGCCATCGCGCGGTACACGATGCTGGTGATGCAGCAGTTTGATCGCGACGGCAACGGTCTGATCGGCGGTTTCCCCATCGGCGTGTATCCCAACGAAGACGGCGAGAACGTGAAACCATACATCGCGGCGCGGCGCGAGAAGTACCACCCGCCGAAGTGGTTCATCTGCGTAACGCCGGAAGTCAGCAACCAGAAAATTTCGCCGCACTTCCGCCTCGGCCAGTTCGTCACCGAATGGGAATCGAACCGCCCGGACACGTATATCGCGCTCGACATGCGCCTGCTGGAACGGCTGGAGGAGATCGTGGTCGAGCTGAACAAAGCCGGGCATAAGGTGGAGACGTTGAAGATTTTCCGCGGCTACATGTCGCCGAACCTGGTGCAGCGCTTCCGCCGTCGTGGCGGCGAGTTCACTGATTTCACCCGGCAGATGTACGGCGACGGCGCCGCGTTCATCGTGGACGCCGATAACGACGGCAAGATGGACGACCTGAACAAGGACGACAAGATCGACAAGGCCGACGCTGAGTACGTTGAACAGATCTGCACTCGTCTGGAGCGCGCCTCGGGCAAGTACGGCGGCGTCGGAGTGTATTCCGGCCGCACGGACCCGACCACGCCCGAAACTCCCTGGGTTGAGGTCGACATGCGCGGCAACCGGGAACGCTGGTAGAAAATTTTTAGTTGTTGAATGACTTGATGAGGCGCGTTCAATGAAAAAACTATTCATCGCAGCGCTGGCCTTGTTGATAGTATTTACGGCAGGCGTTATTATCGTCTGGAATCATTTCAACACCCTCGTGACTCCGCGCGTGGAACGGCTGCTTTCCGATGCGCTGCAAGTTGAGGTGAAAATCGGCGCCATCGATTTGAGCGCTGACGGCGGCGCGCAGGTGCGGGATTTGACCATCGGCAATCCCGAAGGCTTCAAGGCGCCGTATTCCATCCAAACACAAAACATTGATGTGCAGATGGATCTCAAGGCGCTGTCAGGGGGCGAGATTCATTTCAGCAAGATTGAACTGAAGGACTTGTATCTGACGCTGGATTACAAGCTGGGGAAGACGAATTTTGGGCAGATCATTGATGACGCCGAGGCCTCGGAACAGAAACAGGTGGAAGAACAGGCGCCTGAAAGTTCGATGCCTGTGATCATCGACGAACTCATCCTCACCGGCGCGCGGGCGCAGATTACGGCGCCGATGTTGAAAGAGCCAGTTGGCGTGGCTTTGCCTAAAATCGAAATTCGCGATCTGGGCAAGGAGAAAAAAGATTTAACCATCTCCAGAGCCATGCGAGTGTTCCTGACGCGGCTGGCCAGCGAAACAGCCGCCATCGCGGGCGACCGGATTCCAAAGGAATTGCAGAAGGCGGTGTCGGGCTTGGCGGATGCCCTGAATGCAAGCATGAAGCAATTGAATCAGACGCTGAATCAAGCCGAAGAAGGCTTGAGCGGCGCCGGCGAAAAAATCATGGAAGGCGCCAGTGAAGTTAAGCAGGAGATCGGTGATTTATTCGATCAGTCCGACAAGGAAGACGAACATAAATAATCTGGATGCCGCAGTTTATTAGACCATCGAAGGATTGAAAATTATGGACACATGGAAGTTCTTCGACATCACTCACCGTGAACATGTGATATGCAATCCCACGAGCGAGGAAAAACTGACGCGTCTCGTGGAACTTCTGCGCCTCCCAACTAACGCGCAGGTGGTTGACATTGCATGTGGCAAGGGCGATTTCCTGATTCGCTTGGCGGAAGTCTATGGCGTTCGTGGCATGGGCATCGACATTTCACCTTTCTTCATTGCCGATGCGGAGAGAAGGCTCAAGGCGCGTGCGCCGGGCGCTGGCATCACCTTCACTCAGATGAATGGCGCGGATTTCAAGCCAGACGAGCCGCACAGCTTCGATCTGGCGTCATGCATCGGCGCCAGTTGGGTCTTCGGGGGGCATGCGAATACCCTCGAAGCGCTGATCAGCATGGTGAAACCCGGCGGCTGGGTGATCGTGGGAGAGCCATACTGGCGGCAGGAGCCGTCAGAGGATTACCTGGAGGCATCCGGGTGCGCGCGAGAGGACTTCGGGAGCCACTCCTCGAATGCAGAAGCCGGAGAGCAGCGAGGAGTGGAGCTCGTTCACACCATCGTGAGCAGCAAGGACGACTGGGACAGGTATGAGGGTCTCCAATGGTTCGCGACAGACGAGTACGCTCGCACCCATCCAGATGATCCGGACTTGACGGAGGTGGTTGAGCGCGTAAGCAAGGCGAAGGCGGCATACCTGCGTTGGGGGCGCGACACGCTTGGTTGGGCGATCTATATGTTCAGATCGCGCTCTGCGGCCTGACAAACGGCTTGAGATGACGCTTTTACGCACCTCAGCCTGAAAGTTCGACAGGAGGAAAACGTCCCATCAGACTTTTTTTCACCATAGCTTTGCCGGTCGTTTGGGCGGCTGCCGCCGTTGTGTCGTATTTTCACCCTGGGGATGAGTATGGGCTGTTTGTCGTCAGCTCCATCGCCGGGTCGTGGGTGTGCTTCATCATGCGCGACATCGGCCACCTGCGCGATGTGCTTTGGATCATCATTCTTACCGGCGCCGCTATTCTCGCTGTTCTTGGTTTCGTGATGGACCGATTGCGAGTGTCCAAGCGAGTGTGGGGGGCGTTGTTTGGCCTGAGTTTTGCATTTCTGCTGCTATACAGCCTGAGCCAGTATCCGTCGCTGAAACGCGCCATCAGCAAGAACGGTTCAATCACGGCGTACGCCGCCGCAGCCTGCAACATAGGCTTATACCTGTCGATCATCCTGTCTTTGATTTTCAAAGGAATCGCTGCGCTGATCCGCAGAATCAAGGAAACCTCAAAAAATAAAATCTCACGCAGAGACGCAGAGCGCGCAAAGATTTGATTATTGTGTTCACAGCTTCAAAATAGAACCTCTGTGATCTCGGTGTGCTCTGTGGTGACTTTATGGGGTTGCCCATTTTCCAAATGATTTTTCCGGAGCGGCATCTTCTGTGTCAAAGCGGATGAAATCCCAATGTGATCCGGGGAGCACAGAATCGCATCGGGGATTGCTGTCGGGCGATAGTGCTTGCCCGAAGCCGGGAAAGTGTGGTTGAATGCAGCCGTCCAATTAAATTGGATCTTAACGGTCAGGAGCGGATTCCATGATGCTGCGTTGCGTGAAACTTTATCGCCATTGGATCGTTGTGTTGTTGATTTTCAGCATGCTGGCGGCGCCGGGCTTCGCCGAAGAGCCGGGACTGGACGAGGACTTGCTGGATCAGCAGCGGCCGGCTCTATTGCCGCATTTTCATCTGGGCGGCCAGCTCAACGAGTCGCCGGTGGAGGATCTGTTTGCATTCTCCAGCGTATATTACACTTCCCTGCAGAAACTGCTCTCCCGGATGAAGGCTGCGCGCGAGGATCCGCGCGTGCCGGCGGTGATCGTCACGATGGGCGACATGCAGCCGGGCTTCGCGCAGATCGAGGAACTGCATCAGGAGATGATCCGTTACAATCGTGCGGGCAAACGGGTCTACATTCATGCGGAGGATTTGATGACCTCGTCCTATGCGCTATGCACGGCGGCGACGGATTTGTCGCTGGCGCCCACGAGCACGCTGTACCTGACCGGGCTGCATTCGGAGGCGCCGTATTTGCGCGGCTTGCTGGACAAGCTGGGCGTGGAGCCGCAAATGCTGCACGTCGGACCGTATAAGTCGGCGGCGGAGATGTTCACGCTGACCGGTCCGAGCGAAGCGGCGCAGGAAAACATGGACCGGTTGCTGGACGGCATGTACGTATCGCTTGTGCGGATGATCGCCGATGCGCGGGGATTGAGCGAAGACCAGGTGCGCGGCTTGATCGACGAAGGCATGTTCACCGCGGAGCAGGCGCTGAAGGCGCAATTGATCGACACGGTGATGACGCAGGACGAATTCCTGGAGATGATCCGGGAGAATCATGGGAACAACACCGTGATCGACAATTATTACGGCGAAACGTTTCAAACTTCCGAGATTGATTTCAGCAATCCGTTGAAACTGCTGGGGCTGTTCACCGGCGCTTCGCATGCGGCGGCGCAAGCGCAACCGGAAGATGCGATCGGACTGGTGATCGTGGAGGGGATGATTCTGCGCGGGTATAGCGAGGTTTCGCCCTTCGGCGGCTCCAGCGGCGCGTACAGCGGAACCTTGGTCAAGGCGTTGCGCGATGCGGCGGAAGATCCCTCGATCAAGGCCGTGGTGCTGCGCGTTGATTCGCCAGGGGGATCGGCGCTGGCCAGCGATGTGATCCTCAACGCGACGAAACTGGTGAAGGACGCAGGCAAGCCGCTCGTGGTTTCGATGGGCAACGTGGCGGCCAGCGGCGGATATTACGTCTCATGCTGGGCGGATACGATTTTCGCGGATGAAAACACGATCACCGGCTCCATCGGCGTAGTGGGCGGCAAACTCGCCCTGGGCTCCGCCTGGGATAAAATCGGCGTGACCTGGCACAGCAATGATCGCGGCGCCATGGCCGGGCTGTTGAGCTCGGCGGAGCCTTGGAACGAAGCGCAGCTCAACAAGATGCAGCAGATGCTGGATGAGACCTATCAGGAATTCACCGGCCGCGTAGTAAAGGGCCGCGGCGAACGGCTGCAAAAGCCGATTGAGGACGTCGCGGGCGGTCGCGTATACACAGGATTGCAGGCACGGGAGGCGGGGCTTGTGGACGAGATCGGCGGTTTGCGCGGAGCGTTGGAGTATACGGCGGAGAAGATCGGCATGCGCAAACTGAATGTGCGTGTCATTCCCGAGCCGAAGGATTTCTTTACGCTGCTGGCTGAAAGCTTTTCCGGAGAGATGGAGCAGCCGTCGGATTTGCATTTTCCGCAGCAGGAAGATGTGCGTTGGGGCGGCATGGATTGGCGCCCGGACTGGCTGCGTGCGGCGCTTCCGGTGTTGCATGAATTGGAGCCACGCCGCGCCCATGCCTTAGAGCAAGCTCTCATGCGGATCGAATTGCTCGCTCATGAGCACGTGATCCTGATGCCCTCTGAGGATTGGTGCATATATTAGAATCCCCTGTTTCCAACTGATATTTATTTGTCGGATATCAAACGCCAACGATTAAAGTTTATCAATTTCATTCGTATGTGCATTCCTGAAAATCCAATAACGCAAACAGATTCAGCGCGATGAGACGACAGCGCACTTTTCAGGGCGCAAATAATAATTTTTTTCTTGCATCTGTTTTGTTATCTGTTATGGTTCCGATAACGATGAAGAAGGCTTTTAATGTCATCTGCGGTCAATTCTATACCAACACTGTTAATATGAGTGGGCCAAGAGTCCATTCGTTTCTTGGCATTAGGGGAGTCAGCCCTTGTGATTACCCTCAGGCGTTGAAGGAAGCTTCATCCTTACGCCATTTGCATTTTTCTTGTCTTGATCGAGATTCGTATTGTGTGCCCGGAACTCCATACGGTTAAAGCCGTAATCCGCCAGGATTACCGGCGATAACCTTCAGAGCGCTTTTGAGGTATGGCCTCAAGATCGTAAGAAAGGAGGTTCCCGCGCTCCTCTTTGTTTTTAAATTGTACGACAAAAAATTGTATACAGGGTTTGTTCCAAAAAGCAGATCCCCGTTCGTAGCGGCAACCTGCCATCATCTGCTTCAGCGAAACCGGAAAGTAGCAATTTGCAGTTTTGGGATTCATTTTGAATCGGCAGGGGCGATTTTTTGTCAGTCAAATGTGTCGTCGGTCGAGTGATGAGTGCCTTATCATGCCCGTCATGCGTCTATCAGGCGCAAGGCATGGACATTCAAAGAAGGGGAATATATTATGAAACGGTTAATTGCAATGGTGGTTGCGTCTTGTGTGCTCCTTGCGTTAAGCAACACCGTACAAGCTCAAACTGGAAGCAACATGAAAGTCACCAACCGCGCCAGCGGTAAAGTGCTCGATGCTGCCGGCAGCTCAGCTGGCTCCAATGTCATCATCTATACCGACTACGGCAACTCCAATCAGCGCTGGAACATCGCCTCGGCGAATGGCGGCTATACCTTCCGCAACGTCCAGAGCAATCTTGCTATGGACACCTGGAACTGGGGCACTGGCAACGGAACCAACATCGCTGTCTATAGCTATTGGGGCGGCGATCCGCAGACGTATTATCTGGCCTCGGTGGGCAGCGGTTATTACCGCATCACGCCGAAAATCTCCAGCGGCCAGTGCGTGGACGCCTACGGCACGAGCAGCGGCGACAACGTCGGCACGTGGTCCTACTGGGGCGGCAGCAACCAGCAGTGGTCCATCGCGAGCAGCAGTTCCAGCAGCAGTTCCAGCAGCAGCGGCAGCACGAACTGCGGCACGGGTTGGAACAGAGGCTATCCCTGGGGCTATACGCACAACGGAACGGTTTACATGGCTTGGTGCGGCGACACGATGGTCGCCACACAGCCTGGCGCCAATGGCTATAAATACAACTCCGGCGGTTCCTACAGCACCACGAAGCTGTACATGTGGTCCGGCGACACCTCCGCGGGGGCCGAGGCTTACTGCAGCGCTCCGACAGCTCGCGGCACCTGGCCGGCCTTCTGGATCACGACTGATGGCGCCTGGACCGGCGAAGTGGACATCGCCGAATGGAAGGGCAGCGGCACGGTTTGGCAGAACACCTACGACGGCAGCTGGGAAACAAAAACCACCAGTTCAAACAATACGTACTATAAGACTCATATGCAGTTGAAAAGCACGGCCAGCGGCGAGAATGACGCCTGGGTCTGGCTGTATATCAACGGTTCCTGGACCGCGACCCACACGGGCAGCAGCTTCCGGAACAAAAACTTCTGGCTGATCCGGAACCTCCAGATGGAAGGCTCCTCCGGCTCGCCGGGACCGACCAGCGCCTCTTACACCTGCCGCAGCATTTCGCAGTGGTAAGAACGTGCAACAATCAGGGAGCGACCGTGTGAAAGTTGAATGAACCCCTGATGTATGCAACGCGAATTAAATCGAAGTAGTATTATTTCTCCTGCAAGATCGCAGTAAACATGATTGCCGTCCCGTTTTATCGGGACGGCTTTTTTTTGACCTGTTAACGATGCTGATTGATCAAGTACTCACGGATAAATGGGAATGGCGATTGCCAGAGCCGTTGAGCAATTCGAGATGAAGCAGAGAATCACTTTCGAATCGTTGAACCCGATTCGTATTCCTTTTGCCTGAAATCATTATGGCTGACGCCTGGATACACCAGACAATTTTTACCGACGGCGATCGAGGGCGGAAGCTCCGCTTGTTTGCCGATCACGGTGATTCCGGAGTCCAGGATGCCGGGCAGTTCGACGTTGACTGCGTTGTCGCCTTCGCCGATCACGGTATTATATCCGACGCGAGCATGTTTGTCGATGATCGCCTTGCGCACGACCGCGCCGGGTGCGATGTAAACGTCGTTGAGGATCACGCTATCCTCCACAACGGCGTTCTGGCCGATGTACACGCCGGGCGAGAGCACGCTGTTGCGAACTTTGCCTTCCACCATGCAGCCTTGCGAGATCAACGCGTGGCTGGCCGTGCCCGAGGGGAGCACGCGCGCCGGGACATGGATGCTTTTGCCATGGCTCCAGGGGTTCGTGCGAGTGCGCCAGTCTTCGATGCGGATGTCGGTGTCGGGGCTGAGCAGTTCCATGCTGGTTTCCCAGTAGGACTGAATCGTGCCGACGTCGCGCCAGAAGCCGTTGAAACGGAACGCCTGCACGCTGTCGCCATGCTCCACCATGCTGGGAATCACGTTCTTGCCAAAATCATGCTCGGACTCTTCGTCGCTTTTCTCCGCGTCTTCGCGCAGACGTTGCTCCAGCACGCGGCGATTGAAGAGGTAGATGCCGAGATTGGCCAGGTTCGACGCCGGATTCTGCTTGGGTTTTTCCTGGAAACCAGTGATGCGTTGCTCGCCGTCGAGCACGACGATGCCGAAGCGGCAGGTTTCCTCCCAGGGGATTTCCTGGGTCACGATTGTCAGGTCGCTTTGATTGGCGGAATGGAACTCCAGCAGTTTGCGGTAGTCCATGTGGTAAATGTGGTCGCCGGAAAGGATCAGCACATACTCGACGTTCTGGAAGTGTTCAATGAACTCCAGGTTTTGATAGATCGCGTCGGCCGTGCCTTTGTACCACTGTGTGTCGTGGGTGGTGTGATACGGCGGCAGGATGCTGAGTTGCGAGCGCTGGCCGCCGTAGCCCCAGGCCGAGCCGTTGGAGATGTGCGTCATCAGCGAATACGGGCGGTACTGCGTGCAGATGCCGACGTAGGGGATGCGCGAGTGCATCGCGTTGCTGATGGTGAAGTCGATGATGCGGTACTTGCCCGCGAACGGCACGGCGGGTTTGGCGCGCAGCTCGCTGAGGATCGACAGGCGGCTGCCCTGTCCTCCGGCCATGATCATCGCGCAAATGCTTTTCTCTTTTATCATGTTCGGTTTCTGCGTTGAAGTATTGTCGTTCGCATCATACTTAAAAATCCGGCAAGACTGGCGTTAATCCTCCGTCACGCTCTGCTCATCGCGGCCGAAAAGCGTAAGCTTCGGTTTCTGTTGCGTGTTTGGATCGAATTCGACGCCGTACGTTCCGCCTTCCGCGAACGCGATATCTTTGTCCGCGATCACGTATCGCAGCGTGGCGTTCCGTTTCACGATGGCGTCGTGCATGATGATCGAGTTGCTGACTCGCGCGCCTTCCTCCACCACGACGCCGGGAGAGAGGATCGAGCGCTCCACCTGGCCTAAGACCTTGCATCCCGGGCAAAGAATCGAATCCGCCACGCTGGCTTTTTCACTGACGAATGCCGGCGTGCGGTGGCCCAGGTTGCGGTCGTCCGGATTGGTGATGATCCGCCATTCCTGCGGCACGATTGGCGGATCGGCCTTGAGCAGGCTCATGCTGGCCTGGAAGTATTCATCGAGCGAGTTCAGTTCGTTCCAATAGTCGTGCAGCGGGTATTGCAACACGCGGTGCTGGTCCGGCGCCACGGCGATGATGTTGGCCGAAAGGCTGTGGCCCGTGCGATCGCGCAGCATTTGTTTCAGCAGCCGCTCCAGCACTTTGGTTTTGATCACGTAGATCCCCGTAGCCACGGGATGCTGCTGATAACGCTCCGTGTTGCGCGCGCAGTCCACGACGCGCGCGGGATTAGCCGGATCGCAGACCAGGCGGCAGAGCCGGGCCGAGGTCAGCTTGAGCGGTGTGTTTTTCGCGACGATGGTCAGGTCGGCGTTATGATCGTGGTGGTACTGGATCACGGCGTCGAAGTCGATGTGATACAGATGCTCCCCATAGCACAGCAGCACGTTTTCGGGATCGAAGCGCCGGATGAAGTTCATGTTTTGATACAGCGCGTCGGCGGTGCCTTTATACCAGGCCGCCTCGCCGATGCCGAGAAACGGCGGCATGATCTTCAGCAGCCGGTAATAGCCGTTGAAGTCCCACGTCTCGCCCACGCCGATGTGCTCGATCAAAGCCGCGGGCAGGTGCTGGATGATCACGCCGACCTTGTCAACCTGGGACTGGCTCAGGCAGCTGATCGAGAAATCGAAAATGCGGAACATCCCGCCGAACGGCAAGGCCGCCTTGGCGCGGCGCCTGGTGAGCGCGCCGAATTCGCCTTCGCTGCCGCCGGCCAGGATGATTGCGACTGTTGACTCGGGCATGCCATGCCTCTTGATGGGATTCTGCGGTGTTTCGCCCATGTGCGCGGCGCGATCCGCCTTCACGGTTCACTCGAACAAGTCCAGTCTATCTTCCGGTTTTGCGTCTGGCAAATCAAATTACAATTTTTCTTTTTTCATTGTATCGTTCTAGAGGTTCAGAATAACTCCATTTTGAGCTTGTCCCCTCTGTCTAGACAAAAAATCGATTTTTTAAGGTGGTTTTTCTTGCCTCCGGAATCGCAGTTTTTTAACGT